>DATELR010000188.1:0-32853 GCA_035276345.1 Streptosporangiaceae bacterium | reverse complement strand
AGCGAGCCGTCGTGGGCACGAACGCGCTTGAGCCCGCCGACGAGCACGCCCAGGCCGGTGGAGTCGAGGAACTCCACCTTTTCCATGTTCACGACGAGCTGGTAATTGCCGTTGTTCACCAGGTCAATGAGGAGTTCTCGGAGGCGGGGCGCGGTATAGACATCGATCTCGCCTTCTACGTCGACGATCTCAATGCCGTCCTTGTTGTGGTGATCTAGCTTCAGATCCACAGATTCCTCCTGCGCCATGCATCCATTATCCCAGCCGTCGGCCGAGCACATCTCGTCCGGCGCGCCGGGTGTGATGCTCCCGCCGCGCAGTCAACCATGCCCGAGCACATGTCTATACCAGATCACAGTTCGAGTTACCCGGCCTGCCGATGACAAACTTCGTTACACCATGCCTGATCAGCACCCGCTCGCCGACAGCGGAACGGCGCCGCCCGGTGGCCAGGGGGCACCCTCCACCTGGGCTCCCCGTGGCGCGCAGGCGATCCTGCGACGCGGGGCATCCTCGGGACGGCTCACCCACATCGAGCGGATGCCGGCGTTGCCTGGCCGGCCCGCGTCGTGGCCAGGCTGGATGCCGCCCGAGCTGGTGCGCGCGTTCGCCAGGGCCGGGATCACGGCACCGTGGGAGCATCAGGCCGCGGCGGCGGAGCTGGCCAGGGCTGGCCGGAATGTGATCCTTGCCACCGGTACGGCGTCGGGGAAGTCCGTCGGCTACCTGGCACCCGCACTGACCGCGATCGGCGAGGGCGGGACCGCGCTGTACCTGGCGCCGACCAAGGCACTGGCGGCCGACCAGCTGAACCTGCTCCACTTCCTCGGTGGTCACAGCGGCGGGATCCTCGGGGGCCGTCCCGCCGGGGCGGCACATGCAGGGCGGGGACTGGGCCTGCGGCCGGCGGTGGTCGATTCCGACACGCCGCATCACCAGCGCGCCTGGGCACGCAAGTACGCGACGTACATGCTCACAACGCCCGACATGCTGCACTACGGCCTGTTGCCGCAGCACCAGCGCTGGAGCGGGTTCCTGCGCAGGCTCCGGTACGTGATCGTCGATGAGTGCCACGGCTACCGCGGCGTCTTCGGGTCGCACGTCGCGCACGTGCTCAGGAGGCTTCGCCGCGTCGCCGCCCATCACCGTGACGCCGACGCGCCTGATCTGGTGTTCATGCTGGCGTCTGCGACGATCAGCGAGCCAGCCGAGGCAGCCGAGCTGCTCACAGGCCTACCGGCCGAGGCGGTCACCGAGGACGCCGCGCCGCATGGAGCGGTGACGTTCGCCATGTGGGAGCCGCCCCTGAGCAGCATGCGCGGCGAAGCGGACGCGCCACTCCGCCGGTCGGTCGTCGCCGAGACCGCGGGCATGCTGGCCGACCTGGTGCGGGACGAGGTTCCGGCGCTGGCGTTCATCAGGTCGCGGCGCGGCGCTGAGGCGGCCGCGGCTGCGGCAAGGAGCCGCCTGACCGAGACCGGCGCTGGCGACCTCGCCCACCGAGTCGCCGCTTACCGGTCCGGTTATCTGCCGCAGGAGCGGCGGGACCTCGAGGAAGGGCTGCGCAGCGGCGCGATCACTGCGCTCGCGGCCACGCCCGCGCTCGAACTCGGCATCAATATCGCGGGCTTGGACGCCGTGATCATCGCGGGTTGGCCGGGGACCAGGGCGGCACTCTGGCAGGAGGCGGGCCGCGCGGGGCGCGCGGGCATGGATAACGAGGACGAGGCGGTGGCCATCCTGATCGCGAGGGATGACCCGCTCGACACTTACCTGGTACATCACCCTGAGGCGCTGCTGCACCAGCCGGTCGAGGCCACGGTCCTCGACCCGGCCAACCCGTACATCCTGGCCCCGCACCTGTGTGCCGCCGCCGCCGAGATCCCGCTGACCAGCGCCGACGTCCGGCTCTTCGGGACAGCGGCGCCCGGCCTGATATCCGACCTGGCCCGGCAGGGAATCTTCAGGGATCGTGGCGGGCGCTGGCACCTAACCGGGCGAAAGGCGCCGCTGGCCAGCCTGCGCGGAACCGGGGGCCGGCCTATCCGCGTGGTCGAGCAGGCAACTGGACGGCTGATCGGGACGATGGATGAACCGTCAAGCCATTCGCTGCTGCACACCGGCGCCGTCTACACCCATCAGGGCGACCTCTTCCTGGTGACGAACCTGGATCTGGCCGACGGCGTCGCGCTTGTCCAGCCGGGTGACCCGGGGTTCACCACATCGGCCCGCCAGCTGACCGACATCCAGATCGCGGCCGAGCATCGGCGTACCGACTGGGGAGATGCGGTCATGCACTTCGGCGATGTCCTGGTGACCAGGCAGGTGGTCTCGTTCACGCGAAGAAGCCCGGAGACCGGGCAGCGGCTCGGGGAATTCGGGCTCGACCTGCCGTCCAGGACGCTGCGGACCAGAGCCGTGTGGTGGACGATCTCCCCGATGCAGCGCGACGCTCTTGCCGAGGCCGGAATTGACCTGCCAGGCGCCGCGCACGCGGCCGAGCACGCGTCCATCGGCCTGCTCCCGCTGGTAGCGGCATGCGACCGGTGGGACGTCGGCGGGGTCTCAACCGACCTGCATCACCAGACTGGCCGGCTGACCGTCTTCGTATATGACGGACACGACGGCGGAGCGGGATTCGCAGAACGCGGGTTCGCCGCGGCCGGCCCATGGTTGCGAGCAACAGCGCTCGCGATTACAGACTGCGAATGTACGGCCGGCTGTCCGTCGTGTATTCAGTCACCTAAATGCGGCAGCGGCAACGAGCCGCTGTCAAAAGATGGCGCACTCTCGCTGCTCGGCCGGCTGCTCGCCGGTGCGCCCGCATGATCACGACTTGGCGGCTTGATGCGGCATAAGGCCTGGTAAAAGGGGGCGACCCCCGCCGGGGGGGAGAGCGGGGGTCGCCGTACGGCCCGGCTCCGGGGGGACAGAGCGGTTCCGTAACTCAGGAAATCCTACGCGCAGCGGTGCAAAGTTACCAGTCAGTCAGACGTAACGAAGATTGGATTTCACCTAGGTCACCTATGCTGCGCGCCATGGATACTCCGGCCGGCTGCCGGCCAGCAGCGGCGGCCGCGTTCTTTGACCTGGATAAAACCATAATTTCGCGGTCCAGCACGCTTGCATTCGTTCCGTCATTTTATCGTCACGGTCTGATTAACAGCGTTCAGGCGGCTCGCGGCGCCATCGCGCAGCTTGTCTTCCGCCTGGGCGGCGCAGACCACGATCAGATGCAGCGGATCAAGGAGCAAGTCAGCCAGCTCTGCAAGGGCTGGCCGGTGGAACGCGTCACCGAAATAGTGACGGCGAACCTGGCCGTGACGATAGCGCCGCTTATCTACGCAGAAGCTCGAAAGCTGCTTGACGCGCACAAGGCAGCAGGTCGCGACGTGTTTATCGTGTCCACGTCCGGCCAGGAGATGGTCGGTCCGATCGCGGTGATGCTCGGCGCGTCCGGCATCATCGCGACCCAGATGCGGCACGCCGATGGCCGGTACACCGGCGAGATGGACTTCTACGCCTACGGCGAGGGAAAGGCAGCCCGAATCCGGCAGCTGGCCACCGAGCGCGGCTACACGCTGGCGGACTGCTTCGCCTACAGCGACTCGTTCACCGACCTGCCGATGCTTGAATCCGTCGGCCATCCGCACGCGGTGAACCCCGACCGCCAGCTGCGCAGGGCCGCGCTGGCCCGCGGGTGGCCGGTGCTCGACTTTCGCCGGGCAATCGAGGAGTCCATCCGCGGCCGGCGCGCCGAGCCGGACGCTCGTGCATGTGAACAGCAGCTTCAATAAAGATCACGAATCGATCACGACGAGGCCTTCCCAAGCCGGGGGATCCGTCGTAGAAATGAGTCACGGACTACTGGTCCTGACACGGCAGCCGGGCACCCACGCGCGACCAGCCGCGGGAGGCGGCCGAGGCAGGAGCATCAAGTGGACCGAACGTCACAGGCGATCGGTCAGGATGCCCTGTCCGGCAGTTAGGGTGCACGCTTGGTAACCCGGCCTGACGTGTTTCAGGCGGCGCCCCACAAGGGGCGCCGCCTGCTTCGTCTTTACCGGCCATTCGCCATCGCCCGATCTGGGAAATCCCGTTACCGCCGAATGGGACGCCAAGCGAATATCACATGAGCACATGCGGGAGACTGGACTAGACAGCTAGGAAAGGAGGGAGTATGGCCGGACCAACGTTCACCGGCCAGGAGCCGGGCGCCAAGGAATCTCTCGGCGATCTGGTCGCGCTGGCCGTAAGCGACATCTCGCAGCTCGTCAGGTATGAAGTCGACCTGGCCAAGCTTGAGCTCAAGGCCGACGCCCGCAGGCTCGGCATCGGGGCAACGCTGTTCGGCATGGCCGCGTTCGTCGGCTGCCTCGTGCTCATGGTGCTGAGTTTCGCCTACGCGTACGGACTGCACACCGCGGGCATCTGGCTCTGGGCGTCTTTCCTGATCGTCGCGGGCACCTACGTCGTGCTCGCCGCGCTTGCCATCCTGATCGGGATCACGCGATTCAAGCGGCTGAGCGGACTGCGCAAGACCAGGACCACAGTCTCGGATGACCTGGCGATGATCAAGCGGGAGGACTCCGAGCCGGGGTCCGAGCCGGTGCGAGCCGGGTAGCCAATGACCAGGGGCGAAGCGTCGGTTTATCTCGACGGCCCGTGGTCGCACCGCTCGGTGAGCGCCAACGGCACGCGCTTTCACATCGCAGAGAGCGGCGACGGGCCGCTTGTGTTGCTGCTGCACGGATTTCCCGAGTTCTGGTGGACCTGGCGGCACCAGCTCAGCACGCTCAGCGCTGCGGGTTTTCGCGCTGTCGCCGTTGACCTGCGCGGCTACGGCGGCAGCGACAAACCACCACGCGGCTACGACCTGGTGACCGCTGCATCGGACGCTGCCGGGATGATCCGCTCGCTCGGTGAGGCCAACGCCGTCGTCGTCGGGCACGACTGGGGCGGCATGATCGCCTGGACCATGGCCTCTTACTTCCCCAAGGTCATCCGCCGGCTCGCGATCGTCTCGGCTGCGCACCCGCTCCGGCTGCGCGCTGCCGTGCTGGCCGATCCGCTCGGCCAGGGTCGCAGCAGCCGGTACGCGCTGGGTTTCCAGATGCCGATGCTGCCCGAGCGCCAGTTGCTGCGCAATCACGCCGAGCGCGTCGGGATGCTGTTGTCCTCGTGGGCCGGTCCAGGCTGGCCCGACCCGGACACCGAGCGGGTGTACCGGGCCGCCATGAGCTTGCCGTCTGTTGCCCACTCCGCGCTTGAGTACCACCGCTGGCTGCTCAGGTCGCGACTGCGGCCGGACGGGATGCGCTACGCAAAGGCGATGCGCAACCCGGTCCAGGCGCCGACGCTGCAGATCCACGGCGCGCTGGACACGTGCGTCCGGCCTCGCGCTGCGCGGGGGTCGGGCACTTACGTCGACGCGCCTTACCGGTGGCGGCTGATCGACGGCGCAGGGCACTTCCCGCATGAGGAGACCCCGGACCGATTTGGTCTCGAGCTGAGCTCCTGGCTGCTCGATCCCGAGCCCGAACGGTGACGCTGCCGGAAGCTAACCCTGAGCGCGACCGGGATGCGGCTGGCCGGCCGAAGAACGCCCGGCCGCGGGACGGCCTCGGCAGACCGCTGCCGCGCGGAGCCGCTGGCGAACCTGTGATGCCTGAAGACTTGCGGCTCAGTCCGGCCGAAGCGGTGCAGCTCGCACAGCGTCTCATCGATGACGGCAGGCCCTTTCACGCCCACGAGGTGCTCGAGGCGACGTGGAAGTCCTGTCCGGCGGACGAGCGCGCGCTGTGGAAAGGGCTCGCCCAGATCGCGGTTGGCCTGACCCACGCGAAGCGGGGCAACAGCACAGGCGCCATCACGCTGCTCCGCCGCGGCGCGGCCGCGGTCGCTGGCTATGCCGAGGGCGCAGGAGCGAAGACCAGCGGGCTTGACCTGGCCGCGATCGTGGCAGCGACGCACGGGCTGGCCGACCTGATCGACGCCCGCGGCCTCGGCGAGGTGCCTCCCGGCGACCTCAGGGTCCCGCTAACCGGCTAGCCGAGGCTACTGACAGGCTCCGGTTTCCGTCGCCGCCGTTCGGTGCGCGCCAGCCCTGACGTCGTCGGAAAGCTCGCTGGCGGTGAGCGCGTAGCCGGTCTCAGGTACGGAGACAGCAGCGGCGAACACCATGCCATAGACCCGGCCGCTCGTGGCGATCAGCGGACCGCCCGAATTACCGGGCTTGACTACGGCGCGGATCGGGTAGATGTCGCGGACCACCCGCTTGGTGTTGTAGATGTCAGGGCCGCTCGCGAGCTCGGACCTGCCCACGCGGGCCGGCCTGGCGGTGAACGACGCGTCGAGCGGGTAACCGGCCACAACCGCGCTGGCGCCGAACGTCGCCGAGTCGTCGAAATGCAGGGCGGGCAGGTGAAGGCCTGGCACATACAGCACGGCAATGTCGCTGTCCGAGTCGAACAGCACGACGCGGGCAGGGTGCGCGCCGGAACCGATCCTGGTGTAGACCTCCGGCCGATCGATGCCTGCCACCACGTGAGCGTTCGTGACCACATGGTCCTTGCTGATCACGAAGCCGCTGCCCTCAATGGTCCGCGAGCACGCGGGAGCCAGTCCCTCGATCTTCACCACGCTGTTCTGGTCCTTGCGCAGGCCTGGCGAATGCAGCACGGACGCGTCGAGTTTCGGCACGTTCAGCGCGGTCTCAGCTCCGAGTGCACCGAAGACCTGCACGTAGGGCTGCGTGCTGAGCAGCTTGCGCAAGGCGGTGAACTCGGGCGTGGCGCTCTGCGGGATCAGCCGGGAGACCCCGCGCAGCAGCAGGGAGTTATTGACCTGCCGGGAAATGGCCGGGAAAGGCGGCGCATAGGCGATCAGGTTTCCGATCAGCCAGGCGAGCACGAGAATCGCGACCACGTTGACGGCCGCTCCGCCGATCGAGTCGATCAGCGTGGACGGGCGCCCTGTCACATGGGAGCGCAGCAGCACCCCGACCGTCGACGCGACGAGCATTCCGGCTACCGCAGCGGCGAAAACCGCGATGATCGCCAGCACCGCCTGCAGGTTCTGGCGGTTGGTCAGCGCTGTCGCGAGGCCCGGCGCGAGGTAGATGCCGGCCAGCGCCCCTCCGGTGAAACCGATGAAGCTCAGCACGCCGATGATGAAACCCTGCCGGTACCCGGCCACGGCGAATGCCGCCGCTAGCGCGATCAGCACCAGATCGAGAAGGTCGCCGGACACGGCTTAACGGTATCTTTTGATCTGGGCCGCATGGAACGGCGCGAGCCGATTGCTCAGTTCACCGGACCAGGGCTGTCGATGCCCGTCAAGCGCATGCCAGCCGGCAATTCGGCGACTTCGTCGTGGTCCCATGGTCGTTCCCAGCCCCCCATCGCCAGCAGCCGGTCGATGACGAACGCGGTGAAGCCCCAGACCAGCATCTCGCCAGCTAGGAACGCCGGTCCTGCATGACCGCCCGGATACCTAATCATCAGCCGCCGCCCTGGATCGGCTAGCTCCGCAACCGGAACCCGGGCGACGGCACTGACCTCGGCCGGGTCGCCGGGCGCGACCGGCACCGGCTTACGCCACCAGGCGAGCACCGGCGACACGCGGTAGCCGGTGCGCGAAATGTACAAGTCAGGCAGCACCGAGACCACGTCTACTCCGGCCGGATCGACACCGGCCTCTTCGGCCGCCTCGCGGAGGGCCGCGCCGACCGGCCCGTCGTCCTCGGCGTCGATCACACCGCCAGGGAACGCCGGCTGGCCAGCGTGCCGGCGAAGCGACTGGCTGCGCTGCACCAGCAGCAGGTCAGGGCCGGCCGGCCCAGGGCCGAACAGGATCAGGATCGCCGAGTGCCGGCCTCCGGATGCTGGCGGACGCAGCCCGGCGGGCACGCTCATCTGCGCGGCTGCCCTCGCCAGCGCCCGCAGCCAGAGCGGAATCTGGCCCGAGTCGGCTGCGGCAGGTTCTGGTTCGCGGTCGTATCCCGCCGCCGTCACGAGAACGGCCCCGGCTTGACCAGCTTGGCCGCCACGACCGGATCGGTCGGGCCCTCACCATAGGACGGGCAGAGCGCCGCGATCCCGCACGCACCGCAGGCCGGCCGGCGCGAGTGACAGACCCGCCGGCCGTGCCAGATCAGCCGGTGCGAAAGCATCGTCCACTCCGATTTCGGGAACAAGGACCCGACTTCCTGCTCCACCTTGACCGGGTCGTCGGACTTGGTCCAGCCGAACCTCCTGGCGAGCCGCCCGAAGTGGGTGTCCACGGTGATGCCGGGAATCCCGAACGCGTTGCCGAGCACCACGTTCGCCGTCTTCCTGCCCACGCCGGGCAGGGTGACCATGTCCCTAAGCTTGCGGGGAACCTCGCCATCGAACCGCTCGCACAGATCCTGACCGAGCGCGATGATGCTGCTGGTCTTGTTCCGGAAGAAGCCTGTCGTCACGATGAGCTTCTCAAACTCCTCGCGATCCGCGGCCGCGTAGTCGGCGGCGCTGCGGTACCTGGCGAAGAGCACGGGCGTGACCATGTTGACCCGCTTGTCCGTTGTCTGCGCCGACAGGATCGTCGCGACCAGCAGCTCAAGCGGCGTGGTGAAGTTCAGCTCGGTGTGCGCGTCCGGGTAAAGCTCAGCGAGCTCCCGATTGATCCGCCGGGCCCGGCGGACCAGCGCGGTCCTTGACGGCTCCGCTTTGGCCGCCTTGCGGCCTACCTTGGGCGCTGGTTTCTGCGCCGCGGACGTGGCGGTCATCACGTACTCAAGCCTACGGTCGCGGGCGGACAGGATGGTCCTTATGAACCGCGCAGCTGTCCATCAGGAATGGCATTGCGGCCGGCCCGAAACCCGCCTGCTCCGCAGCCGGCCCGCTCAGATGGCGGCCGAGGACGACCGTCACGACCGATCTGGCTCCCGCAGCGCGCAGCGCCATCGCGGCGGACTGGGCGCTCGAACCGGTCGTCCAGGTGTCATCGACCAGTAAGACGCGAGCGCCAGGCAGCGGGGTGGACCTGAAGCGGCCCGGATCCAGGTCCCTGACCTGCTCAGCGCCGGGCGTTGCCGTAAGGCCGGCCCACGGGATCGTCAGGTATCGCTGCACCAGTGACCGCAGCGGATGCGGGCCGGGCCGCGCTCTGCCCGTCGGCACCACGGCTAGGTGAGTCGGCGGGGCAACACCGTCGGAGCACCACAAGCACGGGCCATGATCGCGCAGGAAAACCAGGAGCATGGCCCTGATCGTCTTCGCATGCCCGGCCGCCTCCTCTGCCGGAACCCGCTGCGACTTGTACTGCCAGAGCCGCGCGGCGTGCGGACCGCCTTTGATCGCGAACGCGACCGGCGCCACCGCATCGGCGAGATCTCCTGCAGCGCACTGCCAGTGCAGCTCGCACTGAAAGCACCGGGCGCTGCCAGGTCCGGCGGGGCCGCGGCAGACGCTGCACAGCCGGGCGGATCCTGCGCGCGGTGCGCTCAGCTGCCCTTGCTCTTCGCGCACGGCCGCCCGAAGCTCTGCCCAGCCGACCCGCGGCGAGGGCAGCTGGTCATGGGGTCGCGCCAAGTCCAGCACGGCGCCACGATAAGTAAAGACTCTGACAATTTGCCTGGGCTTCATCAGCACCGCCGGCACTGTCCGCTGCGACCGGATAGGCTACGAAAGCGCTGCTCCGGTGGTCCGGTAGTCTCAGCGGGAAAGCACCAGTTAGTCTCGTGGCCACCGTTTGGGAGGCTGTCCTGCGGGCACTGCCGCTAACGGCAGGGTCATGCGGGTATGGGTCCCGGCAAGCGCCATCAGCCAGTGGGCGCTGCGGCAGGCCCAACACAGCGAACACGGTACAGCCAGCCACGATCGGGACATCCGTACATGCGAACTCAGCCAGTAAGCGGACAGTCGGGGTCCGATTCGCCGGCACCTGACTCCGCGACGGCTTCTGGCACTGCCGAGGCGAACGGCAGTTCTCCCGCCACATCGACCACGACGAACGGCCAGCAGGTGCAGATGGTCATTGCGCGCCTGGCCGGGCCCGACGGCTGGAACGGGCGCCGCCGCGGCGTCGTTGCGCGGATCCGCCGCTTTCCCCTCGTCTTGCGGCATCACTGGCTCGCTTCGATCCTGATCGCGCTCGGCATCGCGCTGCGCGCCCTGGCGCAGATTGCGTACCACCCGGCGATCATCTACATCGACACCCTTAAGTACCTGTACGACAACTGGCCCGGTTCGGACCCGGTCGGTTACAAGGTGCCGTTGAAGGCGATCCTGCTGGTCGGCGACCTCGGCACCGTCGAGGTCGTACAGCACTTGCTCGGCATTGCCATCGCGGTCACCATCTACGCCGTCCTGATCCGCCGCGGAGTGCCGCGCTGGCTCGGCGCGCTGGCCATGGCTCCCGTGCTGCTCGACGCCTACCAGGTCCAGGTCGAGTCCATGATCATGCCCGACATCTGGTTCGAGGCGCTGGTCGTTGCCGGGATCGCAGTTCTGCTGTGGCGGCGGCAGCCGGGAATGAAGCTGGCCCTGATCGGCGGTGCGCTGCTCGGCGCGTCCGTCGGCATCCGCCAGGTCGGTGAGGTACTGATCATCCCCGCCCTGATCTTCGTCGTGGTGATGGGCGGCGGGTGGCGCAAGGTCCTGCAGAACGCTACCGCTGTCACCTGCGCGTTCGGGCTGGCTGTGTTGTTCTACCTGAGCGCGGATTACCAGCTCGCCGGTCACTTCTGGATATCCAGGTCCTCGGTCAGTCTCACCTACGGCCGGATGGCCGGCGCGGTTGACTGCAAGACGATCAACCTGCCCAAGATCGAGCAGCCGCTCTGCCCGACCAAGCAGCAGCAGGCGATGGGGCCGGACTGGCTCGATCACGGCGCCTACTCGCCGTTGCGCCTCTACGACGAGACATTGCCTGTCGGGTACCTGGGTCAGAAGAACAGCCTGGTCGCGGACTTCAACAGGGCGGTGGAGCGGCAGCAGCCAACGAGGGTGGCCTCGGCCATCGTGAAGGACTCGATGAAGCTGTTCGCGCTCAACAGGTACACCAGCAAGGGCGACACCCCGATCGTGCGCTGGCAGTTCCAGCGGCATTACCCGACGGCGCAGTACGGCCCGTGGATCTCGGTCAGGAATAACAAGATCTGGCTCGACCTCGGCTCCTTGCAGAGCTCGACGCTGACGATGCTGAATCCCAAGTACGGCGGCGCTCCGCAGGTGAACGCCCCGATCGCGAAGTTCCTGCGCTGGTACCAGCTCCGCGGTGGGTACACGCCCGGCCCGCTGTTCCTGCTGTGCCTCATTACCGGCCTGGCGGGCTCGGTCATCGCCTTCATGCGCCGGCCCCGGTTCGCCGCGGCTCGCCCGGCGGCGCTGGCATGCCTGTTCTTCTTCGCCTCTGGCGTGATCGTCCTCGGGGTATCCGATCTGTTCGAGTTCACGTGGCGATACCAGATCCCGGCGATCGTGACCCTGCCACCCGCCGGCGCGCTCGGCATCGCCGCCCTGATCCTGGCGATCCGTAAGCCCCGTGCGCCCGTCCCCGCTGACACTGTGCCAGGACGACCACGGGAGATGGCCGCCCAGGCTCCGTGAGCGAACGACCCAGTCGCCAGGGTCGGCGCACCGTGGCGGCCGGGTCGCTTACAGCCGCAGCCAGCGCAGCGTGGCGCAGCACAGCCGCCAATTGGCTGCTGGTCATCCTGATGGCCGCCGGCCTTGCCCTGCGGGTGACGGCGCAGATCTCCTATCGCCCGGCGCTGCTGTATATCGACTCGATCAAGTACCTGTACAACGCCTATCCGGGAGCCGACCCGGTTGGCTATAAGGCGCCGCTGCGGGCGATTCTCGCGGTCGGCAACCTGGGCACGGTAACCGCGGTCCAGCACCTGGTTGGGCTGGCCCTCGCGGCGACCATCTACCTGGTCCTGATCCGCTGGGACGTGCGACGCTGGCTCGCAGCGATCGCCGTCGCCCCGTTGCTGCTCGACGCCTACCAGGTCCAGATCGAGCAGAACATCATGCCGGACATATGGTTCGAGGCAGCGATCGTCGCCGGCATAGCGGTGCTGCTGGCCCGCCGGGACGGACCGAGGCTGGGAGCCGTTATCGCGGGAGGCCTGCTGCTCGGCGCCTCGGCCACGGTCCGCCAGATCGGCGAGATCCTGATCCTGCCCGCGCTCGTGTTCGTGCTCGCGATCGGCGGCGGCTGGCGAACGATGCTGACCAGGGGACTCGCGCTGACCGCAGGGTTCGCAGTCCCCGTGGTCGGATACATGACGGGCTCCTTGCTGGTCAGTGGCCATTTCTGGCTGGCCACCGCGACGCCGAGCGTGTCCACCTACGGCCGGATGGCGGTCGCCGCGGATTGTGCCACCCTGAAGATTCCGGCCTACGCGCGGCCGCTCTGCCCGACGCAGGAGCAGCGGTCACACGGCGTCGACTGGCTCGATCACGACGCGAGCTCGCCCGTCAAGACGTACGTGGCGCCGCCCGGGATGAACCGCTTCGCCGTGATCGCTAGCTTCGATCACCAGGTCCTCGTCCAGCAGCCAGGGCGGGTTCTCGTCGCCATGGCCGCAGACGGTCTGAAGCTGTTCTCCCTGACCAGGACATCCAGCCAGGTGGGCACGCCGATCTCGCGCTGGCAGTTCCAGGACTCCTATCCGACGTTTCCCGACTGGGTGACGCTCGGCAAAGGACACCGCATCGTATTCGGCCTCCGGCTGCAACCCGGCGGTCCCATCGTGACCAGGCACCGTCTCGAGCCCGCTTACGGCGGGCCCGCCTCGGTCAGCAAGGGACCGGCGAGGTTCCTGCGCTCCTATCAGCTGCACGGCGGCTACGCGCCAGGGCCGCTGATGGCGGTGTTCGCGATCACCGGTTTCGCCGGCACGCTGCTCGTCTTGTTCAGGCGCGCCTCGCTCAAGCGGCGTCAGCTGGCGCAGGCGTGCCTGCTGTTCTTCGGGACGGGCGCAGCCGTGCTGATCGCCTCTGATGCGTTCCAGTTCTCCTGGCGCTATCAGCTGCCCGCGCTCATCACCGTGCCACCGGCAGGCGTGCTCGGGATTACGGTGCTGCTCAGCTACCTGCGCAAGCGCCGCGACCTTGAGGCTGAGACGCTAGCGCAGGCCGGCGAACAGGTCAGTCTCAGGGACTGACGCCTCCGTTTGGTTGCGCACCCGAATGAACCACTCCCGGCCGAAAGCCGATTGCACGACATCCGGCGGGATCTTGCTGAACCAGGAGTCCGTGATCTGGCTGGCGTGCGACATCAGCGCGTCGCGCTTGCGGTCGAGAACGGGCCTGATGTCCACCTCGGTAGTGATCCGTGCCTCTGACTCCTCGATCTGGCGCCTCTCCTCCTCGCTCAGATCCCACTCGGGCACGTCTTCGCCGGCCGCGCGCAGCGCCTCGAAGATCTGCCGCCACTCGCTGCGGCGCATCGCGGCGAGATAGAGCTTGGCGGGGATCCCGGTCTTCTCCACGGCTCCGATCGCGGCACGAGCCGCGTGCACATGATCGGGGTGCTGGTACGCGCCGTCCGGGTCGTAGGTGATCACGACTTGCGGGCGGTACTTCTCGATCAGCGAGCCAATCCGGTCAATGACGTTCTCGAGCGGGACGTTGCAGAATGCGTCAGGGTTGTTCCGGTAGTCCCACTCGGGCATTCCGGAGTCGTGGTATCCAAGCAGCTCGAGCTCGCTCACGCCGAGGTGCTTGGCGGCCTCGCGGAGCTCAGCCAGCCTCGTCTGCGCGACGTCTGCCGTGTCGTGGCCGTCCTCACCCGGCTTGATGCCGGCCGGGCCGTCTCCGAACTCGCCGTTGGTGCAGGTGACGACGATGGTCTTGACGCCCTGATCGGAGTAGGCGGCCAGTACTCCGCCCGTGCTGGATGCCTCGTCGTCAGGGTGGGCGTGGACTGCCATCAGGGTCAGTGGCTGCTGATTCATAGCTCCGAATCTACTTCAGCCCGCCGTCAGTCCCGGCCTCGCGGATCAGCCCGCGCCGTCATGTGATGGACCTGCGGAGTGGCCGGGATCACGCTCCCTGCGCCCCGGCAGCCAGCCGATGCCCAAGGTTCCCTGTGCGGCCCGGCGGCCGAACTCACCGCCGCCGCGCCCGCGCAGTACGTGAGCGAACGCCACGGCCACGATGGCACCGAGCAGCGGGCCGACCAGATACGCCCACCAGGAGGTCCAATCACCGAGCACTAGTGCCGGCCCAAGCGAGCGGGCCGGGTTCATCGAGGCCCCGCTGACCGGAGCACCGATCACGCCGGCCAGAGCAATGTAGCTGCCGACGGCGACGGCGGCCATGGCGCCGATCTGCTGAGCGCCGGACGCGGTGCCGGTGATCACGCTGACCAGCCCGACGGTGAGCACTGTTTCCCAGGCCATCGCGGCACCGGTCGTGATTCCGTGACCTGGCAGCGTCAGGCCCGCGGTTCCCTGCTTACCTACGAGCGCGATAACGACCAGCGTGGCCAGCGCTGCACCGGCGAACTGCATGGTGATGTACATGGGCACCCGGCGGAAAGGGAAGTCGCGGCGGAGCATGAAGGCGATGGTGACAGCCGGGTTCAGATGTGCGCCGGACACCGTGCCCATGAACAGGATGATCGCCAGCACCATCAGGCCTGGCACGACCACAAGCGCTGTCTGCGAGATGGCGTGCCCGCCGAATCGGGCGTTGACGATCGGGCCGCCGGCTGCCGCGAGGACGAGCAGGAACGTGCCGAACAGCTCGGCAAAGAGCCGCCGCCACTCGTACTGGTCGTCGGTGAAGTCGAACTGCCTGGCCAGCGAGTTTGGCTGGCCGAGGGAGCGCACCCCGGCGATATGGCTGCCGAGGTCAAGTATTCGCCTGGCCGCAGCTTCCTGCTCAGGCGACGCAGCCCCTCCTGTCGGCTGGGTCCGTGGCTCAGGCTCGCCCCCGCTGGTCATCGTGCCGCTGCCAGGCTCATGCCATCCGGTCGAGAACGCTCACGACCAGGTCCATCGGGGTATGCGGATGCAGGAACGCGAATCTGGCCACCGTCTGGCCCTCCCACGCGCTCGGCGGCATGAACGCGATCTGGTCCTCGAGCAGTTCCTGTGCCCACCTCTCGTACTGCTCGTGCTCCCAGCCGTGCCTTCGGAACATCACGACCGACAGCTCTGGCTGCATGATCAGCTCAAGATAATCGCGGCTCTCAATCTCGGCGGCCGTTTGCCGCGCCAGGCTGATCGCCTTCTCGATGGCTTCGCTGTACGCGGCGAGGCCGTGGACGCTCATCGAGAACCACAACGGGAGTCCTCGCGCCCGCCTTGTCAGGTGGTAGGCGTAGTCGCTGGGATTCCACTCCCCTGGCTTGTCGTGGATCACGTCAAGATACGAGGCGTGCTGTGCGTGCACCGTCTTGGCGAGCGCCGGCTCACGGTACAGCAGCGCGGCGCAGTCGAACGGCGTGAACAGCCATTTGTGCGGGTCGATGACCAGCGAGTCAGCTCGCTCGATCCCCGCGAACTTCTCCCTGACGCTCGGCGCGAAAAGTGCGGCCCCGCCGTAGGCACCGTCGATATGGAACCAGGCTCTCAGCTCAGCGGCCACGTCGGCCAGCCCGTTCAGATCATCGATGATTCCGGCGTTTGTCGTGCCGGCGGTCGCTACCACCACTGCGATGGAACCGGGATCCGGATCCGCGGCCACGGCCGCGGCCGCCGCCGCGCCGGTCAGCCGGTGCTCGGTCGTGGTGACGACCAGCGGGTCCATCTCGAGCAGGCGCAGCGTGTTCGAGATCGATGAGTGCGCGTCGCTGCTGACCAGCGCGCGCCAGCGCGTGTGCGCTCTGCCGGTTCCGTCCTGGCCGGCCCTGCGCTTGGCCATCTCGCGGCCAACCGCGATCGCGGACAGGTTCGCTGCCGACCCGCCGGAAACGAAGCAGCCGCCCGCCGACTCGGGCAGCCCGGCGCGTTCGGCTAGCACGGCGAGCACCTGGTTCTCCGCGTGGATCGCTCCGGCAGCCTCGAGCCAGGAGATGCCGTGGATCGAGGCACACGAGACGAGCATGTCGAACAGGAGCGCGGCCTTCGTCGGTGCAGCCGGGATGAAGCCGAGAAAGCGCGGGCTGTCCACGGATATGACAGCCGGTGCCACGACCGAGGCGTACGCGCCGAGCACCTTGTCTGGATCGTTCCCTTCATCGCCGATCATGCCCCCGAGCGCCAGGTCGAGCACTGCCGGATCGCGCGAGCCCGTATCGAGCGGCACCGGGTCGAGCCGCAGCCTGTTCTCGGCGTACGCGAGGACTGAACGGATCATCTGCTCGGTCAGCTGGTCCACGCCGTGCATGGCCGAAAACCTAGATCATCGCCAAATGCGCGGGCAACCCCGGCCCGCGCGCTGGGCACCTCACCCGGACTCGCCGGCCAGGCACGAATCCGGTAGGCCAGGATGGACAATAGGGACGATCATCTCGTCATCGGAAGCGGGTAGCTCATGGATCTCTTCGACCTGACCGGCAAGACGGCCGTCGTGACCGGGGGAACCCGCGGAATCGGCCTGATGATCTCCCGTGGCCTGCTCCAGGCCGGCGCAAGGATGGTGTACATCAGCTCGCGCAAGTCCGAGGGCTGCGCATCCGCCGAGCACGAGCTGTCTGAGTTCGGTCAGGTCGCGGCGATCCAGGCTGACCTGTCGACCGAGGCCGAGTGCCTGCGCCTCGCCCGCGAGATCGGCGAGCGGGAACGGGAAGTGCACATCCTTGTCAACAACGCAGGCGCGACATGGGGAGCGCCGCTCGAGGAGTTCCCGGCGTCGGCCTGGGACAAGGTGCTCGACCTCAACCTGAAGTCGCCGTTCTTCCTGACCAGGGCATTCCTGCCGCTGCTCGAGGCGGCCGGCGTCCACGACGACCCGGCAAGGGTGATCAACATCGGCAGCATCGACGGGCTGCACGTCCCCACTCTGCCCACCTACTCCTACTCGGCGAGCAAGGCCGGCCTGCACCACCTGACGCGCGTGCTGGCAAGGGAACTCGGGCCCAGGCACGTCACCGTCAACGCGGTCGCGCCAGGCCCGTTCGAGTCAAAGATGATGGCGTACACGCTGGCGAACTTCGGCGAAGCGATCGCGGAAGCCGCTCCCCTGCGGCGGATCGGGCGCCCCGATGACATGGCGGGGGTGGCCGTGTTCCTGTCATCGCGAGCTGGCTCCTACGTGACGGGCGCAGTCGTGCCAGTCGACGGCGGAATCGCCACCACGGTCTGAGCACGTCTCTGAGTTGCGAACACCGGCCTCCGCAAACTCCGTGTAGGTCATTAAGCCTGCTAATCGGCCGGTCTCGGGAAATCTGGTCGGCGCCATGATGAACACCGTGACACGAGGTAGTGACAAGGTCGGCTGGCGGCTGGGCTCTTGCCCCGAGTTACTTTCTCGGGGAAGGGAGGTTTGGGGTCGTATGACCCATTCATAGGAGCGCAGATCGGGGTAAGTGCATGTTCGCGCGGCTCACGGCTCCGGCCGGCCACACCCGAACGATCCACCGCCTGATCTGGCCTACAGGAAATTGTTCGGCCAGATCATCGTTCGCCACATGTGCGCCACCGGTGATCCGTCGAAGCCGAGGCCTTCTTCCGGCTGCCGGAAGTTCCTGCCAATCACGTCTTCGAACTCGTCGAAGTCGACGACCACGTTGGGGTCGAAGGAGTAGATGTCATTGATGGTCAGCAGCCGCGAGCTCATATACCAGCGGTGCTTCCTGGCCTCTTCAGCATCGCGGCGGACATGGTCCGGCGGCTGGTAGTCCGGACCGAAGTAGTCGATGTAGGCCTGAGGATAGGTGTAGCCGACCGATTCATCGGCGAAGTACCGCAGCGCCTCATGCTTCTGAATCGCCCAGGCCACCTCTTCGTCGACGTAAGGTGCCACCATCTGCGCGCCCCAATAGCCGTGATTGGCCGACAGCAGCCCAGCAATGGCGATGTCGTGCAGCAGGCACGCGATGATCACCTTCTCGTCCATGCCATTCTCGCGCGCGACGCGCGCGCTCTGCATGAGGTGCATGACCCCGATCTTGCTCAACCGGAGCTGGAAGAAGTCCTTCAGTACCGGCCGCTCAGGCATCTTCGGGAGCGCCGGGTTGTCGCCCATCATGAAGATCGTGTCGGGATTCTTCGCCTCGGCGAGCAAGGCGCCTTTATAGGCGCTGGCGGGCGTGCCCATCACTGCGGTCGCGGGTGGCATGATGATCCGGCGCCTCGTGTCCACAGCGTCGTCGAGCGGCTCGCGGATCCAGTTGTCCAGCCCAGCTTCGCGCAGTGAGGCCGGCAGCTCGTGCGGCTGCACGCGAGTCGACGGGCGGGTATCAACGGTTTCGGACATAGGCGATGTCCCTTCGGTGCGCATCTGCCGCCGATGAATTGGCCGTCCTTGGCGACTTTACGCTCGGCGGCCGTATGTTGACCGAGCCAGAGCCGGGATTAGCCTGGACCCATCGAGAGGTCGGGGGGCTGAGGAGGCTTTCGGATGGCACTCAAGATCATGCCGCACGGCCGGCTGCAGGAGTGGGTTGCCCAGGAGAAGGGCTTCTTCGGTGCCGAGGGCCTCGAGTACAGCTTCGTCACCAACGGTGACTACGGCATCCACGGAGCGCCTCGCGACGCGGGCGGTGAGATTAAGACCGGCGCGTTCGAGACTTTCGAGGCAGGCAGGAGCGGAGCCAACGTCAGCTGCGCATGCCACTGGGCCACGAACACCGCCGCCCGCGAAGGCTCAGGGCAGCTCATCACGACCGCGTACTCGGTGGCGCCGTGCGCCGTCGTGGTTCCGCCCGAGTCGCCGATCCGCAAGCCAGAGGACCTGGCCGATGTGCCGGTCGGAGTCGGCTACCACTCCGGCAGCCATTTCGCCACGCTCCAGGCCCTGGAGCCGGTGCTCGGGACCGATCAGGTCAAGCTCACCTTCCAGGGGCCGCCGAACGAGCGCCTTGACGCGCTGCTCGACCGGGAGGTGGAGGCCGCTACGGCCTGGGGCGTGCCGCTCTACATCGCCGAGTCGTTCGGCTTCCGCAAAGTGGTCGACGCGACGTTCATGATCGGTTTCCTGGTCACTGGCGACGACGCCAGCAAATCCGACGTCGACAAGTACCTCGCCGCATTGCGCCGCGCGCAGATGGAGATCGACCTGCACGCCGAGGCGTATAAGCACTACCACCTGCATGCCGTCCCCGAGAAGTACCGGGACAAGGTCGACGTCCGTTCGTTCGGCACCGGTGAGCGGATCGTGTTCCTGCCTTACACGAAGGAAGTCTTCGACTCGACGCAAGAGTGGATCGGCGCCAGGAACCTGTTCCCCGAGCCGGCCAGGCCTGAGATCAGTTACGACGAGGCCGTTCTCAGCTAGAGACGCATAGTTCGACCGACTCCTCCAGGCCATCCAGGCCTTCTCTTTGAGCCGCAATTCCGCTTTGCATGTCCAACATCCGTCAGCAGACCGATGTCTCTCGGTGAAAGTTTCACCAGCATTTGTAGTGAAACCTGTTCGGCACGAACCAGATCTAGCGGGTGATTGGAACTGTCCGGCCTGGCCGCGCAGGTGTGAGCTGCGCGGCCGGGCCTGACGGTGTAACCGCGGCGAGGAATGCAGATGGGCACTGCTGCGATGGGCACTGCGGCGATGGGCACTGCTGCGATAAGCACGGTGGCGCAAGCCCGCCAGGAGCTCCAACGCCCGCTCCGGCTTTCGCTCAGCGCTCATCCTGCTGCAGCAGCCGAAGCCCGTAGCTATGTCCGGGCAGCCATCTACGCGTGGGGCGTCCCGGTCGACCCTTACGTGGCCGCGTTGCTCACGAGCGAGCTCGTCACCAACGCAATCAGGCACGAGACAGGGGAGAAGGTCAAGCTCTTCGTCACCTGCTCATGCGGACATCTGCGCGTCTACGTCCACGACACCTCGCGCACCTGGCCTGTTCCGCTGAACGCCGCCGTCGACGCGGAGGCCGGACGTGGCCTAACTATCGTCGCCAGCCTCTCCACCGACTGGGGCGTCTACCGGACGCCAGGCGGAAAGGCCGTGTACTTCACCCTGGCGCTGCAAGACGATCCCATCGGTGACGAGGCCGATGCGATTCAGGGGCGCGGAGACGACCGCGACTTTCTGTAGCTTGCTCCTCCTGGCGACTCTCGGATCAGGCCGTCACTTCGTGCCGATCGTGCGCAAGGCAGCCTCGCGAGCGATATCAGTCCGCGAGTTAACGTTCAGCTTCTTCAAGATGTGCGAGACGTGGGTCGCGACCGTTCGCCTGGACAGGAACAGATGCGCCGCGATCTCCGGGTTCGAGAGGCCGTCCTGCACGAGTTGCGCGACCTTGATCTCTGCCGGGGTGAGACTCTCCCATCCGCTGCGCGCCTGCCGGTGCTTCGCGTGCGGGCCACGGCGAATGCCGTGCGGTCGGAACCTGGCCTGGATCCTCGCGACGTCGGCCGTCGCTCCGAGAGCCGTGTAGATCTCCACGGCCTGGATGAACGCAGCTCGCGCCGGTGCCCGATCGCCATTGCTGACCAGGCACCGGGCAGCAGCCTCCAGCGCCTTAGCTCGCAACAGCGGGCGGTTCGCGTCCAGATAGCGCTCCGCCGCGCGCAGCAGCCGGCCCGCGTCCTGGTCGACCAGCCCGCGGCAATGCAATGCGATCGCCTGACGATGCGGAATCTCCGAGTCAACCGCTAGCGAAGCAGCATGACCAGTCAGTGCCTTGGCCGTCTCAAGATCACCAACTTCAGTGGCGAGCCGGACCGCGTCCGGCAGCAACTCCTCGATCTCCTCGAGTTCCTCTGTGTTGTCGTCAAAGCCCGCCGTCAATACCGCGAGCGCTTCAGGCAGCGCGTCAGCTTGCTCGCAGTCCTGACTCCTGGCCAGAGCCAGCGGCGCTATGACGCGGCTTCCGAGGCGATCGGCGTGCGGGATCGCCGCAGCCAGGTTCTGGTGGGCTCCGATGATGTCACCGCGGTGGAACAAGATCGCGGCCGCAACGCCGAAATCGCAGCAAGCTGCGGCAGGCTCCTTGAGATCCTCCTGCAGCGTCTGGACCTCCGCGAGTGCCTCGGTCCACCGGCCGGTGTCGAAGAGCAACTGGCCGAGCGCGCTGTGCGCCTGAGCCAGCCTGACCGCCGTCCCGACCTGGTCTGCCAGTTCCCGCGCTTTCCTGGCTGCCTCGATCGCTTCGTTGTGCCGGTCGAGGCTGCCCAGCGCGACAGCCTGATTGATCTGGAGCAGCAGTCTCAGGTCGGTGAGCGCTGGATCGGCTTGTGTGACGAGCAAGGCCCGGTCGAATAGGGGCAGCGCATCGGTCAGCTGGCCCTGCACCGCTGTCACGATGGTGAGCACGTGCAATGCCCAGGCCATCGCCCAGGTATCGCCTGCTTCCGAGGCCTCTGTCAGCGCTGTGGTGGCAACCTGGCCGGCCTTTTCTACCTGACCGAGACTGCAGTACGTGCGCGCAGCAAGTGCGAGCAGCCGCGCGCGATGCCCGCCGGAAATGTTCGGCGTTTCCAATGCATTGTTCAGCGTCACGATCGACTCGGCGGAACGGCCGACCCGCATGCGACATTGGGCGAGAGTGCAATGCAGGTCAACCAGGAAGTCGGGATCGACTGCGTGCGCCAGGGCCCGGTTGGCTACCTGCTCTGCCCCGGCGGCGTCGCCGACCCGGTAGAGCCCTTCGGCCAGATGGCCCACGAGGTTGTCATGCTGAACTGAGCCAACCTGGCAGGTCGCGACGGCTTTACTGAGCAAGTCGACGGCCACTTGGGGCGCCTGGCCGACAAGAAGATCGGCAGTGCGGGCAAGCCATACCAGGACCCATTCGTCCAGCGGCTCACTCGCGGGTTTCGCCGCTCCGCCGTCTGCCTCGCCGAGCGCTGCGAGCAACTGCCTCGCCACGCGATCCGGCGGTGCCGCGGCTTCCGCCAGAGCCTGACCAGCGTCGCGATGCCAGGCAGAACGCACCGCCTCAGGCATCTCGTCGTAGAGCGCGGACCTGATCATCGGGTGCCGGAAACCCAGGGCCTTGCCTGACTCTGCCAGCACGCCCGCCGCTCGCGATTCGTCAACGGCTGGGAGCAGATCGGCCACGCGACGCCTTAGCACGATGGCGAGGTCCGCGACCGTGAAGTCGACTCCCAGCAGTGCCGCTGCCCGCAGCACGTCACGGGCCGACCCGGAAACGAATCCGAGCCGGTCGGCGATAGCCGCCGACAGCGAACTCGGGGCATGGCCGCTCGTCAGCTCTGCCTTGCCGCCAGCGGTTACCTCGAGGCTGGAGCTGCGCGCGAGCGCAGCAATGAGTTCGGTTACATAGAGCGGATTGCCTGCTGCGCCGGCCGCGAGCTGCAGCAGCTTGTCAGCCGGTTCTCCGCCGGTCAAGCCTGCAACGAGCTCGACTACCGCAGCATCTGACAGGCCCAACAGCTGGATCCTGGCTACGTCGCCAAGCGAGCGGCGAAGCGCCATGAGGTCCTCGCGCAGCGGGACAGGCCGGATCATCCCGATCAGAAGCAACGGCAGCGCAGTCATGGAACGAGCCAGTCGACCCCACAGCGCGACAGTGGCCTCGTCTGCCCATTGCAGATCATCAAGGACGATGATTGTCGGCTGCGCGGCAGCGTGCTCAGCGATGAGTGCCAGCAACTGCTCGGCCACAGCGGCCGAAACGTCGGTGCCGCGTTCGGCCGCGACTTCTCCGCGCAGCAAGCGGAGAATCGTGTTTTGCCTGGCGCTGCCTGGCGAAGGCTCGCGAACTTCTAGTGCCTCGAGCAACGGCAGCAACGGCAGCGCTTGGCCGAGTTCATCGCCCGATCCCCAGAAGACCCGGCAGGTCTTCGCTGCCGCATCGGCAAGCGCCGTGCGCACGAGCGTGGATTTCCCGATGCCCGGCTCGCCCTCGATGAGGACCGTTCCGCCGTCACCGCCCGCCGCTTCGGTCACGAGCTTGACAAGCGTCGCCAGCTCGGAGTCGCGGCCTATGAGGGCGCCGGCCGTGGTGACGGTGGGCACGCAGCGAACTTTACTACCCGAACATTAAGGAAACAAGTGCAGTTATCGGACGTAGGCGGCTATTGAACTGACGCCGCAATGCCGGACGGCCAAATGAGTAATGAAAGTTTCATGCCGTCTTTCAATGCACTTTAAATTCAACATTCCAGCGCATCCTTTAGTGACGCTTTTTGTTGATTCAGTGAGTAGATAATTGTCTGCCGATCACTTAACAATAGACTCAGACAAGGAAAAGGCCTCGGCCTGACAAAGATGCGCCGTCAGGGCAGCAGCCCAGGTCAGCGATGCTGCGGTCGGCGGGAACGTCATGGAGGAATCATGCGCCTCGGGCGAGTTCTGACCATTCCCGCTATCGTGACGCTCGGCATGGCTGGTTCCATTCTCGCGGCGACTGCGACACCTGCGGCGGCGGCGCATACCGCCGTTCACGTCCAGGCCAGCGGAACACACGCCATCCCCTACGTCTTCTACCACGCCTGAAGCAGTCCATTGGCTGGGCGCTGCTCCCAAGGCTGGCCAGCGCCTCAGATAACTTAGGGCGCCACGACCCCCATCTTTCGGAGACGTACGCGCCGCTCTCGGCATTGTGCCTCGAGTCCACCCCCACGCAGGGATCGCCTGGGCCCGATCGAGGGTGCCCAAACCCTTTTCCTGCACCCTTCGCGTCGCAGTCAGCGTGGTTGCGCCCGCGTGTCATCGTGAGGTGCAATGAAAGTCGCACCAGGAGCCGCCTGTCCTATCTCTCCCGCCGACCCCGAGGAGGAACGACCGCAGATGACCACGCCAGGGAGCCCGACTGTACGACGTCGGCGGCTGGCCGCGGAACTGCGCGCGATCAGGGAGAGCACCGGCAAGAGCGGTGATGTCGTGGCCAACGCGCTCAAATGGTCGCCGTCGAAGATCAGCCGGTATGAGCTGGCCAGAACCGGCCTGAAATTGCAAGAAGTCGAGAAGCTGCTCGACTATTACCAGGTCGGCGGAACACGGCGGGAACGGCTGCTCGACCTCGCCAAGGATGCCGCCCAACGGGGCTGGTGGGAAGACTATGCCGATGGCCTCTCTTCGGACTACCAGGAATTTATTGGCCTCGAACATGAGGCCACATCCATGGCGATCTGGCATGTGGAGGTCGTGGCCGGCCTATTTCAGACCGAGGCATATGCGCGACATATCATCGGCAGTTATGCCAAGGTCGAGCCAATTCCGCCATCGATGGTTGAGCGCCTGGTAAAGGTGCGGATGCAACGTCAGCGCCTGGTGACTCGCGAATCCATCGTGCAGCTGTCGGTCGTGCTCGACGAGTCGATCCTGCATCGCCGGATCGGCTCTGACCAGGTCATGCATGATCAGCTCATGCGCCTACTGCACGACGCGGACCGGCCTAACGTGACCCTGCGCGTCCTGCCGCTCGAGGCACAGCACACGGTCTTCGCCGAATCTTTTGTCATATTTAGATTCGGGCCAGACGACGACGCAATTTTCAAGGATGTCGTCAGCAGCGAGCACTTGAAGAGCGCAGATTCTCTAGAAGGAGAGCAGGAGACGTACCTGCACAGGATCGTCTTCGACATGCTGCTCGACGCGGCACTTGACCCGCAATCGTCTAAGGACCTGATCCGCGACGTGGCCGCGTCGAATTGGTCCTCAGAAAAGTGCTCCAGATTAGCTAGATCTATGGTCGGCTGCTTCCGTTCGCAGTCGCAGCCGGATGCGCCCGATCGGCGAGCTGCCTGACCTCATCAGCGATCGCGGGCCAGAGCGGCGCCGGAAGGTCGTGGCCGACACCGGGAAGGATGACCAGCCTGGCGCCGTCGATCGCGCGGGCAGTGGCACGCGCTGCGCTGACGCGGAGGATCGGGTCTGCGTCACCGTGCAGGACCAGGGTCGGCTTGCGGAGATCACGCAGCTTCGGGCCGTGCCATGCAGCGCCGACCTGCCTGCTCTGTGCCTTGGTGTCGCGGGGCCCGCTGTCTACGTCGCGTTCGATCCATTCGCGCGCTGCGTTCTCGTCAAACGGATAGGCCGGGGATGCGGTCTCCCGAGCGACCATCAGCGACAGGGCGATATCGCCGTCGCGTCCTTCGGGCACCTTCATCCGGGCCAGCTTGGCCAGCATGCCGAAGTGCACGTACCGCGCACCGCCGACCCCCGATACATCGCCCGGCATGGCGGCCGCCGACACCACGCTGAGCACCCGGTCGGGGTGGCGGAGCGCGATGCGCTGAGCAATGACTCCGCCCAGTGAGGCGCCGAAAATGTGTGCCCGTTCCCAGCCGAGCTCGTCAAGGACGGCAATCGCGTCGTCGGTCATGTCCTCCGATGAGTAGGCACCGCGCTTGCGAGCGACGGCCAGGAACGGATTGCTCTTGCCGGTGTCCGGCATCCGGCTTGACTGACCGGCGTCGCGCTGGTCGTATCTGGCCACCGCGAAGCCGCGGTTGGCGAACGCCTGGCACAGGCCGACGGGCCACCAGAATCGGGAAACGGCGAGCCCCATCACAAGCAGCAGCGGTTCGCCCTCCGACCCAGCCAGCCTGTCGTAGGCGATCTCCACCGAGCCATTGCGTGCGAATCGCGTCGGTGTCCAGGGACTCTCCAACGCCGATCCCGTTTGCTCGTTCACTCCCGCTCCCTGAGTCGTCACTGTCCAGGAACTTACTGCGATCGTTGTTCGCTATAGAAGAAGGCTACCTTACTGGGTACAGTGTTCGCAATGACTAGCGAGCGGGCGGCGAACAGGCACGGGCCGAGCATCTGGACCCGGCCAGAGCGTGCATCGCGCGGCCCGTCGCCAGTGCACAGCCGCGCTGAGATCGCTGGCGCAGGCATCTCCATAGCTGATACCCAGGGCCTGTCCGCCGTGACGATGCGATCCGTCGCCTCGGCCATCGGAACCGCTCCAGCGTCCTTGTATCGCTATGTGCTTGGCCGCGATGAGCTCGTGGAGTTGATGGCCGACCACGTGTACGGCGAGTTCAGATATGACCGCCTGGCATCGGAAAACCCGCTTGAAGATCTCCTTCGGATCGCCCGTCAGGGGCGCGCCATCTATCAGCGGCACCCGTGGTTGCTGGACGTCAGCGCGACCCAAAGCCTGCCCGGCCCCAACGCCGTCGCCTTCATCGAGCAGGCGCTGGCTGCGCTCGGCCCCACCAAACTCAGCGGCGCGGCGAAGCTAGAGACCGTCGGCCTTTTCTCGGGGGCACTGCGCCTCATTGCACAGACCGAGATCAGTCAGCAGCGAGCTGGGCAAGACACCGCTGAGTGGCAGGAATCGATGGCTGCCTACCTGCTGCGGACCGCGGCCGACGGCCAGCATCCGAACCTAGCGGGGGCACTGGCCAGCCAACCCGCACCTATCGAGAGCGACTCGCTTTTCGACCGTGCAATGACCCGCATCCTTCAAGGCCTGATCGACAAATGACGGACGTGCTTCCGGGCTCTACCGATCAGTTGCTCACGGTGCGATGAGCTCTACGCCAGGAAAGTAGGTCGAGTATCTCTTTGAGTCCCTGGTCAGCAGTCGGTAGCTACGTACCGTCGCATGCGCTCCGATGTAGAAGTCAGGCATAGGAGATCGCCTGGATCCGCCCCGCCTCCGGTAGGCAATGTACGCCTTGCCCGCAAGGAAGCCAGCTTCGTACGGAAGAGGTTCCCGCTCGAATTCGGATTCGGGCAACGCGTCGTCGAGATCTTCAATCCGCTCGAAGCCCGTCGAAACCTCTGCATAAACGATCGGGCTAATCACTAGGCGGCCAGCATCCAGGGCCTGTGCGATCCTGTCGCTGGACCACTCTCCCCAGAGCGGGTCATCAGTTATGACGTCGAGGAGAACATTCGAATCGACCAAAGTAGTTGGCAGACTGTGCAGCTCAACCAACCTGCCACGCGGCTCATTCGCCACGTAGCAACTCCATCAACTGGTCGGTGCTCAGTTTGGTCGTGGCTCTACCCCGCATGCGCTGCACGGCCCTTTGCCCACGGGTCTGGCTTCCCTGGACGCGGACGATCCGCAACACGTTGCCGTCCTCGACCACATCCACTTCATCGCCTTCATGCAGGTCGTAGCGCTCGCGGAGGGCAGCAGGAATAGTTACCTGACCCTTGCTGTTCAGTCGCATTCGTCTACCCCGATACGTATTACATGAGACACGTGTCAGTATAGCAGGCAACTAGCGCAAGGAGCGCCATCCTCCGTCAGACCTTGACGAGCCCGCGGTCCGTGTCGGTCAGTCGCTCGCCGAGGATCGTGAACGCGCAGACTGTGATGACGATGAGGATGCCGGCGTACAGAGCCTGCTGCGGGTGACCCTCCAGGATGGACGGTTCGCCGCTCGCGATCATCACGCCCCAGTCGGCCGAAGGAGGCTGGACGCCGAGGCCAAGGAACGAGATCGCCGCCAGATCGACCATCACGTATCCGAACGAGACCGTCGCCTGGGCGATGACCAGCGGCGCCAGGTTCGCCATCAGGTGGCGCCAGCAGATCTGCAAGGCAGAGAACCCGTGCACGCGCAGCGCGGCGACGTACGGGAGCTCGCGTTCCCGGATGGCGGCCGCCCGCGTTACGCGCGCGATGTAAGGCATGTGGGCAAGAGCCAGGGCGATGACGGCGGCCGGCAGGCCGGCCCCGAACAGGGCGATCGCGAGGATGGCGAGCAGGACGCCGGGGAACGCGAAGAGGATGTCAAGCACGCGCGAGATCAGCGCGTCGACGGGACCTCGCACCCAGGCCGACGTGATCGCGAGCGGCACGCCGAGGCAAACCGACAGGACCACGACCAGCAACGGCCCGAGCAAGCTGGTTCGCGACCCGACGATCAGGCGGGAGAGCAGGTCCCGTCCGGTGTCGTCAGTTCCGAGCGGATGCAAGAGCGTCGGCCCGGAGAATGTGTGCAGCAGGTCCACCGCGTTGGGATCGTGCGGCGCGATCAGTGGGGCGAAGATCGCGATCAATGCCAGCAGCACGATGAGACCGGCGCACGCGAGCCCCAGCGAACCGAGGCGCCGCACGACGGTGGGCCGCGCGTGGCGCACCGGAGCAGTGAGAGTCAGCACATTCACTGACGAGCTCCCGAGACCTTCACCCGCGGGTCGAGAACGCCATACAGCATGTCGACGAACGTGTTGACCACGACGAACGCGGCGACCAGGATCAACGTGATCGCCTGGACGACCTGGAAATCCTTCTGCTCAACGGATGTGACGAGGTAGGAGCCGAGCCCGTTGAGCGCGAACGCGTTCTCGACGACGACAGAGCCCGCGATCAGGCCTGCGACGGTCAGTCCGGCAACGGTGCTAACCGGGATCATCGCATTCCGCAGCACATGCCGCCGCACCACCAGCCGCTCGGGGATTCCGCGGCTGCGAGCGGTATCGACGTGCTCGCGCGCCAGTTCCTCGGTCGCCGCGGCGCGCGTCAGCCGGGCGACATAGGCGGTACCGGCGAGAGCCAGCGCCGCAGCCGGCATCGTGAGGTGCCAGAGCCGGTCAGCGAATCCGGCGCCAGCGCCGATGGCGGGAAACCAGTGCAGGCCGAGCGTGAAGATGGAGATCATCAGGATTGCCGCGACGAACGAGGGCGTCGCGATGCCGATCGTCGTCCCGGCGAGGATGGCTGTATCCGTAGCTCCTCGCCGCAGCGCGGAAACCACGCCGAGCACGACTCCGAACAAGATGATGAGCAGGGCCGCGTACGCGACGAGGTACGTCGTCGTGCTGGCGCGCGCCGCAATCAGGCTCGAGACGTTCTCGCGGAACACGATGGACGTGCCGAAGTTCCCCTGGAAGAGGTTGCCGAGCCAGTGCACGTAGCGCAGCAGGAACGGCTGGTTAAGCCCATATTCGGCCTGGATCGCGTGGATGGTCTTTGGCGGTACCGGCCGGCCGCCGGTGATTGTCGCGATCGGGTTTCCCGGCGCGATGTAGAGGGCGCCGTAGACGATGACGCTCGTCAGCAGCAGCGTCACGGCCAGCCCGGCGAGCCGTGACGCTGCGAACCAGACGAATCTCATTAGGCAGAGGACCCTATATCACGCGCCCACGGATAGTACAGATAGCAGAACGACGCCGGCGCACCGGTGATCCGCTTGTTCAGGAACAGCGGAACTGCCGGGTTGACCAGCGGCATCGCGGCGAGGTCGTTTGCCAGAACGGCCTGGGCCTTGATAACGAAACCCGCCCGCTTGTCGTCGTTGGGTTCCTTGATCGCCTCGTTCAGGTTCGAGGTGACCGTCGAGTTGCTGTAACCGGTGTAGTTGTAGGCCTGTCCAGGGACAACTGCCGGATACAGGATCTCGAGCGGCTCGGGAATGTCGGCATAGTTCTCGCTGATGAACATGTCGATCCCGCTTCTCGCCTTAGAGGAGAAGAACAGGTCGCCGTAGCTATTCGGGGAGATGGGCTTGATGTGGACCGTGAGGCCGATCTGCGCGGCGGCGGCCTGCACGATGGTCGCGATATTGATATAGCGCTGGAAGGACGCGCGGGTCGCGATCGTCATCGGTTGTTTCGCCGCCGAGCCGGCCGCCGACACGATCTGCTTGGCCTTCTGGAGGTCGACGTCCGGCGGGCTGAGCTTGTCCCAGGCCGCCTTGGCCTGTGCCTGGCTGTAGCCCCACTCGGCCAGCGGAACAACCGTGTTCCGCAGGGCTGTCGCCGCATTGTTGTAGACGGCCTTGGCTAGCGCCGTCCGGTCGATGGCCAGCAGCAGCGCGCTGCGGATCTTCGGGTCCGAGATCGGGCCTGATGAGCTCGAGAAAATGATCTCCGTGAAGATCATGCTCTTGCCCAGGTACAGCTTGCCGTTCGAGGTCGAGCGGAGCTGACCGAGTCCGCTATAGGGGGTGTGATAGGCGCCGTCGATCTCCCCGGAGAGCAGCGCCGTTGTCATGGTGGATTCTTGCGGAATGAAGCTGAAGGAGAACTCTTTCGCCTTCGGCTTGTGGCTCGTGTCCCAGTACTTCTCATTCCGGGTTATCACGATCGACGAGCCCTGATTCCAGCTCTTGAACACGAAAGGCCCGGTGCCGATCGGGCCCGCGCTCGGCGTGCCGTAGGCCTTGCCTTTGGCCTGGACGTAGGAGGCCTTGCCGACGCCGCCGGCTGGCGTGGCCATCAGCGGGTGGAAGACCTCGTCAGGCCGCTTCATCGAAACCGTTACCTCGTTCGGGCCGGTCTGATCGATGCTCTTGACGTTGGTGTAGGCAAAGTTCCAGTACGAGGCGACGTTGAGGTTGCGGCGGAGGCTGAAGACGACATCGGCCGTGGTCATCGGGCTGCCGTCGGAGAAGCTCACGCCACCGCGAATCTTGTAGACCTTGGTAAGCGGATCGGGCTCAGAGAACGATTCGGCGAGTGAGGGCTCAATGGTGAACTGCGGTGTCAGCCGCATCAGGCTCTCAGTGATGTTCGTGACGACCGTGTTCTCTTCGTAGTTGTAGCAATAGATCCAGTCGAGCCCGGCCGGCTCATAGAACAGTCCCCAGTTGACGCGGCTCACCTCGCCCTTGGCAGGAGGCGTCAAAACTGTCGTTCCGATCACCGGCTTCGAACCAGGCCCGGTGCCTGACGGGGAGCCGCCTGAACCGCATGCGGCTAGGAAAGCCGCGATTGCGGGGGCTGACAGGCCGAGCGCTCCACCTTTGATCAGCAACTCGCGCCGCGTGACCTGCCCGCGGGCGTAGTCGGATTGGAGTTTGTGCAGGTCGTCGCTCATCTTGTGCCTCTCGATCGGCTCCACTGGCGTCGTGGCAGTCGCCCGTCGCGAGCGCGGGATGCGGTTGCGGATCAGCCCCGGGAGCTGTGTGATCGCGCTATGGACATTGCGATATCGCAAGAGCGCGCGTTGCCGCGCGACTTTGAGTCGTCAAGGATTTCTGGAAATCGGCGCTGTTGGCGCATGACCGGCTGACTGGGCCGCCGAGATAGTGCCTGCGCTGCGCGCACTGTTCGCATCCCAACCCGCCTCTCGGGCTTGAGAACGATGGCTCCCAGGGGTGCCGAAACCTTTTGGCAGAGTATGAGTGTGAAACCGAACGTGTCAAGAGAAAGCACGAGACGGCATGGCACACCTTCGAAAGACCCCAGACTGGTCGCTTTCGGGTGCCGGTTATGCTGAACCGGCATGCGCCGCCTGGTAACGCCAGGCTCTATCTCCCGGGTTAGATGCAGCAGTGGTATCACGGCCAACCATTCACGACGTCGCGAAGGCCGCTGGCGTCTCGGTCACGACTGTTTCGCATGCCCTGAACGGCAAGGGCAGGGTGGACCCGGAGACACGGGCACTGGTGACGCAGGTGGTGCACCGGCTCGGGTACCGCCCCAACCGTCATGCTCGCGGGCTGCGTTCGGGCCGCTCCGGAACGCTCGGGCTGCTCCTTCCCGTCAGCGGAGACGTGCGCTCTGACGAGACGCTCCGGCTGGACTACTACATGCGCCTGGCAGGTGCCGCCGCGACCGCCGCTTTCGCGCGCGAACACGCGCTCATGCTGCTGCCTCCGGTAATCGGCGGCGCCGGGCTTGGCGGGCTCGCGATAGACGGCGGGATCGTGGCCGACCCGTCGCCGAACGATCCGCGGGTGGGGGTCCTCGAGGACCAGGGCCTGCCGTCCGTCACGATCGGCCGCGACCTTGGCCGGCCTGACCATTCCTGGTACGTCGAACTCGACACCAACGCGAACACGCGCCTGCTGCTGGATCACCTCGCCTCTCGCGGCGCCGAGAGGATCGCGATCCTGACGCCGCGCGCCGAGTGGGCGTGGGCGACCGAGACGCTGCATTCCTACGAGTCATGGATCCGCGAGCAGGGGTTTCCGCGGCTGGTGACGCCAGTGGCGATGCAGCCCGGCGAGCAGAGCGCCTTCCAGGCTGTGAAGCGGCTCCTCGCCGCGCGCACGCCCCCGGATGCGGTCTTCGCGGTCGCCGAGCGGTTTATCAGGGGTGTGCTGCGAGCCGCGCAAGCGTCAGGAAAGGGCGTCCCCGGCGAGCTGCTCATTGCCGCCGGTGTCGACGGCGCCTACGCCTGGGAAGGTGATCCCCCGGTGACCGCGCTTGAGCTGCATCCCGAGCGGATGGCAGAGGCGGCCGTGACGATGCTTCTTGACCGGCTCGACGGAGAGCACGTGCAGCCCCCAGCCCACGTCCCGGCGACGCTGCACATACGCGCGTCGACTGGCGGACTGGTGGCGGCGCCCGGGCGCTAAGGGCACTTGACACACCATTTGTGCCCTGGCTACCTTGCCAAAAGGTTTTGCCCTGCATTACAGGACGCTCCGCGAGAGGTGACACCGGCATGCGCGTCGCCGCCCCAGGGAACGGAACCCGCCTGCCACCCGCGGCCAGCGAACCGCCGCCGGTCCTGTGAATACCCGCTACGCCACCGGCGGAGCCGTTGCGGCCGCTCACCACCTTGCGTCGGCCGCCGGAGTGGTGGTGCTCGACCAGGGCGGAAACGCCGCCGACGCGGCCATCGCCGCGGGGGCCGTGATGGCCGTTGTCGGACCGCACATGTGCGGACTGGGCGGGGATCTGTTCGCGGTGGTCGCGTGGCCAGGCCAGCCGATCGCCGCGCTCAATGCCTCAGGACGCGCAGGTTCCGGCGCGGACGCCGACGCGTTGCGCGCCCAGGGAATGTCGCGGATGCCGTTCCAGGACGATGTTCGCGGCGTCACCATTCCCGGGTGCGTCGATGGCCTGGTCGCCCTGTACGCGCGATACGGGTCGCTACCTCTGAGCGATCTGCTCGCGCCTGCGCGACGGCTCGCGTCAGCCGGATTCGCCGTCTCAGCCGGACTCGCCGAGGCTTCAGGCTGGCTGCATGACC
>DATELR010000187.1:0-10205 GCA_035276345.1 Streptosporangiaceae bacterium | reverse complement strand
GCGACCGTCTCAGCCCGGTGCGGTGGGCCGGGCTGCTGATCGGGCTCGGCGGCGTCGCTTTGCTGGCGGGGCCGCATCTGGTGGGCTCGCGAGGCAGTGCACGCTCGGTCGGCGAGGTTCTCTTCGTGGCGGTGTGTTACGCGACCGGCCCGATCATCGCCAACCGGAAGCTGGCGGGCGTCCCGCCGCTCGTCATGACCGCGGCCTGCCTGGTCCTCGCCAGCGTCGTGTATGCGCCTCTGGCCGCCCTGAACTGGCCGTCAGCGGTTCCGTCGGCGAGCGTCCTGCTGTCGATGGCCGGCCTGGCGATTGTCTGCACGGCGGCGGCTTTCCTGATCTTCTTCCAGCTGATCAGCGAGGCTGGCCCGTCGAGGGCCAGCGTGATCACCTACATCAACCCGGCAATCGCGGTCACGCTCGGCGTGGCCGTTCTCGGTGAGCACGTCACCGTCACGATGCTGGTCGCGTTCGCGACGATCCTGGTGGGTTCGGTGCTGGCGACGCGGCCTACGCGTCGGGTCAGGACCGGCGAACCCGCCGGTGACGCGGCGTTCGATCGGGAACGTATCGGGGCGATCGGAGCGGACGCCTCGTCCTGACGGCTCCCGCGCGCGGCCGCCGCCGGAAAAGTCAGGCGAAGCGGGGCCCTGCCCGCGACTAGAATCGCCAAGGTGATTGACCTTAAGGCGGCACGACAGAATCCGGACGCTTTCCGGGCCGCACTCGCCAGGCGCGAAGCGGACAAGGACTTCGACGAGCTGCTGGCTGCCGATGCCAGCTGGCGCGAGTACACCGAGCGCGCGGAATCCCTGCGCGCCGAGCAGAAGAAGGCCTCCAAGGGAAAGCCGAGCCCCGAGGAACTAGCAGCTCTGAAGGACCTGTCGGCCAGGATCGAGGCGGCGCTGCGGCAGCAGGCCGACGCCGCCCTGCGCCGGGACGCGATTCTCGCGCGGATCCCGAATCTGCCCGATCCGAGCGCCGCCGACGGCATGGACGAAGAGGACGCGCAGGTCGTCAGCACCTGGGGCGAGAAGCCAGTGTTCGACTTCGAGCCGAAGGACCATCTCGAGCTTGGCTCGGAACGCGGCTGGATCGACATGGCCCGCGGCGCGCGGCTATCCGGCTCGCGATTCGCCTACCGGATCGGCGACGTCGCCGTCACCGAGATGGCGCTGTACCAGTACGTCCTGCACAAGCTGCGCGGCAAGGGCTTCATGACCGTGCTGCCACCGGTCCTTGCCGGCGAGCGCGCTATGTACGGGACCGGGTTCTTGCCTACCGAAGAGTCCAACCTGTACATGCTGGAGAAGGACGATCTCTACCTGACCGGCACCTCGGAAGTCGCGCTCGCAGGCATCCACACCGACGAGCGGCTGGAGGAAGATCAGCTGCCAGCCAGATACGCCGGGTACACCACGAACTTCCGGCGTGAGGCCGGCGCGGCCGGCAAGGACACCAAGGGCATGTTCCGCGTGCACCAGTTCGACAAGGTCGAGATGTACGTGTTCTGCGTGCCTGAGGAGTCGCGCGACATCCACGAGCAGTTGCTCGCTAACGAGGAGGAGATCGCTCAGGAGCTCGGGCTGCCGTACCGGGTCATGAACATCTCGGTTGGCGATCTCGGCGCGCCCGCCGCGAAGAAGTACGACATCGAGGCCTGGTTCCCGACCCAGCAGCGGTACCGGGAGATCACGTCCTGCTCGAACACCACCGACTACCAGGCTCGCCGGCTGAACATCAAATTCCGCAGGGACGGCAACCTCGAGTTCGTCCACACGCTGAACGGGACAGGCGCGACCGCGAGGGCGCTGCTGTCGATCATGGAGAACTTCCAGGACGAAGGCGGCAAGGTCGCCGTACCCTCAGTGCTCCAGCAGTTCGGTGCGCCGCAGGCTATCGGCCGGTACTAGCGCCTGGTCAGATCAGGAAACGGGTTCCGCTGCGCGGGTACCGGAGGCGACGGTCGCTTGCCTGTGACCAGGCCAGCTTCGTTGATGATCCTTGAAGCCGTGATCCCGGTGAAACCCGTCCTGGCGAAGAAGGTCGTCCAGGAGCTGATCGCGACCGGATGCTGCTTGACGCGCAGCAGGTAGCGGTAGCTGTTCTTGACGATCCGCCACCAGCCACCGATGCCCTTGCGCGCCAGCGACCTGACCTTGGTCTTGATGATCGCCCGGTCCTGGCTGCTGGCGCCGCGCCCGAACATCATGTCCGCGACGATGAGCGTTCCCCCCGGCCTGAGCCACTGGTACGCGGCAGCGAGTAGCCGTAGCTTGTCCGCGTCCCGCAACCGGTGCAGCGAGTAGCTGGTCACGATCAGGTCGGCGCTCTCGACCGGCAGCGACAGGCTGTGGATCGGGCGGGCAAGGACCTCAAGATCGGTGAGGTCGCGCTGCCTGGCGACCGCTTTCAGCCGGCCGAGCAGGGCCTGATTCCCGTCGATGGCCAGCACCCTGGCGCCGCGTTCGGCGAGGGCGAGACTGACCTGGCCGGGGCCGCAACCCAGATCGATGACGTTGTCGCCGGGCTGGACTCCCGCCGTTGCCACGACAGCGGCAGTCACCTTCTCCAGGCCCCTCGCTGCCCGTATCTCCAGCTGCCCAGGCGGTGACGACGGTCGCTGCCCTACGGTGCCTGCCGGTCCGGATCCGTGCGGCGGAGTCTCTGCCGGGCGGTGCGGACGGCTGAAACCGGAAGGCGGCACCTCGGGCGCTGGGCTAGGAACCGCAGGTCCTAGGCCCGGCGTGTCTGGTCCGCGCGCCGGACGAGCGAGCGCATCGGCCGGATTAATAGGGCGCCTATTTTCCCGCGATGAGGCGGAATGGCGCGTTATCCGACCGTTGGCGGAAGCGTTATTCGCTGCATTGCTGACAGTCGCCTCGGAATCGGTCACCGAGCCAGGCTAGCAAACAATGGAAGGATGTACTCCCTGCTCACGGGCTTAATTCAGGCAGAAAATTCATGCATTTGCGTCCCGTTATTTGCGGACGGCAAGGCCATTTCATTCGGCAGACATCTATAAGTGTCATAGTCGTCACTTACGGTCTAGATTACCGCGGATGATTCCCAATAAACGAGACAATCTCGGCGGCGAGCAGTTCTCCGGCATCCTCTTGCAGGAAGTGCCCAGCACCGGCCAGAACTGGATGTTCGATCCCCGCGGCGCCTGGGATCTCGCGGCGCAAGATCGGCGCCATCCCGCCGGTGATCGGATCACCGTCGCTGTACGCCACCAGGAATGGCTTATCCCAGCGTGTGAGCCGATCCCATGCCCTGCGGTTGGCGTCAGACGCCGGGTCGTCCGGTCTGATCGGTACTAGCCCCGGCATAGCGCGGGGCCCGGCCATATAGTCCGCGGCAGGGAAGGGTGCATCATAAGCGGCCAGCACGTCGGCTGGGAGTGGCTTGGCGCAACCGGAGCTAACAAGGCGCGAAATGCTCAGGTGAGGCGAGGTCTGGACCAGTTCGCGGAACCGGTGCCATACCTCGGGCATCGGGATGTCGCCGGTCGGCAGTCCGGTATTGGCGGCAACGACGCGGGCGAACCGTTCTGGCTGCTCGGCGACTAGCCGCAGGCCAATCAGCCCTCCCCAGTCCTGCCCGACCAGCGTGATGGCGCGCAGGTTGAGCACGTCGAAGGCGAGCCGCCGCACCCACTCCACGTGCCAGTACCGGCAGGATCTTGCGATACAAGAATGACCAGCTCGGCTCGCCGTGCAGGAGGAGTACCGGTTCGCCGCCGGGCGGGCCCGCCTGAACGTACGCCATTTGCACGCCGCCTACGTCGGCGTAACTTGGCCGGTAAGCGTACCCGGGAAGCCCGTCGAACCGGTCATCTGGGGTCCGCAACACGCGCATCCGCCGATTCTGACACTAATGGTGCCATAAGGAAAGGCCGGGTGACGAGCTGCGGCGAGGCCTTCCCGTCAGCTCCCGCGGAAGTTGGCTGTGTATGTCTTGTTAGCGGCCGGCGCAACTACCACATGGCTCCGTGCCCCGCCGTCCGACCACGAGGTGAAGCGATAGGTCGTGCCATTTATTGTTTGCGGGGTTGCGGCGATCAGGGAGTTATTGGAGCCGACTATGACGGTGGTGCTGAACGGCGTTGCCCGCACAGCGGAGTTAACTGCGAGCTTCAGCGGCACCTGCGGGTGGTTCGTCTTGAAGGTCAGCACGACGGTCTTCGGGTCAAGCCGGACTCTCGACACTGACTTCAAGCCGCCGGAATCGGTCGCGGTGAACCGAATTTCCAGATAGCTCGGGTACTCGTGATCTGGCGCCGCGAACGAGCCGCTGGCCACGCTGCTGAAAGTCTGGATCAGGTGCGTATGGCAGTTGGTCTTCGTGATGCAGTGATGCAGGATAACCGCCCAATGCATGGCGGACGCGGGAAGCGCCCCGTCCTGTGCGTCGGTCGCGTGACCAGAGAAATTGATCTTCTGACCGACCCGCCAGGTCAGTGTGGCGGCGGGAGTATCAATGACCGACTTCGGCGGCGTGTTGCCGACAGTGATCTTGACGGAGGCGGTATTCGTCGCGCCCTGATCGTCGGTGACCCGTAGCGAGACCGTACGCGTGCCGTTCGTCTTGTAGGTGCGCTTGGCGGTGGGGCCAGTCGCGTCGCCGAACGTGCCGTCACCGTTGAGGTCCCATGAATACTTCAGCGGCCGCACCTCGGGGTCGGTGGACCCAGATCCGTCGAATGACACTGTCAGCGGCGCGTTGCCCGCGGTTGGCGTGGCGCTGATGCGAGCCGTCGGCGGCTGGTTGCCGGCTGTGTAGATGATCCGGTGGATCGTTCCGTCTTCCATGTCCACGTAGAACAGGTCGCCGCCGGGCCCGATCTTGAGGTCGACCGGGTTGCCGGCTCCGCCATCTGCGTTGACGCCAACGAACGACCGGATGTTCGCCGGGTCGGGCAGGCCGTTAGCGCCGCGCATCATGGCCCAGATCTCATTGCGCGTGTGATCGGCGAAGAACAGCGCCCCGTCGTACGCCGCCGGGTAGGACCCGCCTTGATAGAACGCGACACCCGTGATGGACGATCCGCCGGAGTGACAATCGGGATAACTCACTACACAGGCGCTGTGCGCGTAGGCGTAATACGGCGCAGCGACCGAGCCGGGGGAGGAGTAGAGGCTCGTGCACAGGTTCAAGCCAGCGGCTTGATAGGCACTCTGCTGCGGGGTTCCCTCGTAGCACGGCCAGCCGAAGTTGCGAGTCGCGCTGCCGGTTGGGGTCATCAGCCGGTTGATCTCCTCCCATTTGCCCGCGCCGACATCACCGATCCACAACTCATTGGTGCCTGGCAGCTGGGTAAACCGGAACGGGTTGCGCAGCCCGTAGGCGATAATCCGGCGGGCGTTCGGGTCGGAGGACGATGCGAACGGATTGTCCGGCAGACCTTGCCCGGTGTCCGGGTCGATCCGGATGATCGCTCCGTTGAGCGTGGCCGGACCGTCGGTGCGCCGCACGCTCTGGCTGCGCAGCGCCCCGCCCTCTGCCGTGGGCGGCGTCAGCGCGGTGCCGGCCTGTGAGGGCGGATCGCCGCAAGGATTCGCCTGGTCGCCAGGATCGGTCGCGCCGAGCTGGCCGTAGTCGACAGTGTTGAAGCTGGCGCCGTCCCCGCCGCTCGCGTAGAGAGCCCCGTCGCTGCCGAACATCAGCGTGCCGGCGGAATGACTCGGGAACTGCTGGCACCAGCCGCTCACCAGCACTTGCTCGGTGCCGGTCATCGTGTCGCCGCTGGCCGTCAGCCGCGAGAGACGGGTCGAGACCACGCAGCCGTCGGTAGTCGGTCCAGGCGGCGTCGGGCATGCGTCGTTCCACGTGGGTGCAGTTCCGCCCGGTGGCGCGTCATAGGTATAGAGCACGTAGACGTATGGCCTGGCCGGGAAGTTCGGGTCAAGCGCCAGCCCGAGCAGGCCCCTGTCCCAGTAGTTGTCGACCTCCGAGGACAGGTCAGCGAATGTGGTCGGATTGGTGTCCGTCAGGCTCGAGAAGACCTTGATCACGCCGTTTTTCTGCCCGACGAAAATCCGGCCGTCCGGCGCAAACTGCATGACCGTCGGGTCGGTCAGCCCGCTCAGTGCCACGGTGTCCTGGAATCCGCTCGGCAACACCGAAGCGACGGCGGCTGGGGCCGGACTCGCGAGCGAAACCGCGCCGGCCACCGCCGTGACAAGAAGCGGCGCCAGGACTGCAGCGGCAACCCGGCGAATCGCTCCCGAGCGAGCAAGAATCACGCGAACCCCCCAGCTGAATGGGCCGTTCTGGGCAGCACAGCTTCGCATTACCGACCGAACGTGGGTTGCAACGGTACTCGGTGGGCGGGTCCGGCAGTAAGACTGACCCGCGGGCTTAGCCGATCATTGCCTCCCCTGCGCGCAGCATGATCTCGCGCACTGTTTCATCGGCGGTCTGACCCGATGTGTCCAGCCAGAGCCCGATCCGCGGGGTCCCGGCCAGTGCCGTGTCGAGGCCGTCGATTGTGAATCCGCCAGACCGGTAAGCGACCTTGCCTGTTCGCGCGTGACGCTCCGCATCACGCGCGGCCACTGTTTCCTTGCTGGGACGCAGGACGACCAGCCTGCGCGGGCGGCTGCGGACCTGCTCGAGCCACCGGACCACATCGGCGCCGAAGATGTTGTCCTGTACCACTGCGGTGAATCCCGCATCGCAGTACTCGCTGGCGGTGAGCGCGGAGAGCCGGTAGCGCAGGTCAAGCAGCCGGCGTGCCTCGTCGGGCCGGGCGGCATCACCCGGATGAACCCACCCGCTGGTCGCCCAGCGGTAGAACTGGCCGCCGCGGATGTGTACGGCAGGGTCGAACTGCCTGGCCAGGAGGTCAGCAACGGTCGACTTACCAGCGGCCTGGATACCCGTGACAAGCCAGATATCGCCCTGATCCTTCACCGGACAGAGTCAACCACGACACCCGACATCGTGGCCGGCCGTCATACGCCTCGTTAATGCGGGAAACTTGTAGCGTCGACGGAGCGGGAGGCGAAACCGGATGACCAATGCCCTGATCAGTCACGCGGACAAGGTGTTGTTCGCCGAGCGGGGCGACACCAAGGGCGATCTCGCCGCACACTACGAGCGAGTCACCGAACCGCTGATGCGAACCATGGGGGGCCGGCCAGTACTGCTGCAGCGATTTCCCGAGGGCGCCGGCGGCCCTTCGTTCTTCCAGAAGCGGGTTCCGAAGAACGCGCCCGACTGGCTGCAGACCACGACGGTGTCCACCCCGAACGGAACAACGTCGCAGGCACTAGTTGCCGCTGACCTCGATCACGTCTTGTGGGCGGTGAACCTGGGGTGCCTTGGGTTCCACGTCTGGCCGTACCTGGCCGCAGACCCCGATCACACCGACGAACTGCGGATCGATCTCGACCCGACGCCCGGTATTGACTTCACTCACATCCGCCAGGCGGCCCACGAGCTGCAAGTGCTCTTCGCCGAGGTCGGCATCACCGGATACCCGAAAACCACCGGCAACCGCGGCCTGCATGTCTATGTCCGGCTGCAGCCACGCTGGGACTCCTATCAGGTCAGGTCCGCTGCCGTAGCTGTGGCAAGAGAGCTGGAGCGGCGCAGGCCCGACCTGATCACCGCGGCCTGGTGGAAGGAGGAACGCGGCCAGCGCGTGTTCGTCGACTACAACCAGAACGCGCCGCACAAAACGGTCTTCGGCGCGTGGTCGGTCCGGGCTCGCCCTGGCGCTCAGGTCTCCACCCCGATCACCTGGGGCGAGATCGACGGTATTCACCCTGACCAGTTCACGATCGACTCGCTGCCCGAGCGCCTCGAGAAGGTCGGTGACCCGTGGCAGTACATGAACGATGAGCCACAGTCGCTCGAGCCGCTGCTCGAGATGAATGCGCGCGACCGGGCAAGCGGCATGCTCGACGCGCCGTGGCCGCCGGTGTATCCGAAGATGCCGGATGAGCCGCCACGAGTCGCTCCGAGCCGGGCGAAGAAGACCTGATCGTCTTACTATTGCCTGGAGCGCGGGCTGCCTTTGGAGGCCGGGATGGCGGCAACTCAAACCGGCACGTCTGTCGCAGGCGACGGTCAGCCGCCAGAGGGCCGTCGCCGATTCCGAGGCTGGGGGATCTTGGCCACCGTGCTCGCCTTCAGTCTGGCGGCCGCGGCGGTAGTACTGGGAGTGGTGGCTGAGCATTACCAGCCTCTGGTGACATGGAACGAGATAGGCGGTTTCCCTGATCTGCACCGCGCAGCAAACGTCCGCGAGGTAAATACATTCGCGCGAGATGGCGACCTGTACATTCCGCACCAGCATCGGATCTTCGCCGCACCGGTGAGCCTGTTCAATTCGGGGTCGTTCACCGTCACGATCGAGGCTGTCTCCCTGCGGCCGCCGCATCCAGGTGGTCCGTGGGCCCTGGTGCCCGCGGGACCCGCGTTGTACTGGACAGGTCGCATGATGACCGGGTCACATCCCAAGCACGGCAAGCCCATCGCCGGTCTCGCGCTCAAGCCGGGAGTGAATCGTGGCATCTTCATTGCAGTGCCTGTACGGACGCCGAAGTGTTACCTTTCGCGCGCCTTCCAGATCCTGGATTCCTTCTTCGTCAGGGAGCGCTTCGGGCCGTTTGACAGATGGGTCCGCATACCGCTGCACACGTCGCTGATCCTCAACGCGCCGCAGGAGCCCGCGAACGAGCCGGGGCCTGGGGTTGTGTGTGGTGGCGGGTAGCTGAAACCGGGAGGCCATTGTTGTACGACCCGTTCGAGCCCGGCCAGCATGAAGTAAGGACCCGGGCTGCCGAGGCCGCTGACGCGTCGAGGAACCGGTTGTTCCCGTGCGTGATCTGGCAGCCGGACGGCATTAATGCGCGAGGCCCGTTTCCGCTGATTGTCTTCAGCCACAGCAGCGGCGGCGACCGCAGGTCGGCCAGCTTCTTGTGTTCGCACCTCGCGAGCCATGGCTACGTCGTAGCTGCCATGGACCATTCCGAGCTGGTCGCGGCGGAGCTGGCGCCGGCAGCGGACGAGTCAGCCGAGCAGCGCAAGGCCAGGGTCGACGCTGTGGTCGCGAGCCGAGTGCCTGATGTGCGCTTTCTCATCGGCCACATGCTCGGCGCCGGCCTCGACCTTGACCAGGACAAGATCGGGCTGGTCGGGCACAGCTTCGGCGGCTGGACTGTACTGGCAGTGCCTGAAACGGACGCGCGGGTCGGCTCGGTCGTCGCGATGGGACCTGGCGGCAGCTCGCATCCGCGGCCAGGGATCCTGCCGCTCAGCCTGACGTTCGCGTGGGGTCGGGAGGTGCCCGTTCTCTACCTCGCCGCCGAGGACGACGTGCCGATACCACTCGATGGAGTGCGCGAGCTGTTCGACCGGACGCCGGGGGCAAGGCGGATGTTCGTGCTGCGGCGCGCCGATCACCAGCACTTCATTGATGACGTTGAGGGTGAGCACGAAGCTCTCCGCGCCATGACGCTGCCTGGTGACGCCGCCTGGATCCCCGCCGCGATGCGGCCGATGTCCGAGCTCTGCCCGGCCGCGCAGGCTCATGACTTTGTTCGCGGCCTGACGCTCGCGCATCTGGACGCCACCCTGCGCGGGTCGGACGCCGCACGGCGATTCCTGGCGGCAGGCGCGGATGCGGCGCTCGCCGCCCGGGGTGTTGACGCTGCCGAGCAGGCTGGGTGTTGACTAGCCCAAGGCGGGCATAGCCGGACGATCCCAGGGTGGCGCCATGACCGATCAGGAAGCCAGCGACGCGACGGCCAGGACGGCGGGCGGCAGCCAAGCTGAGGGCCGGCCGGGAGTCGACTTCCCCGTCGCTGCCGACGGCCGGCGCAGCACGTCGGCGTTCGGCAGGGCTGTGATCGCGGACGCGCTGCGGAAGACCGATCCCGCTGGTGCTCTCGGTGCCGAGCAGGAGACGAACTGGCGCACGGGTTACCTGACGCACTTCCGCCGGGTCATCGAGGCCGGCCTCTCATCCAGGCGCGGCGCGCTCGCGATTGCCAGCGACGGGCTTGCCTCCTTGCGCGGCCGCATGCGCTCAGTGCGTTCGGGTGGCGAGGAGTCTGACCTTGATGACCTGCTGCATCGGAACGCCGATCGGCAGCTTCAGACTGCGACCGTGACGGGCACGGCTGACAGCGAGGCCGAGCTGACGCTGCCGTACCGCGGTGAACGGCTGCGCGGCGGCGACCTGGCGCGCCGGC
>DATELR010000186.1:0-6554 GCA_035276345.1 Streptosporangiaceae bacterium | reverse complement strand
CGCGAGCCAGGAAGGGAAGACGCGGAGACGGTGCAGAGCGGTACGGCGGCGGCGGCGCTGGGCGGATTCACCGCGATCCACGCGATGGCCAACACCGATCCGGTCGCCGACACCGCGGGGGTCGTGGAGCAGGTCTGGCGGCTCGGCAGGCAGGCAGGAAAGTGCGACGTCCGTCCCGTCGGCGCTGTCACGACAGGGCTGGGCGGCAGCCAGCTTGCCGAGCTCGGTGCGATGGCGGATTCGGCAGCCCAGGTCCGCGTGTTCTCCGACGACGGGCGCTGCGTGGCTGACGCGACCCTGATGCGACGCGCGCTCGAATACGTCAAAGCATTTGACGGCGTCATCGCGCAGCATGCACAGGAACCCCGGCTGACCGCCGGAGCTCAGCTCAATGAGGGCGAGGTGTCGGCCAGGCTGGGCCTGCCAGGATGGCCGGCCGTGGCCGAGGAGGCTGTCGTGGCGCGTGACTGCCTGCTGGCGGCGCACGTGGGCTCGGCCATGCACGTCTGCCACGTATCGACGGCCGGCTCGGTCGAGATCATCCGGTGGGCTAAGTCGAAGGGCTGGCGGGTGACCGCCGAGGTGACGCCGCATCATCTGCTGCTGACCGACGAGCTTGCGACCGGCTACGACCCGGTCTACAAGGTGAACCCGCCGCTGCGGACCGCCGCCGACGTGGCCGCGCTGCGCGCGGGCCTTGCTGACGGCACCATCGACTGCGTGGCCACCGACCATGCACCGCACCCGGCCGAATCCAAGGAGACCGAATGGGCCGAGGCGTCATTCGGCATGACCGGTCTTGAGACAGCGCTGCGGGTGGTGCACGAGGCGATGGTGAACACCGGCCTGCTCGACTGGGCCGCGGTCGCCGACCGGATGTCGGTCCGTCCGGCGGCGATCGGGCGGATCGGCGAGCACGCGGGCGCTGCAGGGGATCTTCGGCACGGCTGCCCGATCGAGGCGGGCTTCCCCGCCAACCTTGTCCTCTACGACCCTGAGCCGATCACTGCGGTCGATCCGGCAGGACACGCCTCGCGCAGCCGGAATTCGCCGTTCGTCGGCATGAAGCTGCCTGGTCAGGTGGTCGCGACGTTCCTGCGCGGAACGCCGACCGTGCTGGCTGGAAAGCTGACCAGATGAGGCCGCGACCGCCGGCCCTGCTTGTGCTCGAGGACGGCATGACGTTCCGCGGCTCAAGTTACGGATGCGAAGGCGAGACCTTCGGCGAGGCCGTCTTCAACACCGGCATGACCGGCTACCAGGAAACGCTGACCGACCCGTCTTACTGCCGCCAGATCGTCGCGATGACCGCGCCACACATCGGCAACACCGGCATCAACGACGAGGACAACGAGTCGCGCCGGATCTGGGTCAGCGGGTTCGTGATCCGCGATCCGAGCCCAGTCGGGTCGAGCTGGCGGGCGACCAGGGGCCTCGATGATGAGCTGCGTGCGCGCGGCATCACGGCGATCGCGATCACCGGAACGAGGGCTCTGACGCTGCACCTGCGCGAGCGCGGTGCGATGCGCGCCGCGATCAGCACCGCAGGTACCGACCCGGGGGCGCTGGCAGAACGAGTACTCGCCAGCCCGCCGATGACCGGCGCTGACCTGGCCCGCGAGGTCAGCACGCCCGAACCGTACGTGATCAGCCCGCCGTCCGGGGTGCCCGTCAAGTACCGGGTGGCGGCCGTTGATCTCGGCATCAAAGCGGCCACCCCGGCGGCACTGGCCCGGCTCGGCTGCCAGGTCCATGTCCTGCCAGCCATCACGACGGCTGACGACCTGCTCTCGCTCGACCCGGACGGCGTGTTCTTCTCCAACGGTCCTGGCGACCCTGCCGCGTGCGGGTACGCCGTCGAGGCGATGCGCGGCGTGCTCAGCGCCGGCGTTCCGGTGTTCGGAATCTGCCTGGGCAGCCAGGTGCTCGGCCGTGCGCTCGGCCTTGGCACCTACAAGCTGAGGTTCGGCCACCGCGGCGGCAACCAGCCGGTCAAGGACCTGCGAACCGGCCGGGTTCAGATCACCAGCCACAACCACGGCTTTGCCGTCGCGATGCCCGCTGGCGCGCCGGGTCAGGGGACAACGACGACCCCGGTGCGATTCGAGACGGCCTTCGGCCCCGCCGAGGTCACGCACGTCAATCTCAACGACGGCGTCGTGGAAGGCCTGCGGCTGATCGGTTCCCCGGCGTTCGCTGTCCAGTACCACCCTGAGGCGGCGCCTGGCCCGCACGATGCGGGCGGGCTGTTCACCGCGTTCTGCGAGCTGATGGAGCGCAGCCGGTGAGGGCCTCGCCGAGCCAGCTGCCAGCGAGGTGGCGGAATGCCTAAGCGCGACGACATCAACTCGGTGCTCGTGATCGGCTCGGGGCCGATCGTGATCGGGCAGGCGTGCGAGTTCGACTACTCGGGAACGCAGGCCTGCCGGGTGCTGCGCGAGGAGGGGGTCAGGGTCAGCCTGGTCAACTCCAACCCGGCCACGATCATGACCGATCCGGAGTTCGCTGACGCGACCTATATCGAGCCGATCACGCCAGAGGTGCTGGAGCGTGTCATCGCCGCGGAGCGGCCCGACGCCGTGCTGCCGACGCTGGGCGGGCAGACAGCGCTGAACGCCGCCGTGGCGTTGCACGACGCGGGCACCCTTGCCGCCTATGACGTCGAGCTGATCGGCGCGGACATCAACGCGATCAAGGCCGGAGAGGACCGCCGCGCGTTCAAGGAGATCGTCACCAGCGTCGGCGGCGAGGTGCCGCGCAGCACGGTCTGCCATTCGCTGGCCGAATGCGAGAGCGCGGCGGCCGACCTTGGCTACCCGCTGGTCGTCCGCCCGTCGTTCACGCTTGGCGGTTCCGGGTCCGGAATCGCCTACGATCCCGATGACCTGCGCCGTATCGCCGGCCACGGCCTCGACGCGAGCCCGGTCACAGAAGTGCTGCTTGAGGAGTCGATTCTCGGCTGGAAGGAATTCGAGCTCGAGCTGATGCGCGACAGGAACGACAACGTCGTGGTGGTCTGCACGATCGAGAACGTCGACCCGATGGGAGTCCACACCGGCGACTCGGTGACCGTTGCGCCCGCGATGACGCTGACTGACCGCGAGTATCAGCGCATGCGCGACCTCGCGATCGAGGTGCTGCGTGCCGTCGGCGTCGACACCGGCGGCTGCAACATCCAGTTCGCGGTCAATCCGGTGACCGGCCGGATGGTCGTGATCGAGCTCAATCCGCGGGTATCCCGCTCGAGCGCGCTCGCCTCGAAGGCGACCGGGTTCCCCATCGCCAAGATCGCCGCGCGCCTGGCTATCGGCTACACGCTCGACGAGATTCGCAATGACATCACCGGGCAGACACCGGCCAGCTTCGAGCCGGCGCTCGACTATGTCGTCGTCAAGGTGCCGAGGTTCGCGTTCGAGAAGTTTCCCGGAGCCGACCCCGTCCTGACCACGCACATGAAGTCCGTCGGCGAGGCGATGGCGATCGGCCGGTGCTTCGCCGAGGCATTGCAGAAGGCGCTGCGCTCGCTTGAGCAGCCCAGCGCCCCGCTGAGCTGGCGCGATCCCCCCGGCGACCGCGAGAGCCTGATCCAGCGATGCGCCGTCCCGCACGACGGCAGGATCGGGACGCTGCACCAGGCGCTGCGTGCTGGCGCGTCAGCGGCTGAGCTGCACGCGGCGAGCGGAGTCGATCCCTGGTTCATCGAGCAAATCAAGAACATCGAAGACCTGGCGCAACAGATCTCCCGCGGCGGCCCGCCAACTCCGGCCAGCCTGCGCACCGCAAAGTCAGCGGGGTTCTCCGACGCTCAGCTCGGCCAGCTGCTTGCGATGTCCGAGCTGCAGGTCAGGTCGCTGCGGCGGGACTTCGAGGTACACCCGGTGTTTCACATGGTGGACACGTGCGCCGCGGAGTTCTCGGCCAGCACGCCGTACCTGTACGGCAGCTACGACGAGCTCTCTGAGGTGCCGAGTTCAGCCAGGTCGAAGGTCATCATCCTGGGCAGCGGCCCGAACCGGATCGGCCAGGGCATCGAATTCGACTACGCCTGCGTGCACGCCTGTTTCGCCGCCGCCGAGGCCGGCTTCGAGACCGTGATGGTCAACTGCAACCCCGAGACGGTTTCCACCGACTACGACACCTCCGACCGGCTGTACTTCGAGCCGCTGACCCTCGAGGACGTGCTGGAAGTCGTCGCCGCCGAGCGAGCCTCCGGCGAGGTGGCGGGAGTGATCGTGTCACTCGGCGGCCAGACGCCGCTCGGGCTGGCGCACGCGCTGGAGGCCGAGGGAGTCACCATCCTCGGCACCACGCCTGACGCGATCCACCTTGCCGAGGACCGCGCCGAGTTCAGCGCCGTGCTGGCAGCGGCCGGATTGCTCGCACCCCGGCACGGCACCGCGCTCTCGGTCAGCGACGCGGCTGAGATCGCTGCCGAGATCGGTTACCCGGTGCTGGTCAGGCCGTCGTACGTGCTGGGCGGACGGGGGATGGAGATCGTCTACGACGAGCCGACCCTTGAGGCCTACGTTCAGCGTGCGGCAGAGGCTGGCCCTCCGCACCCTGTCCTCATCGACAGGTTCCTCGACGACGCGATCGAGATCGATGTGGATGCCCTGTTCGACGGCAAGGAACTTTATCTGGGCGGTGTCATGGAGCACATCGAGGAGGCCGGGATCCACTCCGGTGACTCGGCGTGCGCGCTGCCTCCGATCACCCTCGGACGCGAATACCTGGCTGCGGTCCGTGCCTCCACCGAGGCGATCGCCAGGGGCGTCGGCGTGCGTGGTCTGCTGAACGTCCAGTACGCCCTGGCGGCTGGCCTGCTGTACGTGCTTGAGGCGAACCCGCGGGCGTCGCGCACCGTGCCGGTCGTGTCGAAGGCGACCGCGGTTCCGCTTGCCAAGGCCGCCACGAGGATCATCCTGGGCGCCACGATCGCTGAGCTGCGCGCTGAGGGAGTGCTGGCAGCATCCGGCGACGGCGGGACGCTGCCGCTTGATGCCCCGATCGCGGTGAAGGAGGCGGTGCTGCCGTTCGGCCGGTTCAGGGACAGCGGCGGTGCGGGTGTGGACACGCTGCTCGGACCGGAGATGCGCTCGACCGGCGAGGTCATGGGCATCGACGAGGTATTCGGCACTGCCTACGCCAAATCGCAGTCGGCCGCCTACGGGGTCCTGCCGGTCAAGGGCCGGGCCTTCGTCTCGGTGGCGAGCAGGGACAAGCGGGCCATGATCTTCCCCGTGAAGCGGCTCGCCGACCTCGGATTTGAGATCTGGGCAACCAGCGGCACCGCGGAGGTGCTGCGGCGCAACGGAGTGCGTGCCACGATCGTGCGTAAGCACAGCGATGGCCAAGGGCCAGACGGCGAGCCGACCATCGTCGAGCGGATCCTGGCTGGTCAGGTCGATCTGGTGGTCAACACGCCGTTCGGCGGAGCTGGCCAGCCGGGGCCGCGGCGTGACGGTTACGAGATACGTACCGCTGCGGTGCGCCGGGGCGTTCCCTGCGTGACGACGATGGCCGGGCTGGCCGCGATCGTGCAGGGAATCGAGGCGATCATGAGGAACGAGGTAGGCGTGCGGTCGCTTCAGCAGCATGCCGAGCGGATCAGGTGCGATTGGGCCGGCGGCCAGCCATGACGATCATCGATCCCGAGTCTGAGTCGGGCCCCCTGCAGGTCCGCGGGACGGTGCTGACGGTGCGCCGCGTGGATGCCTACCACGCGATGACGATTGTCGCCCCGGGGATCGCCGCCAGGTTCAAGCCCGGCCAGTTCGTCACCGTCGCGGTCGGCGGCCCTGACACGTCCATGGTGCTGCGCCGCGCGTTCTCCATCCATGATGTGCGGCCCGACCATGGCGGGACGGTCGAGTTCATCTTCGCGACCACCGGGCGAGGGACGAACTGGCTGGCCGAGCGGCGAGCCAGGGACATCCTCGACGTGACCGGTCCGCTGGGCAGGCCATTCCCGGTGCCCAGGGACCCGGTCAGCTGCCTGCTGGTCGGCGGCGGGTATGGCAGCGCCCCGCTGTTCGCGCTCGCTGACCGGCTCAGGCAGCGCCGCTGCTCGGTGGATTTCCTGCTCGGCGCGGCCAGCGGTGACCGGGTCTTCGGTGCGCTCACCGCCCGGCGGACCGGCCGGTCCGCGACCATCACCACGGCGGACGGCTCGCTTGGCGTCCGCGGCATCGTGACGGACATGCTCGGCCAGGTCATCCATGAGGCGCGTACGGACGTGATCTACGCCTGCGGACCGATGCCGATGCTCCGTCAGGTGACCGCGCTGGCGCGCCGTTACGACATTCCGGTGCAGGTCGCGGTCGAGGAGTCGATGGCCTGCGGCGTCGGGACCTGCATGACCTGCGTGCTTCCCGTCGTCGGCTCGGACGGGATCACCAGGATGGTCAGGTCCTGCGTGGACGGGCCGGTCTTCCGCGGCGAGCAGGTCCGGTGGGACGACATCGGCACGATCCCGTTTGACGCCTTCGGCGCACCTGGCTGGGAGTCACGTGCCGGGCGCAGTCCGCGGCCGGCCGCCAGCCGCGGCGGCGGGC
>DATELR010000185.1:0-21549 GCA_035276345.1 Streptosporangiaceae bacterium | reverse complement strand
GATCGTGCCCTTCGGGTTCAAGATCGCCTGCCGCCGCGCCAGCTGCCCGACCAGCCGCTCGCCCTGCGGCGTGAACGCCACCACCGACGGCGTGGTCCGCGACCCCTCCGCGTTGGGAATCACCGCAGGCTTGCCAGCCTCAGTGGCCGCAATCACCGAGTTAGTCGTTCCCAGATCGATTCCGACTGCTATCGCCATCGCCTGTCCTCCCGGAGTCCCCCGAAGCCCCAAGGCGGACCGCGCGCCTTTCCCAGTGCGCAGGCATCAGCTGGCCTGCGGCACCAGCGTCCGCGGTCCGTTAGATGTGACGCTGCCTTCAATGGTCCTGACCGGCAGGCAACACCCAGCGGTACCCAAACCGCTGTCTAGGCCATGCCCAGGTCACCGGAGACGTAATCGCTCCCGGCCGCCGGCGGCTAACGCAGGTCGCTGACGCGCAGCTGCTCAGTCAGCAGGCGACGGAAACGTCCGGCGTCACCGGCCACGAAGTCGCGGCACAGCTGGAGCCCGGCAGGGTAGGCGATCACGTAGGTCCGCGAGGACGGCTCGGTGATGAAGCGGACTACATGGCCGGCGAGATCGGGCGCGAGCAAGGCCCATCGCTGCAGGTACTCGCGCGCCTCATCCGGAGATGCATCGCCTTCATGGAGCATCAGGGCCGCATTGACCTGCGCCCACTCGCAGGGCCCGATTGCGGCTTCGATCGCAAGCGCGTGATCGAGGTCGACCTCGACGCCGGCTCCGCGAGCGATGTCAGCGAACGCCGCCTGCCCGTCTCCCTCGAGCAGGATCTGCGGGGCGAGCCTGGCGATCCCCTCGGAAATGACCGACTGCGGTGTGAACGCCAGTACCAGCGTCTCCTCGGCCATTCCCCGTTCCCGAACGAGCAGGTGCTCCTTGCTGGCTCGTTCGGCCTGGTGACCCGGATAGGTCTCGTGCAGGGCCAGATCAAGCAGCTCGACAGCCGACTTCGAGACGCTGGCATTGATCGCGACGCGGCCGCACAGCTCGCCCTGGTAGAAGTTGTAACCGAGCCAGGGCACATCGCTGACCGTCTCGAGCACGACTCTCTCGCCGGCCGGCAACTCGACCAGGCGCTTCGTCTGTGACCGCGCCTCCTCGATAGCCGCGGCGAATGTGCGCTCCATTCGCTCGGCGGGCACCAGCATTGAGTCGCGCCACCGCTGGTACCGCTCTCCGAGCGGCCCTGGGCCGGGAAGCAGGCCCTCAAGCTGCTCGTGCGCGGCCGCGAATACGTCTTCGCCGGTAAAGACCGGCCGGACGCCGTAACACGCCTGCACCTCATCGGCGTATGACCAGGTCTCGCCTGCGATCACCCCGGCGAAGGCGCGCAGCGCAGTGACCTGATCACCCAGCCAGCCCTCGCCAAGTTCAGCGAGCAACGCCTCGGCGTCCGTTACCAGTCTCGCCGGGGCGACCGGGGCCTCCGCCTCCACTTGAGCGGCCAGCTCAGGCGGGCCGAAATAGGCGTCGACGACGCCGTCGTCATGCCGGCCGAGCTGCAACCCCAGCCGCAGGTACCGCGCCGCCACCGGCTCTTCGGTCACCCGCTCGGCCACGCCTGGAGTTTACGATCGGCGCGCTAAGTGGTGCCAGTTCTTAAGCGTTCAGCAGGTCGGCGAGCTGCCTGGCGTTCACCTGGGCGTAGTTGCTGTAGCAGTTGTTGAACAGCACCTGCGTGTCGTCCGCCTCGCTCGCCAGCTCGCTGACGTTGCTCGCCCACTTGACTAGCTCGGGTTTGGAGTAGCGGTAGCCGAACCGGTCGTAGATGTTCTTGCTATCCCACTTGTCGGAGTGGCCGTGCATGCGGACCACGGCGAGGTCGGCGGTGACCGCCAGCACAGGAGGTATCGAGTCGCGCGAGCCCTGCGGCATGTCGACGCACACGTACGGCAACGTGTGCGAGGACAGGAAATCCAGAGTCTCCTGCTGGTTGTCGGGCGTCATCCAGGTCTGGTTCCGGAACTCGATACAGACGCGCCGCGGCGCGACCCGCTCTGCGCACGAGACGATGTAGTCCTTGCGCGCACGGGAGATCGGGAACCACGGCGGGAACTGGAGCAGGATCGCCCCGAGCTTGCCCGCTTCGCGCAGCGGGTCGAGCGCGGCGAGGAACCTGTCCCACGCCTCCTCAGCGATCGCCGGGTCGATGTCGCGCAGGTACACCCGGTCCTTGCCGCTCTTTTCCACGGCTTTGCGCAGGTCAGCGGGGAACGCCGATACCTTCGTTGGATGCTGGGTGAACAGGCTGAACGACTTGATGTTGAACGTGAAGTTGTCCGGCGTTCGCGACGCCCACGCCGTAGCGGTCTGCCGGTTGGGCAAGGCGTAGTAGGTGGCGTCGACCTCCACCAGGGGGAACTGCCGCGCGTAGTACCGCAACCGCTTCTCCGGCGTGCTGGCCTCAGGCGGGTACCAGCCCGATTCGATCAGGGTCCGGTCCGTCCATGACGCGGTGCCGACCTCGATCTGGCCCATACCCGCAGCGTACGCACCAGAGTCTGGTCCCGAGCCAGGCAGTTCGCAGCGATCGCTCCTTGGCCCGCCGAGCTAGCCGGCGAGGACGACGCCGAGGAAAAGGGCGGCGAGCGCGGTCAGGCCGGTCAGCGCACCCCAGATGGCCAGGCCAGCTGGCTTCTTCGAGCGGGAATGCAGAACCGCGGTGATGCCGGACGCTGCGACGACTGAGACCTTCGCTATCAACGTCGTGCGGTAGCTGGCGGTCATGTGGCTGACGGCCAGGACGTTCCAGATGCCGGTGATCACAAGCACGCCGTAGGCCGGCCAGGCAACCAGGTTGAACCGCCGGGCCGCGGCACGCGGCACGTCAGGCCCCATGCGGCGCAGGGCGGGAACCAGCGCGGCGAGCGTCAGCTGGCCGCCGACCCAGACCGTCGCGGCCAGCACATGCAGAAACAGCCGCACGGTATCGGCGTTCACGGTCAGCATGACGCGATTGTCCGCCTCAGGATCCGTCGCCGCCCGGCATGTCCTGCGCAATCTCCCAGATGTGCCCGCCCGGGTCGGTGAAGCTCGCGGTGCGGATTCCCCACGGCCGGTTCATCGGGCCATTGAGCAACACGACACCGCGCTCGGCGAGTTCCGCGCACACGGCGTCGACATCTTCGGCACCCAACGTCAGCACGAAGCGCGTGCCCGCGTCGGGGCTGGCGACGACGCCGGGCTCGATCAGCTCGGGGGCTGCGGTGGCTGCGAGCAGGTTGATGACGGTGTTCTCGAACCTGAATACCGCGGAATTTTCATCCTCGAAGACGACCGGCAGGCCGAAGACTTCCTGATAGAACGCCCTCGTGCCCGCCAGATCCTCGGTGAACAACGTGATGGCGTCGATGTTTGCCCTCGCGAGCAAGGCGGTCACAGTCAACCTCTTCTCCCAATCGGCCGTTGTCCGGTCCCGGCTCAGGCGCGCCAGAACCCCTACCGTAGGCGCTGTTTGGCTGCCGTAGGCTGAGCCAGCATGATCTCCGAGCTTTTCGATCCAGCCGCCTGGAACCGCGTTGAGGGGTTCGATTTCACCGACATCACCTATCACCGTGCGGTGGATCAGGGAACGGTGCGGATCGCGTTCAGCCGGCCGGAGGTGCGCAACGCGTTCCGCCCGCACACCGTGGACGAGCTGTGCGCAGCGCTCGACCACGCGAGGCAGACGGCCGACGTCGGGTGCGTGCTGCTGACCGGCAACGGACCGTCGCCGAAGGACGGCGGCTGGGCGTTCTGCTCGGGTGGCGACCAGCGGATCAGAGGCGCTGACGGCTACCAGTACGAAGGCGGCGGCACGGATTCGCCGCGGGTGGGCAGGCTGCACATCCTGGAAGCGCAGCGCCTGATCCGGTTCATGCCGAAGGTCGTTATCTGCGTGGTGCCAGGCTGGGCTGCCGGTGGCGGGCACAGCCTGCACGTCGTGTCGGACCTGACGCTGGCCAGCGCCGAGCATGCCAGGTTCAAGCAGACGGACGCCGATGTCGCCAGCTTTGACGGCGGCTTCGGCTCGGCATACCTGGCCCGCCAGGTCGGGCAGAAGTTCGCCAGGGAGATCTTCTTTCTCGGCCGCACGTATACCGCTCAGGAAGCCTGGCAGATGGGCGCGGTCAATGCCGTCGTGCCGCACGCGGACCTAGAGCGCGTCGCGCTGGAATGGGCGGCGGAGGTCAACGGCAAGAGCCCCACCGCGCAGCGCATGCTCAAGTACGCCTTTAACCTCGTCGACGACGGCCTGGTCGGGCAGCAGTTGTTCGCTGGCGAGGCCACGAGGCTGGCCTATGGATCTGACGAGGCCAAAGAAGGCAGGGACGCTTTCATCGAGAAACGGCCGCCCGACTGGACGCCGTTTCCCTGGCACTTCTAACGAGAACCACCCGCTAACCGGCCATGTTGCAGGGTGGCTGGGAGAACACCCGCGAAGTGGGTACGGAGTGGTGATAAGGCTCATCTGCCGACGGGGCGCGGGGGGTTCCCGTGAAGATGCGCAAGACACAGCTGCGGCTGTTCGCGACAACGATCGTGATCCTGGTCTTCGGCCTGGTTGCCGCTGCCTGTTCAAGTAGCAACAAGAACGCAACGAGCGAGGCGCAGTCGTCGCCGACGGCCTCGCCGGCCATTACGTCCAAGGCGGTTCCAGCCGTCGAGGCCCTCGTGCCTGCCAAGATCAAGTCCAAGGGCACGCTGACTGTGGCCGCTGACGCCACATATGCGCCGAATGAGTTCATCGCACCTGACGGCCATACCGTGGTCGGGATGGACGCGGACATGGCTAAGGCGCTTGGCCAGGTCATGGGCCTGAAGGTCAACATGGTCAACGCGACCTTCGACACGATCATCCCTGGGCTTGCCTCGGGCAAGTACGACCTCGGCATGTCGTCGTTCACCGACACCAAGGCCCGGGAGAAGACGGTCGATTTCGTGACCTACTTCATCGCTGGTACCTCGTTCTACGTCAAGTCCAACGGACCGAATATCGGATCGCTCGCGGATTTGTGCGGCCACTCGGTTGCGGTTGAGAAGGGAACGACCCAGCAGGCCGATGCCCAGACACAGTCGGGCAAGTGCAAGAGCGCCGGTAAGGCGGCCGTTAACGTCCAGATCTTCAACGACCAGAACCAGGTGAACCTGGCGCTGTCGTCGGGCCGCGCCCAGGTGGCCATGGCGGACACGCCGGTCGCTGAGTACCAGGTCAAGAAGTCCGGCGGCACCTTCAGGATCGTCGGCAGCCCGATCTCCTACGGGGCCGCGCCCTACGGGATCGCGATCCCGAAGAACAGCGGCATGACCAAGGCGGTGCTGGGCGGCGTGCTAGCCCTGATGGCCAAGGGGACATACAAGCAGATCCTCACCAAGTGGGGCGTCCAGAGCGGCGCGATCAGCCACCCGGTGATCAACGGGGCCCGGAGCTGATCGGTCAGATTACTGGCTAAGTGGTGAGGAGCCTTGGAGGTATGCGGTGACGGCGCCGAGGGCGGGCGAGACCGCGGGCCAGACCAGCGGCCCGTCCGCCCCGCCCGGCACCGCGCCAGCAGAAGAAATCAAGGCTGTTCCAGTCCGCCATCCTGGGCGCTGGATCGCGGCCGTTGTTGTGCTCGTGCTGTTCGCGATGCTCGTGCACAGCCTTGCGACGAACCCGCGGTTCGAGTGGAACATCGTGGGGCAGTACTTCCTGTCCAGCCGGGTGCTGAGAGGCCTCGGGGTCACGATCCTGCTCACGGTCGTCTCGATGGCGATCGGGATCGTGCTCGGCGTAATCCTCGCCGTGATGCGGCTGTCCCAGAATCCGTTGCTATCCGGGGCTAGCTGGGTATACATCTGGTTTTTCCGCGGTACTCCGGTCCTGGTCCAGCTGCTCGTGTGGTTCAACCTGGCGTTCTTGTATCCACATGTCTCGATCGGGGTTCCCTTCGGGCCTTCCTTCGCGAGCGCCAATGCGAACTCGCTCATCACTCCGCTGCTCGCGGCAATCCTCGGGCTTGGCCTGAACGAAGGCGCCTATATGGCCGAGATCGTGCGGGCCGGCATCTTGTCCGTCGAGTTCGGCCAGAGCGAGGCCGCGCAGGCGCTCGGGATGACCCGTGCGGTGACGCTGCGGCGGATCATCTTGCCGCAGGCGATGCGGGTGATCATCCCGCCGACCGGCAACGAGACGATCTCGATGCTGAAGACCTCCTCGCTGGCGAGCGTCATCACCGTTACCGAACTGCTGTATGCCGTTCAGCTCATCTACTCGGTGAACTTCAAGACGATTCCGCTGCTGATCGTCGCGAGCATCTGGTACCTGATCGTCACGTCGCTGCTGACGGTCGGCCAGTACTACATCGAGCGGCATTTCGCGCGTGGCTCGGCGCGCGAGCTGCCGCTCACGCCCAGGCAGCGCGTCTGGCGGTACCTGTCCACCTTCCACGCGACCCCGCCGGCGCCGGCATTGCCGCCTTCGGGAGGTGAGAGCCGGTGAGTGCCGAGCCATGGTCGGCGCAGGAGTCTGTCGGCGAGGACGGCACGCCCATGGTCGTCGCTGAGGCTGTGCACAAGCGCTTCGGCCGGCTCGAGGTGCTCCGCGGCATCGGCCTCCAGGTAGCCCGCCGCGAGGTGGTCTGCATCATCGGGCCGTCCGGTTCCGGGAAATCGACGTTCCTGCGCTGCATCAACCACCTGGAAAAGATCAACGCAGGGCGGCTATGGGTGGACGGGTCTCTGGTCGGTTACCGCGAGTACGGCGGCCGGCTGCACGAGCTGCGCGAGAAAGAGGTATGCGCGGAACGTGCGCAGATCGGCATGGTCTTCCAGCACTTCAACCTGTTCCCGCACATGACTGCCCTGGAGAACGTGATCGAGGCGCCCGTCCGGGTCAAGAAGCAGCACAAAGATGAGGCGGTCGCCCGAGGTAAGGAATTGCTCGACCGTACTGGCTTGGCCGACAAGGCGAACGCCTACCCCAAGCAACTGTCCGGCGGACAGCAGCAGCGCGTCGCAATCGCCCGTGCGCTTGCCATGCAACCCAAGCTGATGCTCTTCGATGAGCCGACTAGCGCGCTGGACCCCGAGCTGGTCGGAGACGTGCTCGCCGTGATGCGCGACCTGGCGACGACCGGCATGACCATGATCGTGGTGACGCATGAGATGGGCTTCGCCAGGGAGGTCGGCGACTCGCTGATGTTCATGGATGACGGAGTGGTGGTCGAGTCTGGTCCGCCACGAGAGGTTCTGGCGAACCCGAGCCATGAGCGAACGAGGTCCTTCTTGTCCAAGGTGCTCTGACGTTAGCCCGGTAGGGGCCGGTCTTGCACGATCCGCTTCGATACCAGCGTCGACGTCATCCGCTGGACCCCTGGCAGCGTCGTGAGCTTGTTGTCCTGCAGGCGCTGGTATGCCGCGAGATCGGCGGTGACGATCCGAAGCAGATAGTCGGGGTCGCCGAAGAGGCGCTCCGCCTGCACGACGTTCGGAATGTCCGCTACCCCTGCCTCAAAGGCGAGCAAGGTCTCCCGGTCGGTCTGGCGCACCGTGATGAAGACGAGCGCCTCGAAACCAAGCCCGATGGCTTCCGCGTCCACGACCGCGCGGTACCCGCGGATCGCGCCGCTGCGTTCGAGTTCGCGCAGACGCCGGTGGCACGGCGAGACGCTGAGTCCGACCTGTGCGGCGAGTTCGGTGACGGTGAGCCGGCCGTCGCGCTGTAGCTCGGCAAGAATCTTCCGGTCTAGCGCATCCATGAGGAAGATTCTTCCACGCGCAACCGGCATGACGATCAAACTTAGGAACACCTTTCACGCGATCGGAGATAAGTTTGCCCCAGGTCTGCCGCCGGTCGAGGGGATGCTCACGATGGCCGTCACTTCCGTCGCCGCGTTCTGGGCGGTCGCCGCGCTGCTCGTCGCGGTTCCCGGACCAGACTGGGCCTTCGTGCTCAGCTCCGGCGTGCGGAGCCGGACCGTGGTTCCCGCCGTCGGCGGGATCGTCCTGGGCTACGCGGGCATCACCGTCGTTGTCGCCGCCGGAGTGGGCACGCTCTTCGCACGGTCGACTGCCGCGCTGTCCGCGCTGACTATCGTCGGCGGGCTGTACCTGATCTGGACCGGGGTCAGGACTATCGCCAGGGAGTCGGCTGCCGGCAAGCTGGCACCTCGGCAGGCTGGCGCCTCGCCCAGCGCCGGAGAAGGTTCATCGAGGGAAGTCCTTGCCAGGGGGATGGGCGTGAGCGCGCTGAACCCCAAGGGCCTGCTGCTCTTTCTGGCGCTCCTGCCGCAGTTCACGAGCGCGCGCTGGGACTGGCCGCTCGCGGCGCAGCTTGCCCTGCTCGGACTCCTCTTCATGCTGACCTGCGCCGTGTTCTACCTCTGCCTGGGATCCTTCGCGCGAAGGGTCCTGCATGCAAGGCCCGCGGCCGCGCGCGCCATCTCGCGACTCGCTGGCGTCGCGATGGTGGTCATCGGAGCGCTGCTGCTCATCGACCGCTTCGTTGGGTGACGGGTCTTCAGGCGCCGTTCAGTACGCCGGCTATGCGCTCGATCATTTCGGCCATGACCGGTTGCGGCGTCGCGAAGTTGAACCGGAATGACCCCGCTCCGCCGTCGCCGAACGCAGGTCCGTCGACCACGGTCACGTGCCCGCGCTCGGTGATGAGCTCGCCGGGCGAGCCCTCGAGCTCCATCGCGGTGCAATTCAGCCACGCGAGGTAGGTTCCGTCGGGCGGGCGGTATCGCACCTTGGGCAAATGCTTGCCAAGCAGGTCACCCAGCAGCTTGCGGCTCTCGTCGAGGTATGCGAGCACTTCTGCGAGCCAGGCCTCGCCGTGCCGGAAAGCGGCGATGTTGGCGGCAGCGCCGGGGTTGCTCGCGCCGCGAGAGCCGAAGTGACCCATCTCCTCCCAGAGCTGCCGGTCGGGATCGTTGGACAGGATCACCTCCGCGCACTTCAGGCCTGGCAGGTTCCAGGCCTTCGACGCGGACGTCGCCGTCAGCGTATGCGCGGCGGCCGTGTCAGACGTCGAGGCATAAGGGACGTGCCGCTGGCCAGGGTAAACGAGTGGCGCGTGCACCTCGTCGGCGAAAACCCGACCGCCGTGCCGGTCGACCACGTCAGTGAGCTTGGTCATTTCCTCGACCGTGAAGACGCGGCCGAGCGGGTTGTACGGGCTGCAGAACACGATGAGGTGGCCACCGGCCCGGAATGCGTCCTCGATCGCCTCGAAGTCGAGGGTGAAGAAGCCGTCATCGTCATGCATCCTGACCTGGATGATCTCCCTGCCGAGCATGCCGGGAACGATCAGGAACGGCATGTAGGCCGGTGTCGGCAGGATGATCGGCGAGCCGGGACGCGACAAGTGCGTGATCGCGATCTCGAGGGCCTTGATCACGTCGGGGACCGAGTGGATCGATCCAGGATCAACCGTCCATCCGAACCGGCGCTGCTCGAACTCCGCGCACGCCGTGGCCAGCTCCTCTTCGAGAGGGGGCGGCAGATAGCCGAACTGCGCCTCGGCTGAGAGCTTCTCGAGCGCCGCGACTATGGCCGGCGCCGCGCCGAAGTCCATCTCCGCCACCGCCGCACCGAACCCGCCTGGGCCAGGAGCCGTCCATTTGAAGCTCCCGCGGTCCCTGAGCATCGCTGCGGTCGTGTTCTCTATCGCGTCCCTGAGGCCTAGCTGCGCGTTGCTATGACTTCCCGGCATATTTCTATCCTGCACTGGGCGTCGCCGAGTGCCAGCGACGGGCTCCTGCGAATCCGGCGCCGCTCCTGCCTGACCCAATGCGGCTGACCTGGCTCAGGTGCGGTAGGCGATGGTGGCGACGCCGCCAGAGTTCATACGGCCGGTGACGTACACGGTGCTTCCGCCAGGGCTCAGGGCTAGCATGCCGACCCAGTCAAATCTGTTGCCGGGACCGTCGTAGACGCTCTGCCAGAGCCGTTTACCGGTGGCGACCGCGTAGGCGACAGTGCCGCTTTCACAGCAGTTGCCGGCCGGGGACCCAGTGATGTAGATGGTGCCGCTGTCCGGGCTGACTGCCAGGGTCTGTGAACTGAGAATCCCGCAGCACGTGAGTTCTAGGACGCGATGGGTCCACGCAGCCTCGCCGGTCGCCGCGTTGTAGACGACCGCAGAGTACGCGTTCTGGCCGATGCCGATCCCCGGTCCGGCGACGATGACGCTGCGGCCGTCGGGGGTGACCGCTAGCGAGCCGCCCGTGCCTCCGCCGCTGGAGCGGGCGACCCACCTCCGCGCGCCACTGGCCGCGTTGTAGGCGATGGTCGTCGCGAAGACGGGGGTGATGCCGGGCATCGATGACTCGCCTCTGCTGCCGCCCGTCACGTACACGGACTTGCCGTCTGGAGCCACGGCGACCGCGTTGGCAAAGTCGTTGCCGTTCGCCGGGCCGTTATACCGGCTGGCCCAGCGCTGGGCGCCGGAGGCTGCGTTATAGGCGACCGTGAGGTCGTCGTACTTCGACGTTGGGCTGTAGCTACGGCCGGTTACGTACACGGTGCTGCTGTCGGGGCTGATCGCAATATTGCGTGCCTGGTTGTTGCCGTGCGCCGGGCCCGTGAGCCGGCTAATCCAGCGCTGCACGCCAGTGGCGGCGTCGTAAGCGATAATCGTGTACGCGTCATTGGCCTGCGGACCGTACTCGCCGCCGGTGACGCCAGTGACAATGACAGTCGCCCCGTCCGGGCTCACGGCCAGTGCGCTGGCGTAGGCGTAGTCACCAGGCCCGTCATACTGGCGGAGCCACAATCGGCGGCCCGTCGATGCGCTGTAGGCGATCGTGGCGAAGGCATAACCGGTTTTTCTGAGAGTGCTCGTGCCGGTCACGAAAACGATCCGCCCGTCCGGGCTGACGACGATCCCTGCCGCCCCGTGGCCGGACTTGTCTGGGCCGATGTAGCGCCTGACCCACAGCTGTCGGCCGGTCGCGGGATCGTAGCCCACTGTCACGTAGCCGAGATGTACTTTGTGCCGCCCCCCGCTCGTACCGGTGACGAACACCGCGCTGCCGTCGGGGCTGGCTGCGATCGCGGCGGGCACGGGGTAGCTGCCAGTCTGGCCGTCATACCGACTGAACCACAGCTGCCCGCCAGGAGTGGTCAGCGAACCGCTGGCCTGTGCGGACGGAGTTGCCGTGGATCCCGAGGCTGTCGGAGGCGAGGCATGCTGGGGCGAGGCCGTGCAGGCAGCAGTCACCGCAGCCGCCCCAACAATTCCTGCCAGACGCCGAAACTTGCTGAGCTTCATTTGTCCTGCCGTTTCAAGGGCCGTGTCACCCCTAAGACTCGCACCGCGAGCCAATGTTGCTCGTCGTCGTCGAAGCAGAAATCCCAGCCGAACTAGCCGCCGATACGCTGGGTCTTGACCTCATTTCTGGCGATCCCTAGCGTGGTGCGCGTCGCGAATCCGGACTCGCGCTCGGGCAGGTGATCGCTTGGCTGAGGTACTGACGGCGCCGCGGGTCATCAGCGGTGACGCCATCGTGACCAACGGCGCGGTCGTGGTAACCGACGCGACGATCGGCTGGGTCGGCGAGGCCGGCGCGTTGCCTGGCGAATTCGCATCGCTGCCGAGGACCTGCTATTCAGGCGCCACGATCATGCCGGGCCTGATCGACAGCCACGTTCATCTCGGGTTCGACGGCGGGCCTGGTCCCGCCGCCAGGATGCGCGGCGAGACCGACGAGCAGCAGCTGATCTTGATGCTGCGTAACGCCAGGGACTTGCTCGGCGTCGGCGTGACAACTGCGCGCGACCTCGGTGCGCGCGGCTACCTCGCCATCGCGGTCCGCGACGCGATCGCCGCAGGCCTCGCCCGCGGGCCGCGCATGGTGGTGGCGGCCAGCCCGGTCACCGTCACCGGCGGGCACTGCTGGTTCATGGGCGGTGAGGCCGACAGCGATGACGACCTCCGGCGCCTGGTCCGCACACACCACAAGCACGGCGTCGACGTCATCAAGGTGATGTCGACCGGCGGGTTCATGACGCCTGGCTCGGCCCCGTGGTACGCCCAGTTCTCCACCGACCAGCTTGCCGTGATCGTCGAGGAGGCAACGCGGGTCGATCTGCCGGTCGCTGCGCACGCGCACGGTATCGAGGGCATCGGCCGCGCCGTCGAGGCCGGCGTCACGACGCTCGAGCACTGTTCGTTTGTCACCGAGTCCAACGACCGGCTGTTCAGTGAGACGCTGGCGGCCATGATCGCCGAGCGGGGCATCTTCGTCTGCCCGACCGCCAACGTGAACGCGCCTTACGTCGCCCAGCTCACCGGAAAATCCGTCGGCCAGCACATCAAGCCGCTGCACGACATGGGCGTGCGGCTCATCGCGGGCACCGATGCCGGGATCAACAACACGCCGCACCATCAGTTCGTGGGCGGACTTGAATACCTGGCCACGCTCGGACTGAGCCCTGAGCAGGTGATCGCGATGGCGACGACGCAGGCGGCGGCCGCGCTCGGCGTAGGCGCCGCGACCGGCCGGCTCGCTCCCGGCTACGACGCTGACCTGATCGTCGTCGACGGCGACCCGCTGGCGGACATTGCCGCACTCGGCAAGCTCCGCCGCGTTGTCGCGCGAGGTCAGGATTATGTGCCCGACAGCGGCCGGTTCGACGTGAGCGGGCCGGGCACCCCGTTCGCCTCGCCCGGGCAGCACATTGACCTGTCGCTGCTGACCGCGGTGACGAGGCGCCGCCAGGCTTAGCCGCTCGCTTAGTCAGCCAGCGGCCGGCGGCCGCCGTAGATGGTCCACTCAAGGCGCTTGAAGTACACGTCGATGCCCTCGAATCCGGCACCCTTCAGGTAGCTCAGCTGCTGCTCAAGCGGGATCATGTAGCGGATGTGGTTCTGCCAGCGGGCGTGCTCATCGGCTGTCGGATGCACGCGCCTGCGGGTCAGCTCAGGGTTGCCAAGCTCGCCCACCCGTTGCCATGTCGCCTCGATGACCGGGTCGTCCGTGGTGACGGGGTCGTAGTTGATGCTCCACCCGCCGGGCACGAGGCGCTCGAAGACCTCGGCGAACAGGCTCTGCTTGCGCTCGTCCGGCAGGTGGTGCACGAACAGCGAGCTCACGATCGCGTCGAGGGTGCCGGGGATCTCAGCCGGCCAGTTGCTCGCAGACATGTCGAACGTGACGTACCGGTACCGGTCGGCGAACGGCTGAAGTTCCTGGGTGCCAGCGCCCATCATCTGATCAGAGAAGTCGGCGAGGACCGCGGTGCAGCGCGGGAACCGCTCGAGAATCGCCTTCGACAGGGCACCAGCGCCCGCGCCCAGGTCAAGGAAGCTGAACTCGTCGTCCTCCGCGAACGGCATCAACTCGGCCATGAATCGCTGCTGCGGGACGTGCATTCGCTCGCGATTCGCGGCCTCGGAGGCCCAATGCGCGACGGTGTCTTCGGATCTCCAGATGGCGGCATTCGTGTCCTGGGGCTGGGTCATGACCAGCAGATTACCGATGCGCCTGAACAAGCTGCCGTGTCGGCAGGGCGCGAGAGCGGGAAGGATGAGCACATGCCTGCTCAGCCGACAACTCAGCGTTCCGCCAGGAGCTACTCCGCCGCCGCTAAGATCCTCGCCGAGCAAGATCCGGTGCTGCGCCGCTTGGTCAAGGAGACGGGGCCGCCGCGGATGCAGACGCGAACCGAGTCGAACCTCGGCACGCTGGTGCGGGCGATCGTCTACCAGCAGCTAGCGGGTGCCGCGGCTGCGGCCATCCACCGCCGTCTGATCGAGGCCCTGGACGGCGAGGTTACTCCCGAGGGTCTGCTGGCACTCTCCGACGAAACCCTCCGGGCCGTCGGCCTGTCCAAGGCCAAAGTGGCCTCGCTGCGCGACCTGGCCGCCAAGGTGCTGGAGGGGACGGTCGTTCTCGAGCCACGTCGGCTGCGAACGCTCAGCAATGATGACGTGGTCGAGCGGCTCTCGTCGGTTCGGGGCATCGGGAAGTGGACGTCCGAGATGTTCATGATCTTCCAGCTCAGGCGGCTGGACGTGTGGCCGACCGGCGATCTCGGCATCCGGAAAGGTTACGGGCTCGCGTGGGGCATCCCGACGCCGACCGCGAAGGAGCTCGAGCCGCTCGGCGACCGGTTCCGGCCGTACCGGAGCGTTGTCGCCTGGTATTGCTGGCGGGCCGCCGAGCTCTACGCGGGCGCCCGCGAGAGCGCACTCACCCGCTAGCCAGTCGCAGCTACCCGGCGAGGACGTGTGGCGTGCCGAGTGTGACCTTCGGCCCTACCCCACGGTGACCGCTGGGGCGCATGGTGGAGGCGCGGATGGCGGGTTGAGGTCCGCGCAGACTGGGGGGAATGTGGACGAGAGCCTCCCCGCCATCCTGCTTTAGCCCACTGACAAGGTGGCCGTGCCTGTCGCGCTGCCGCCGGAATTGCTTGCGACCACCAGCACCGTGTAATGCCCTGACGCCAGCCCGTGGCTCGCGCTCTTGTGGACGAGGTACCTGATCGTCACCGAGCCCGCAGCGCCTGGCCTGGCCACTGTTCGCACCACCTTGCCGCTGGCGTTGAGCACGCAGACGGTCACGTTCGCTCGCCGGGAGAGCTTGAACGACAGCGTCGCGGAGTCCTGATTGGCGGCGCTCACGGTACCCGGGCTCAGTGACAGACCGGTCACGCTGACCGCCGAGGAAGCCGACGGAGCTGACGTGCTCGGGCTGGGAGTTGGCGTTGGCGACGGCGGCAGCGGCCTGGGGTCACCGTTCCTCGACTGGGCCACGAATCCGCGCCAGATCCTGATGGACGCGGAGTCAGTCAGCCGCAGCGTCGGATACTGCTGGTTGCCGTTGAAATAGGCGGCAAACAGCGCGCCGCTGTGCAGGATGTAGTTGCCAACCGATCTCAGCCATCCTGGCCGGCCCCTGGGCGTCGACAGGCCGAACTCAGGGAAGCCGTACGGCAGGTGGACGCTCTTGGACGCGGCGATCGCCGGACCCATGAACCCGCCTGGCGGCGTGAGCTGTGGGTGGACGTTCGTCGCACTGCCGACCGGGTAGGCATCCCACCCGAGCACGCTGATGATCCCGCCGCCTGGCAGGTAATTCCGCCAATTCCGGTGCGAGGCCTTGACCAGGTCCCACGACATCAGGATCAGCGTTGAATGCAGAGCAGGATTGCGCGCGGCCCTGGCCAGGGTGACGATGTGCGCCCACGCCGCTTTATAGTCGGCGGCGTTGAACTGGCCATCCGCGATGTTGTCCTCTGGCTCGTGGTAATAGCTCCAGTAAATGGGGTGCGTTCTGGGGGCAGAGTTGAAGAAATGCCTGAGGGCGGTGTCATCTGCGCCAGACAGGATTGTCTTCGGCAGCGCCTTGAAGCTCACGATGACGGCCGAATGGTTAGCCGCCGCCATGCCGCTGGTCCACGCGTTCGAGCTGGGGAGCCCTGGATAGTAAACGCGCACGATGGGCATCCGTCCGAATTGACCGGTGTCCTTGTGCAAGTCCGGCTCGCTGAGCACCGAGGAACCGAGCAGCGGCACCGTCCCGCTGGTCGTCCCCGTCAGCTGAGCGTGGTTCGTGGTGGTGTAGCCGAGGACGATTCCGATGCTCGCCACGAGCCCGAAGACGGCGAACCAGCGGTACCAGGCCGCCGCGCTACGTGACCTCGCGCGGCTTTTGGCCCGCTCCTGACGGGTGCTCAGGGATTGCCCGGCCCGATGCCGACCTTCTGACCCTTGCTGCAAACGATGCTCCTGTTCACAAACGCCACCAATGATGCGGAGGCGGCCGTCAGGTAACGGCGGAGTAACAGTCAGATGACAAGACTGGACACTAACGCAGCGGCGGCCGCACGGCAGCCGAAGTGCAGAAACCGGCTGTTCCCGCTACCCGCCGGATGGATCCAGGGATCCAGCCGGGATTCCCTGATCAATCCAGAGATCCATCCGATAACGGGGCCGCGCGAGATTCGATATTCGAACCATTTATGCGATTGCGCGACGATCAAGAGCCAGATAGCCATCCAAGTATTGTTCGATGCGAACCTGCCGCTCTAGCATCCGAGTCAAGGTCGAACCTTGGCGATGGCTGGAGGGAGCCCGATGAGCGAGACAACATCAGCCAATTCCGCGGACCCTGTGCCCGAGTCGACGTCGGACGCCAGCGACGACGCATACCTGCTCAGCCTTGGCGTGCAGCCGCGCTTTAAGCGCGCGCTCGGCTTCTTCACCGGATCCCTGTTCGCGGTCGCTTTCCAGGGTCCGACAACGGGCGCGCTGCTGATTACCGGCGCGACGCTCGCATTGGGCGGACCTGCTTTCATCTGGGCCATTCCGGTCATCTTCGCGCTGCAATTGCTGCTTGCAGTCAGCTGGGCCGAACTGAGCTCGCATTATCCGCTGACCGGCGGCATTTATCAGTGGGCCAGCCGACTGGGCGGCGACTTCCTGGGGTGGATGACCGGCCTGTTCTACGTGTTCGCGATCGTGCTCGTCATGCCTGCTGTCGGTGACGTCGTCGGCGTGGTTCTGTCCGGCCTGTTCACCGGGCTGAAGCTGACAACCGCGACCGAGGTCGTGATCTCGATCATCACTACCGTCGTTGCCGCGGTCATCATGGCGACGAGCGTGCGAGTGGTGTCGATCCTCAACAGCATCGGCGTCGTGCTCGAACTGGCCGTCCTGCTGATCGCGGCGATCGGGCTGCTGTTCCACACGCACCAGTCGCTGTCCGTGCTCGGCAACACCGGCGGCGTCGCAGGCAGCGGCAGCTACCTGTGGCCGTTCCTGGTCGTCGTCGCGCTGGTGGTGACGCAGCTGGTCGGGTTCGAGACTGCGGGAGCATTCGCTGAGGAAACCAATAAGGCACGGATCAAGCCGAGCCAGGCCATCATCGCCGGCCTGGGCGGAACCGCGCTCGTGCTGTTCATCTTCGACTTCGCGCTGCTGCTCGCGATTCCCGGCGTCAAGTCCGCCATGGCCGACCCGAGCCTGATCCCCGACGTGCTGACGGCCGCGCTCGGTTCAGGCTTCGCGAAGCTCTTCCTCGTCGGCGCGCTGGTCGCGGTGTTCAGCACGGCGATCGCGACGCTGGCCACCATCGTCCGCATGATCTACGGCATGGCGCGCAACGATCAGCTTCCCGGCTCGGCCTTCCTGACCAAGCTGTCCGGTCACTCCAGAGAACCGATCGGAACGATCATCGTCGCGACCGTGCTGTCGGTCCTGCCACTGATCTTCATCAAGAAGATCCCGGTCATCGTCGCGTCGATCACGGCGCTGATCATCATCCCCTACATCATGGTGCTCGGGTCGGTGCTGTGGCGCCGGCTGCGCGGCTGGCCCAGCGAGCGAGCCCAGTTCAACCTTGGGCGGTGGGGACTGCCGATCACCGTGGCCGGCATTGTCTGGACGGTCGTCATCCTGCTCGACGCTGCCTGGCCGCGTGAGATCACCAACCCCAAGCTCGGGCCGTTGCCGGTCATCGAGGATCTCGGCATCGGCGCGATCATCGTCGGCTTGATCTGGTGGTTCGTCAGCCTGCGCCATAAGCGCACCGTGCGCGACGTCACGCCAGTGCCGGCGAGACGACAGTGAACATTGACTCTGCCCTGGCGGCGATCGACGGCATCGACGGTGCGGGCCTCGACCTTGGCGAGCGCCCGCCCGTCTGGCCGGACTTCCCGCTCGATGAATACCGGCGCAGGTACGCGCGGCTCGCCGCGCTGATGGACCGGCAAGGCCTGGATGTCCTCGTGCTGACCCAGGAGGAGCCGGTCCGGTACCTGTCCGGCTACAACTCGGTCATCTGGGCTGTCGGCCGCTGGCTGCCGACGATCTTCATCGCGCCGCAGGATCCGCGCAGCGCCGTGCTGATCGCGTCGGCGTTCGATGCCGGGTGCGCGGCTGGCACCTCCTGGGCCGGGAAGGTCGACACCTACCAGAACGCCGCCGAGCTGCCGGCCAAGGTCGCCGGTCATCTGGCCGCGATCGGCGCCGGGCCTGGCCGGGTCGGCTTCGAGCTCGGCCACGGCAGCGTCATGGGACTGGCCAAGGTGTTCGCCGACCAAGTCGTCGCGTGCGGCGGGCCAGAGCCAGCGGACGCCAGCCGCCTGCTGTCGGCGTTGCGGATGCTAAAGAGCCCGGCAGAGATCGAGCGGATCCGCCGGTCGGTCGGCGCGGCAACGGCCGGGTACCGGGCAGGTCTGGAGGCTGCCAAGGCGGGCATGACCGAGAAGGAGCTCGTCGCGATCATCGGCTCGGCCATGTACGCGAACGGGACAACCGCGGGAACCAAGCCGCTGTTCGTGAACTGCGTCTCCGGCCGGACCAGGTACCCGCTGGTCGACTCGCCCGCGTCCGACAACGTGCTCGCCGACGGCGACATCGTCTTCGTCGACGGCGGCGGCGCGAGCGACGGCTACGTCTCGGACATCCTGCGGCTGATCGGCATCGGCGAGATCAGGCCGGAGGACCGCAGGTACGCAGACGTCGCCGCGAGCGCGACGGGCGCCATGATCGAAGCCGTGCGGCCTGGCGTGCGAGTCTCGCAGCTGCTTGGGGCCGCGGTCGCGCATGTAGCCGACGCTGGCCTGACCGAGGCGGTCGGTGCCGTCGCCGGGCACGGGATCGGCCTCGAGCTCTGGGAACGACCGCTGATCACCGAGCACGATGACCCCGACGACGACGTCGCGGTCCGCGCCGGGATGGTGCTGTGCCTCGAGCCGATCATGGCGCCGCCGCACCCCGACGGCGGCCTCGCCGGGATCTTCGTGTTCGAGCAGCAGGTTCTGGTCACCGCCGCGGGCTGCGAGGTGTTGTCTGCGGATCTGCCAGCGCGGCTGCATGAAACGGGACGGCCGCGGGAAGCGCCGGGGACGTCATGACGCGGGTGCTCTACGTCAGCCCGATGGCGTATGAGGCAAACGCGGCCGTCGACGCGATCTGCCAGGGGATGCAGGCACGGCTCGCTGAAGGTGACGCCGAGCTCCGCGTCGCGTACGCCGACTTCGCCGAACAGGACTGGCGCGAGCAGGCCGCCCGGCACGTCACGGCCGGCGCCGACGCGGGCTACGACGCGATCGTGATCTGGGTAATCGATCCGGCCACGCCGGCGGACGCGGTCCGTTACGCGCGCGAGCGGGACGTTCCCGTGATCAGCCTGGAGCGGCCTAGGTTCTCGGTCGACGCGTCGGTGATCTACCCGAACTTCAACCACGGCGTCTACATGGCCGAGCATCTTGCCTCGCTGCTGCCCGCCGGGGCGCGCGTCGGCGTGGTCGGCGGTCCCGACGTTGTCGACGACATCGAGCTGCTGCTCGGCATCAGGCACGGGCTCGACGCGGCGGGCGTGGTCACGGTGAACGACCCAGAGGACCCGCGGTACAAGAACACCACTGACGTCGCGTCAGGCGGCAAGGAGAAGACGGCGAACCTGCTGGCCGACTTCGACAAGCTGGACGGCCTGGTGCCGTTCAACGACGAGACGCTGCTCGGCGCCGTCGAGGCGCTGCGCGATGCAGGCCGCCTCGGCGAGGCCAGGATGGTCTCGCGGAACGGCACGCCGGCCGCGATCGAGCTGGTGCGCGCGGGAATCCACGACGGCACCTGGGACATCGATCCGATCGGCATCGGCCAGACCGTCGCCGACCTCGTCCTGCGCCGCACGGGTGGTGAGGACCTCGATGAGCTCTGCGTGTCCAGCCCGATCGGCCGCATGATCACGCCGCAGCGCGCCGCGACCTGGGTTCCGTGGCGCGAGCGGGTCACCTATAAGCCGGTGGTCCCTGCCTTTTAACAGGGCGCTCTAGGCAATCTCCCACTCGTAGGAGAACTTCACGACGTCCAGGATCATGGACGTCTCCAGGCTGGTGATGCCGTCCATGCCGCCGAGCTTGTTCGAGATGAAATCGAGGAAGTGCTGCTGGTCGAGGAAGAACGCCTCGACGATGATGTCGTACCTGCCGGTCGAGAGGCCGACGTAGCGCACCTCCTTCTGCCGCTTGAGCTCCTCGCTGATCTCCTTCAGCTTCGGCAGCGTCACCGAGATGCCGATGATCGCCGACAGGTTCAGGCCCACCGCCCGCGGCGTGGGCACGGCCACGATGTTGATCAGGCCCTGCGAGACGAGCTGTGAGACCCGCTTGCGGATCGTGGTCTCGGACACGTGCAGGTCGCGCGCGATCTCGGTGTTCGGCCGGCGCCCGTCGGCCTGCAGGATCTTGATCACCCTGCGATCGATCTCGTCGATGCCCTGACTGCGCCGGCTGCCGCTTTCGCCCACCACCGGGCCCAGGGCGACGTGGCCACCGGTCACCTGACTGTCGGCGTGAGCCGATTCGTCGCTAGCAGCTGCTCGGCCGCGGGCGGGCGCAACCGACCGCCTTCGCTTCGGCGTTCGTGGCGGGGTGCTCATCGCGGAACGCTCATTTCATCGAATCTCGACGGGAGTGGCAGGAGTATAGGCGATATTCGATCAACCGTATCAGTATTGCATTGACATCCGATTCGGCGCGCTCTAGGTTGCGTGTCAACTGCCCGCTTTGAGCAGCCGGCTACTGGATGCCAGCACGGGAGGGCATATGGCCGAAGCGGTGGCGTCTGGCGCGACAGCGGCCCCGGAAGTTTTCTCACGCAAAGCCTCGGGCCTCGTCAGGGTCGGCAACACGCTCGATGTGTTCATCTTCAACGTCGGCCTGGTCTCGGTCGGCATCGCGATCGCCTACAACCAGTTGTACGGGCCAAGCCTTTATCCGGGTGCCCAGCCGTGGATTTCGACGCTGCTGGCCGCGCTCGGCATGATCTTCGTCGCGGCTGCCTTCTACTGCTGGTCGGTCGTGTTCCCGCGGTCCGGCGGCGTCTATGTCTTCTTGTCCAGGACGATCAACCCTGGCGTCGCCTTCGTGATGTCGCTGATCGAAACGATCATCCTGCTCTACTACGCGGCCCTTGCCGCCGGGCTGATCGTGCAGGTCGGGCTGTCGTCATTCTTCGGCGCGGTCGGCACGGTTTCCGGCAACGCGACGATGACAAGCTGGGGCCAGAGCGTCGCCAAGCCGCAAGGCGTTTTCTGGATCGGCGCTCTGATCATCGTCGCGGCCGGCGCGCTGCTCGCGTCGGGGACCAGGCGGTACTTCACGTTCCAGCGCGTGCTGTTCGTTGTCGCCGTGGTCGGGCTGGCGGTGATCGCAGGCGTGATGCTGTTCGGCAGCCGCAGCGGATTCGACTCCAGCCTCGGTAGCCTGACCGGCCTGCACTCCCAGCAGGTCATCGCGGCCGCAACCAAGGCGAAATTCGTGACGGCGGGCACGAGCTTCAGCGAGAGCTGGAAGTTCATCATCTGGCCGCTGCTGCCGCTGCTCGGCGCCGTTCAGTCGGTCGGGATCGGCGGCGAGGTCAAGAAGGTCAACAGGTCGCAGCTGTTCGGCATGCTCGGTGCCGTGATCGCGACTGGCCTGGTGATCGCGTTGTTCGCGGTGCTGTCCAATAAGGATTTCGGCTACACCTTCCAGGGTGCGATCGCTTACAACGCGCTCAGCGGTGTAGGGGCGACGACCTCGACGCTGCCGTGGTTCGCGGTCCTCGCC
>DATELR010000184.1:0-8489 GCA_035276345.1 Streptosporangiaceae bacterium | reverse complement strand
GTCATGGTCTGCACGCCATCGAGCAGTGCGGGATCGACCGCCCAGGTAAGCCCGGCGCGCGAGGAGTACTGCGCTCCGACGGCGACGAGGTTGGACAGCCTGCCGCTCGGGACTATGCGCGCCGCCAGCGCGTTGTCGGTCAGGCCAGGGCAGATGCCCTGGTGCGGCGAATCGATGATCGGCCAGACCCAGGAGATGGGGAACGGCTGCGGCCTGCGCAGGCCAGGGCAGCTGGTGGCCTTAGGCGGCCAGTAGGGCAGCGGCACCGGATCGCGGGCAACGTCAAAGGCCGAGTCGGTCGCCTGGACCGTGAGGGGATAGACGCCGAAACAGCTCAGACCGAGCTTGTTGACCGGCACGTGGATGGTGAAGCGCCAGCTCTGCCCGCCGTTCAGATTCTGGATCAGCACCGGCGGGACGCCGGCCGACGTCAGGCCGGTGGCATAAGCATCCGCGTCGTTCCCGCTGTTGGCAAAGTGCTCGAGAGCGCCCCGGGTTCCGAAAGGCGTGCGCGACGACATCACCTGCAAAGACAGTCCCGTCGCGTTCGTCGCTGAGAGGTTCCTGATCTGCCCGGTGATCGTGACGGTCTGGCCGTGCTGGGCATACGACGGGCTCACCGACAGCACGTTGAGCGCGAGCGGCCCGCCTGGCGGCTGCTGGTCAGGCTGGGCCACCGCCGTTCCGGTAAGCATTGGCAGAGCCGCGCAGAATCCTGCGATCGCTGCAACGAACGACGCCCGCGCGAACCCGCTCAGGCGAGGAACCCGGCCGGCAAGAGTTGTGGAACGTCCCGTTATCCCGCCGGCTGGCGCCTGGCGTTGACGCTGCCTGGCGGAGTGCGAGCGGGCCATGGCGCACATGGTATTGCGGCTGGCTAGCGCTTCAGGACGTCCGGTGCTCAGCACCCGTTAACCAGATCATGGGAGGGCGCAGTACGCATCGCAAACCGATCACTATGTCTACCTTTCCCGTTCCGCCCCGGCTAGTCGCCGGTCGCCCGGCGAGCCCGGCTTCCTGTGGCACCCTTGTTGCGCCTACCCTCGATGCCCGTGCAGGATCCCACTCCTATGACGCCGGAACAGCAGCGCGCGGCCAAAGCTTTGCTCAGGTCGTCGCTGTCCGGTGGGCTGCGCCCGACTCGGGAGCTGGCCAAGCTGCTGGCTGGAAACGGCCATGACGTCGCGCTGGTCGGCGGGCCGGTCAGGGACGCGTTCCTCGGCAGGCCGTACGGCGATCTCGACCTGACCACCGATGCGCTGCCTGAGCAGGTGATGGAGATCACTAAGGAGTGGGCGGACTCGATCTGGCCGGTTGGCCTGAAGTTCGGGACCGTCGGGCTGCGCAAAGGGAAGATCACGTTCGAGATCACGACCTACCGCAGCGAGCACTATGAGCCTGAGTCGCGCAAGCCCGACGTGCGTTACGAGACCTCGCTCACGGCGGACCTTTCGAGGCGCGACTTCACCGTCAACGCGATGGCGGCCCACTTGCCAGGCCTTGACCTCGTCGACCCGTTCGGCGGGCTTGCGGACCTGCGGCACAAGATCCTGCGCACGCCGGGGCGGGCAGTCGACTCGTTCAACGACGACCCGCTGCGGATCCTGCGGGCAGCGCGCTTCGTCGCGCAGCTTGGCCTGACCCCGACCAAGGAGGTCAGGGAAGCGATGGCCGAGCTCGCGCCGCGGCTGACGATCGTCTCTTCCGAGCGGATCGCAGTCGAGCTGGAGAAGCTGCTGCAGGCGGACCGCCCTGGCGGGCCGTCGGCTGGCATCGACCTGCTGGTGCAGACCGGCGTCGCCGAGCAGATCCTGCCCGAGGTGCCGAAGATGCGGCTGGAGGTGGACGAGCACCACCGGCACAAGGACGTGTACCGGCATTCGCTGACCGTGCTCGACCAGGTGATCGCGCTGGAAGGGCGGTACGGGCTCGAGGGTGACCTGCGGCTCAGGCTTGCCGCCTTGCTGCATGACATCGGCAAGCCGAAGACCAGGTCGCTGCTGCAGGACGGCCGGGTGGCGTTCCATCATCACGACACTGTCGGCGCGAAGCTAGCGAGAAACAGGCTCCGTAGCCTGCGGTTCCCGAACGACGTGACCGAGGATGTCGCGAAGCTGATCGGCCTGCACCTGCGGTTCCACGGGTTCGGCAGCGGCGACTGGACGGACTCGGCGGTCCGCCGCTACGTCACTGACGCCGGTCCGCTGCTGCCCAGGCTGCACGCGCTCACCAGGGCGGACTGCACAACGCGGAACAAGGCCAAGGCCGAACGACTCTCGCGCAGCTACGACGCGCTCGAGCGCAGGATCGCCGAGCTAGAGGCTCAGGAAGAGCTGGCCAGGATCCGGCCCGACCTGGACGGCAACGAGATCATGGCGCTGCTGGGTATTCCGCCAGGTCCGACGGTCGGCGACGCATACACGCACCTGCTCGAGCTGCGGATGGAGCACGGCCCGCTCGGGCACGACCGCGCCGTTCAGGAGCTACTGCGCTGGGCTCGCGAATCGGGCCTGCCGACGGCAGAAGCTGCAGAGCCGGGTGCGGGGTCGGCGGAGCCGGGGGAAGCGGCGGAACCGGACGGGACGGCGGAGGCCGGCGAGTCAGCGTCCGCGCCTCGCGACTGACCGGCCGTCAGCCAGTAGACGATCGCCGCGACGATGTAGCCACACGCGACGACGAGCAACATCCCGACCGACCGCCCGGAATCGGGCATGAAGGCCGCGCCGATGGCTGCTCCGGCCACGAACGTGACGTTGAAGATCATGTCGTAGACCGAGAACACCCGGCCTCGGTAGTCGTCCTCCATCTGCTGCTGCAAGATCGTGGTCACGGAGATCGCCAGCCCCTGCGCGACCAGTCCAAGCGCGAAGCCGATCGCGATGAACTCAACCTGACCGAACGCCAGTCCGATGACCGTCACCGCGCCGCCCCCGACGAGCAGAGCGGTGATCCAGACCGAGTTCGGGAAGCGCTTGGTCACGGTGGGCGTCAGCCAGGCTGCCGCGCCGTAGCCGATCGCCGAGCTGATCACGACCGGCAGGAAATGCCTGAGTGCTTCGTTGCTGTCGCTGCCGGGATAGAAGTAGTTCCGGTAGAGCAGGATCGACATCAGCAGCAAGATCCCGTAGACGAACCGGTGCGCGCCGATCGCGACCAGGCCAGCACGGGCGGGACGCCGGCGCCAGAGGTACCGCAGACCGGTGATCAGACCCACCGCGACCATGCCGATCTCATGTGCCACTGCGGCCAGGGAGTCGCCGGGCGGGAGATCCGGCCCGAGAGAATCGCGCCCGATCCGGGTCGCGCTCACAGCTGACCCGAGGTAGCAGAGCCCGGCTGCAAGCAAGATCACGGCAGAACCGACCGGTCCTGGGCCGGTCATCAAGCGCACTCCGAGCCCGACTATCCCGCCGATGAACGCCACGACGGTGCCGGACGTCGGACCGACGGAGTTCCCCATCACCAGCTCGTTGTCCGAGACGACGTGCGGCAGAGCTGCTGACAGCGAGGACAGGAAGAACCGGTTCACGCCCAGGACGACGAGCGCGGCGAGCCAGACCGGCAGCCCGAGCGCCCCGAACCCGATGAAGATCGCGGTCAGTGCGGCGAAGCCAGCGCGCAGCAGAGCAGACCAGAGCACGATCTGCCGCCTGGACCAGCGGTCGATGAACACGCCGGCGAACGGGCCGATCAGCGAGTACGGCAGGTACAGCACGGCGAACGACGTCGCGGCGGCAGCCGGGTCGGGGAACGAGGCCGAGTTGAAGAAGACATAGGCGCCGAGGCCCGCGTTGAAAACGCCGTCACCGGTCTGCGAGATCAGCCTTGTCGCGTACAGCTTGCGGAACCCGCTGCTGCCCAGCACCGTGCGCAGGTCGCCGATGAATGACGACCTCGGTTCTGCAGCCGGGGCCGCCGCGCCCGGAACTGGCGCCGTCATGTGCGCGTCCGGTGACCCGTACGGCAGTTCACGCAATCAGAGTACGGCCGGGCGGTTACAACCACCCGGCCGTGCTCTTACGTCAGCCCGAAGACTTGTTATGCCTGCGGGTCGCTTCAGCGGTCGACCTCACCGCGGATGAACATCTCCACCGCGTCGCGCGCGTCGTCGTCGCTGTACTGCTCAGGCGGCGACTTCATGAAGTAGGACGACGCCGACAGGACCGGTCCGCCGATGCCGCGGTCCTTGGCGATCTTCGCGGCGCGCACGGCGTCGATGATCACACCGGCCGAGTTCGGCGAGTCCCACACCTCAAGCTTGTACTCCAGGCTCAGCGGGACGTCACCGAAGGACTTGCCCTCGAGCCGGACGTACGCCAGCTTGCGGTCGTCGAGCCACGGGACGTGGTCAGACGGGCCAATGTGCACGTCGGCCTTGGCCATCTCGTGCGGGATCTGCGAAGTGACCGACTGGGTCTTGGAGATCTTCTTGGACTGCAGGCGCTTACGCTCGAGCATGTTCATGAAGTCCATGTTCCCGCCGACGTTGAGCTGGTAGGTGCGCAGCAGCTCGACGCCGCGGTCCTCGAACAGCTTGGCCAGCACCCGGTGCGTGATCGTCGCGCCGACCTGGGACTTGATGTCATCGCCCACGATCGGCAGGCCAGCCTCAGTGAACTTGGCAGCCCACTCCGGGTCGGACGCGATGAAGACCGGGAGCGCGTTCACGAACGCCACGCCAGCGTCGATCGCGCACTGCGCGTAGAACTTGTCGGCCTCCTCCGAGCCCACCGGGAGGTAGGAGACCAGGACGTCAGCGCCCGAGTCCTTCAGCACCTTGACCACGTCAACCGGCGGCTCATCCGACTCGGTGATGATCTCCCGGTAGTACTCGCCAAGGCCGTCATAGGTCGGCCCGCGCTGCACCTGGACGCCGGTCGGGGGCACGTCGCAGATCGTGATCGTGTTGTTCTCGCTCGCCACGATGGCCTCAGCGAGGTCCCGTCCGACCTTCTTGGCGTCCACGTCGAACGCCGCGACGAACTCAAGGTCACCGACGTGGTAAGAACCGAACCGGACGTGCATGAGGCCGGGCACCCGGCTCGCCGGGTCGGCATCCTTGTAGTACTCCACGCCCTGGACGAGGGAACTTGCGCAGTTCCCGACGCCCACGATGGCTACCCGTACCGAACCCATACCGTTGTGCTCCTTATCTTCTTCTCAGCAAGCACCGACCTGACCGAGCGCGGTCTGCCCGATCGGATGGTGCCGTCATAGGTTGTGCTTCCGGGCCCGCGCGGAATCGGCGCCGTCGTGTCCCGACGCCGCGTCCGCCTGCCGCTCGGAGGCGATCAGCTCGTTTAGCCAGCGGACTTCGCGCTCGACCGACTCCAGGCCGTGGCGCTGCAACTCGAGGGTGTAGCTATCGACGCGCTCCCTGGTCCTCGCGAGCCCGGCCCTGAAGGCCTCGACCCGCTCTTCAAGCCGGCTGCGCCGGCCCTCGAGGATCCGCAGCCTGACGTCCGCTGTGGTCAGGCCGAAGAAGGCGAACCGGACTCCGAACCCGTCGTCCTCCCAGGAGGCGGGCCCGGTCTGGGTAAGCAAGTCCTGCAGGTACTCCTTGCCGTCAGCGGTCAGCCGGTAGACGATCTTGGAACGGCGGCCGCCGAGCGGCTTAGCAGCCTCGGGCACCGCATCCTCGGTGATGAGCCCGCGACTGGTCAGGTCCTTCAGACACGGGTACAGCGAGCCGTAACCGAAGGCGCGGAACGCGCCAAGGACCGAGTTGAGCCGCTTCCGCAGCTCGTAGCCGTGCATCGGAGTCTCGTGCAACAGCCCGAGCACGGCGAGCTCGAGCACGCCGGTCCGCTGGCTGCTCATCTGCGCTCATGCCTCCTGGCAGTCGTTTAACTGGCAAGTTGTGGGCTACTATCCACCGAGATCGACCTGCCTGATCCGCGTCCGCCGCGACGGGCCGCGTAGAGGCCGGTCATATCTGCCCGATGTATCGGGCCGATACATCACAACGATATGTGGCGTCCCCGTATGGCGCAAGTCCGGCCATGTCGGCTCGCATGTCCGCAGGTCAGATCGTCGGACGATGGCCTGGGGGCCAGGTGGGACTCGGCCTCAGCGCAATTCCGTCGTAACCTGTCGGTCATGAGGCGATCGGTGGTCGACTATGCGCTGGCGCGGCGCGCAACGCTCGCGTCGGTTCTGGCTGGCCGCACCACGGTCACCGACGTCTGCGACGCCCATCCCTATTTGCTCAGGGCCGCCAAGTTCCACGGCGAACCGACTGACACCAGGTGCCCGATCTGCCGCAAGGTGAAGCTGACGCACGTCACCTACGTCTACGGAGACGAGCTCGGCAGGTACGAAGGACGGGTCAAACAGGGCAGAGAACTCGACGAAATGGCTACCGAATACGCCGAGTTCAAGGTGTACGTCGTCGAGGTCTGTCAGAGTTGCGGTTGGAATCACTTGGCGTCGTCTTATGTACTCGGCACCGGTGAGCCGTCTGCCAGGCGCGGTCGCCGTGCTCGCACTGCTCGCACGGGCGACTAGCCGGAACCAACGGCCGGCGGATCTGCGAGTGGTCTGCCACGCCTAAGCGCCGCAAATCGCGGACGGCCTACTGGCACTCCTGCGCATGGACGGGCGTTATTGCAAGGGGGTCCGCAACTACGGATGAATACGCATTCAGCTGAGCGTACCGGGACACTGGGTGCAGCCGGGTAGCGTGTTGCATGGCGGGATCCGGTTGCTCCCGTTGCTCCACATGCGACTGCCTTAGCGCCGACCAGCGAGGATCACGTGAGTAATCCAGACTTCTCCGGGCCGTCCTGGCAGGACAAAACAGAATCTCCAGACGGCTCACCTGGGTACCGCAGTGCCGCAGGCGGCTACGGTCGCGCCGACGCCGACCGGCCCGCTGCGGGCTCGTACACGCCAAGCTCAGCAGGCTCCGGCTACGGACCCGCGGGCAGCAACGGCGGTTACCAATCTCGTGATTACGACGGCGGCCGAAACGGACGTGCTGCCGACGCTGGTAGCGACCTGAGCTATTCGGGTAACGGACCTCACAGGGCTCGTCACGCTACGAATGGTGACGCCAGCTACGGGCAATCCTCACGCGGTGATTCCGGCTATCGCAGCAACGGCGACGCGAGCTATGGCCGGAACGGCAACGGCTCAAACGGCGATGCGCGCGGCTACGGCGATGACAGCGAACCAGGCCGCGGCCGTCGCTCACGTGCGTACCGGATCGACTCCGACAACGGCTATCAGTCCGGTCGCCGGCGTTCCGGTCGTTACGGCTCCAGCGGCGATGACGCGAGCAGCGACTACACGCAGAACCGCTACGGGTCCGAGGGCCGGTCTGGCAGGTACGGTTCCAACGGCGACGCCGAGTACGGGCGCAGCCGCAGATCAGGCGGCCGCAGTTACCGCAACGCCGGGCGCTCCGCTAGCTATCGCAGCGGCACCGGACTGGCCGAGGGCGGCACGGTTGCGCTTCCGGATGCCGGCGGCTACGGCGGCGGGCCGAACGGGCCTTATGGTCCGCGCGGGCCTAGAGGCCCCTACGGTCCCGGCGGTCCTGGCGACGGCGATGGATACGGGCCCGGAGGATGGCGCCGGGGTCCGCGCGGATTCGCCGATCCTGATCGGCGCCGGCCGCCCGGCAATTTCCAGAAGCGCCGCGGGAGCTGGTGGCGGCACTGGACGCTGCGGAAGTTCGGTCTCGTCGTCAGCTGCATGGCGCTCGCCACCGTGCTGATCATGATCGCCGGCTTCTTCTACATCTATTCGACCGTTCAGCTGCCGATCCAGGCACTGAGCCAGCCGCTGAACCAGTCTTCTCAGGTCTACTTCAGCGACGGCAAGACCTTGGTCGGCTGCTTCTGCAGCACGAACCGCACGTCGCTGAGCGCCCAGGACCTCGGGTCGAACAAGTACCTGGAGCAAGCTTTCTTCGCTGCCGAAGACCGGCACTACCTGAGCGAGGGCGGCATTTCGCTGACCGGAACCGCACGGGCGCTGCTCATTGACCTGACCGGCCAGGGCTATCAGGGCGGTTCAACGATCACGGAGCAGTTCGTCAAGACGTACTTCGACCCGGACGGCACCGGCAACCTGACCTACAAAGACAAGATTAAGGAGATCGTTGACGCCATCAAGCTGTCGAAGCTGAAGGACAAGCAGTGGATCCTGACGCACTACCTCAACGCCATCTACCTTGGCAGCAGCTCCTGGGGCGTGGAGGCGGCGGCAGAGACGTATTTCGGGGTGCACGCCACGCAGGTAGACGCGGCTCAGGCCGCCATGCTGGCCGCCATGGTTCAGGCACCCTCGGTCCTTGACCCGCAGCACCCGGCAGCGGTCGTCCCGAGCCTTGGTTACTCCCTGCTCGACCGCTGGGTCTATGTACTGCAGAACATGGCCGGCGACACCTTCCCTGACGGATCGCCGGTACTGACCCAGGCCGAGTTCCACAAGCTCGTTCCCGACCCGAATAACCACACGGCCGATCTGAAAAACTTCCCGAA
>DATELR010000183.1:0-10741 GCA_035276345.1 Streptosporangiaceae bacterium | reverse complement strand
CTCAGGTGATGCCCAGCGGATGTCCTCGAGCTCGCCGACCAGGGTGCTGATCATTCCCTCGACGGCGATGTTGAGGAACGCGAATATCTGGGTTGCGGACCGCTCGATGATGTACCTGCGCAAGCCGGGGAACGTCTGGGCGCCGGCCGAGCCGGCGTCCACTGCCGTGGTCACGCCCCGGCCGAGGCAGTGCAGGTCGGCCTCGACTCCGTAGTGCGAGACACCGAGGTACAGATGCGTGTGCAGGTCCACCAGGCCCGCAGTGACCAGCATTCCGCTGACGTCGAGCGCATCGCGCCCTGCTCGTGCCGTGTCCCGGTCCTGCTCGTGAATGGCGGAGATAAAGCCGTCGTCGATGCTGACCGTTGCCGCGGCGTCGATTCCTTGCCCTGGGTCATAGACGCGCCCGCCGACCAGATCGAGGCCGCCGGCGCCGACGGGACCGTTGCCGCCGGTCACGCGAGGCCCGCGGCCTGCAGCCGCCCGAGCGTCTTGCTGAACGCCCGGACCGTCAGCTCCATCTCGCGGTCGCCGTGGGCCGATGACAAGAAGCCCGAGCCGTGGAAGAGGTGCACCCCTTCGATGAGCATCGAGCAGGCCAGCATCGCCGACAACGACGCTGGCGGGACGCTGGCCTTCAGCGTCGCGTCGTCGAGTTCCCCGGGTGCGCCGTCGTGGCCGAACAGCAGGTGGAACGTCGAGCTCTCGCCGTAGGCGCCGCCGGCCGCCCCGCTGCGCCGGAAGACCGCGCTCAGTTCGTCGCGCAGCGACGCGGCCATCTGATCGGCGTCGGCCTGCACCTCGCCAGAAGCGGCGATGCTCAGCGTGGCCACGCCCGCAGCCGCGGCGACCGGGTGAGCGTTGTGAGTGCCGGGATGCGCGACGCGACGCTGCCCCGCCGCAGGACCGGAGAGCAGACGCATCAGATCGGCGCGTCCGCACACCGCCCCGCCTGGCATCCCGCCGGCCAGGATCTTGCCGAGCACCGTCAGGTCCGGCAGCACCCCCGTGGCCTGCTGGACTCCGCCGGGCGTCCAGCGGAATCCGGAGATCACCTCGTCAAAGACGAGCAGCGTCCCGGTCTCAGCTGCCAGTTTCCTGGTCGCCGCGAGGAAGCCGTCTGGCAGCGGGACCGTGGCCCACGCTGCCCCCGACGGCTCCAGGATGATCGCGGCTACGTCGCGTCCGGCGAGGGCGTCGGCCAGCAGCTGCTCATCGGCGGGCAAGACGCTCAGCGTGCGCGTGCTGTCGCAGGGCAGTCCCGCGGTGTCTGGCTGGTCGAAGGGCGGATCCGAGCCCACGGCGACCTGGTCGTGCCAGCCATGAAAGTGACCGCCGAGCTTGACGATCTTGTCGCGCCCGGTAGCGGCCCGCGCCACCCTCAGCGCCAGCAGCGAGGCCTCGGTGCCGCTCGAGGTGAACCGCACGAGCTCGGCTGACGGCACGAGCTGGATGACCTGTTCGGCCCAGCGGGCCTCAAGCTCGTGGCAGGCTCCTGGATGAAATGCCAGGCCAGCCTGCTCACGGACGGCGGCAACGACGGCCGGATGACCATGCCCGAGCAGCAGCGAGCCGTGGCCCATGACGTAGCAGATCAGCTCGTGCCCGTCCACGTCCCACTTCAGCGCTCCATCGGCTTTTGCAACGGCAAGCGGGAACGGCTCGGCGAGCCGGACGTCATGCGTCACTCCGCCAGGCAGCAGCGTGCTCGCCTGGCGATGAAGCGCCGCGGATCTGGGATTCTCCTTCGCCCACCGGGCGATCGTGACGTCGCCTTCTCGCACACCGCCAGCTTCGCCCACGTTGATGCGGCTCCCTCGTTCGCACGCCACCACTCGTGCGGAATGACCGCAACAGGGGCAGCTTACGTCTTTATGCTGGCTTCGCACCGAAGAGGTGCCAGCCCCCGACCCTGGAGATATCGCATGAGAGCCGTGACGTACGCCGGAGCGGGCGGGAACGAGGTCGTCAGCCTGTCCGAGCGCCCCGATCCTGTCCCCACAGCGCACGAAGTCCTCGTAGCGGCGAGATTCGCGGGCCTGAATTGGGCCGACATCGCCCAGCGCAACGGTTTCTATCCGGCGCCGCCTGGTTCGCCGCCCGACATCCCGGGGCTCGAAGTCGCCGGCACGGTGGTGGCGGCAGGCGAAGCCGTCCGAGCGTGGAGCGTCGGCGACCGCGTGTTCGGCCTGGTCGGCGGCGGCGGTCTCGCCGATCGGGTGATCGCGCATGAAAGGCACCTGGCTGCGATTCCAGACGGAATGGCTGACGACGTTGCCGCCGCGATCCCTGAGGCGTACATCACCGCCCACGACGCCGTGTTCAGCCAGAGCGGGCTGGAGCTTGGTGAGGTCCTGCTGGTTAACGGGGCGAACGGCGCGGTCGGCTCAGCCGGGGTCCGGCTAGGTCTGGCCGCCGGCGCACGCGTCGTCGCTTCGTGCCGGTCGCCGGAGTCCGCGGGCGGGCTGGCCAGCGAAGGCGCGATCATTGTCACGCCTGACGAGGTCGTAGATCAGCTTGCGGCGCTTGGCGGCGCCGATGTCGTGCTCGAACTCGTCGGCGGGCCGAACCTGGCCCGCGACGTGGCCGGGCTGGCGGTCAGGGGCCGGATCGTGATCGTGGGCACGGACGCCGGGCCCGAGGCGGAGATCTCGCTGCGGGGACTGATGGGCAAGCGCGCCACGCTGCGCGGCACCGTCCTGCGCGCCAGGCCGCTTGAGGAGAAGGCGGCAGCTGTGCAGGTGTTTACCAGGTCCGTGCTGCCGGTGCTCGCCGCCGGACGGGCACTGCCCGAGATCCACCGCATCTTCCCCGCCGAGCAGGTCACCGACGCGTTCGATCACATGGCCAAGCCGGGCAAAACCGGCAAGGTCTTGCTCGAATTCGCCTGACCGCCGCGCGTTCAGGCTCACCGCTGAACCCCTGGTGGCGTGATGGCACCACCACGGGTTCAGCGGTGGGGCAGCGAGAGCGCGGGGAGCGCGCGATTGGCGTTTCTGCGACAATGCGCGGGTGACGGGATGTGCCATTGTTACCGGTTCGTCGTCTGGGATCGGGCGAGCGATAGCGCTCAGGCTGGCCGAGGACGGCTTTCCCGTCATCCTTGCCGACATCCGGCGCGAGCCGCTGAACGGCGGCGACCCCACTGACGTCCTGATCACCGAGCAGGGTGGCACGTGCGAGTTCGTCCAGGCCGACGTGTCGTCGGCGCACGCGTGCGAGAACCTGGTCAGCCGGGCGTCGACGAACTACGGACGGCTCTCCGTGCTCGTGAACAACGCCGTCCTCGCCGGACCGCACTCCAAGCCGCTGATCGACACGCTCGAGCATGACTGGGACGCGATGATGGCGGTCAATCTGCGCGGGCCGTTCCTGCTCTGCCGCGCCGCCGTCCAGCAGATGCTCACCCAGGAACCTCGCGACGATGTCCGCGGCAGGATCGTCAACATCACGTCCCAGCACGGCATGGTCGGCGTCCCCGGGCACTTTGCCTACGCCGTCGGCAAGGGCGGTCTCGTCCAGATGACCAGGCAGATCGCTGTCGAGCATGGCCGTGACGGCATCATGTGCAATGCGGTGGCGCCTGGCAAGATCCGCACCGGAGCGCCGGGTGACCTGGTAGCCGACCCCGAGTCAGCCGCGTACGTGTGGTCCAGGACTCCGTTCTCCCGGCTTGGCGAGGCACCGGACGTCGCGGCCGCTGTCTCGTTCCTCGCCTCGGACCAGGCCAGCTACATCAGCGGCATCAACCTGATGGTCGACGGCGGCTGGATGGCCTACTGATTAGTCGTGCGACGTAGTCAGAACGGCGGATGATCCCGGTGACCGGCTCGCCGCGCAGGTACCGTCGCACGTTGACGGCCGCGAGCCCGGCCGCAGAGATCATCGTGCCCGCCACGATGCTCGAGTTGTGCGGCGAGCCGAGCACATTCGGCAGGTCAAGGAACGGGTAGTCGGTGCGGAATGGCGCGTCGCCCGCCGGCTCGGCCCACCAGGTGTCGATTCCCGCGGTGAAGTCCTGGTGCGTGCGCAGGTGCTCATACAGCGCGGCCTGGTCGATGATCGGCCCTCTGCCGACATTGACGAGGATGGCGTCCGGCTTCATCAGCCCTAGCTCGGCCGCGCCGATCAGGCCGCGGGTGGCAAGTGTTAGCGGCAGGGCGATGATCAGCACGTCGGCTGTGGGCAGCACCCGGTGCAGGTCAGCGATGCTGGCCGTGACGTCGGCGGGCTCAGTGGTCTGGCCGGTTCGCGTCACGGCGCAGATGCGGGCGCCGAACGCGCGCAGCATCCTGGCCGACGTCGTGCCGATCCCGCCGAACCCGAGGATGACGCACGTCGCCCCGTGCAGGGTCAGAGCAGGCGCCCACTTCTCGAACCGGCCCGCGGCCAGTGCCGCATGCCGCTGCGGCAGGCGCTTAGCAAGGCTGAGCGTCATCGCGAGCGCGTGCTCGGACACCGCTCCCGCGTAGGCGCCGGCGTTGCACGCCACGGTCAGGTCGTCCGGCACCTCGCTGAAATCCACCGAGTCGACGCCGGTGGACAGGAACTGCACGAAGCTGAGCCTGCCGTGGTCGTCGAGCGCTCCGGCCGGTAGCTCTTTCGGCAGCTCATACGCGAGGAGTGCGTCGGCTTCGCGGATCGCCCGCGCGCGTCCGGCGTCGTCGAGGCCGAAGGTGTAGACGATCTCGGCGGCGTCGGCGAGGACCTCTGCGTTGACCGCGGCGAATGCCTCATCAGCCTCGTAGCTCACCGCCACCAGTCGTTCCGCCGCCATTAGCTACCTCCGATGTCGTGCCTGTTACGCCGTTTCTCGTACGCTAGGTCCGTTGCCGAGACGCCCTTGGAGGGTCGCGTGCCCGATCTGCTCCGCATGCTGGCGAATGGCCCAGTCGTGTGCGCCGAAGGTTATCTTTTCGAATGCGAACGCCGCGGGTACCTGCAGGCTGGCGCGTTCGTTCCCGAAGTAGTACTCGAGCATCCTGAGGTGGTCGAAGAGCTGCACAGGGAATTTGTGCATGCCGGATCCGATGTCGTCGAGGCGTTCACGTATTACGGCCACCGGGAGAAGCTCAGGGTCATCGGCAAGGAAGACGTGCTCGAGCCGCTGAACCGGCAGGCGCTGGCGATCGCCAGCAAGGTCGCGCGCGAGACTGGCACGCTGCTGGCCGGCAACATCTGCAACACGAATGTGTACGAGCCGGAGCCGGGCGCGGAGCGCGCGGTCAGGGCCGCGTTCGACGAGCAGGTGAGCTGGGCGGCCGAGGCCGGCGTCGACTTCATCATCGCCGAAACGTTCAGCTGGGCAGGTGAGGCGCTGCTGGGGCTGGAGGCGATCAAGGCCGCCGGCTTGCCTTCGGTGGTGACGTTCGCCGTGCACAAGGACCCTGACATGCGAGACGGGGTAAGCCCGGCAGACGCCTGCCGTCAGGCCGAGCAGGCCGGCGCGGACGTGGTGGGCCTCAACTGCATCCGAGGGCCGCAGACGATGCTGCCGCTGCTCGCGCCCATCCGTGCCGCGGTGTCGTGCCCGGTCGCCGCGCTGCCCGTGCCGTATCGGACCACCAACGCTGAGCCGTCGATGCAGTCCCTGCGCGATCCCGGGCGCGGCGGTGCAAAGGCGTTCCCGACCGCGCTTGACCCGTTCACGTGCACCAGGCACGAACTCACCGACTTCACCGTCGGCGCCCTTGAGGCCGGGGTGTCCTATCTCGGCATCTGCTGCGGGGCAGGACCGCAGCACGTGCGCGCGATGGCCGAGGCGGCCGGCAAGACGCCCGCAGCGTCGCGGTACGCGCCTGACATGTCGAAGCACTCGTTCCTCGGCTCCGCCGACGGGATCACCAAGAGCTACCAGGAGTACGCACCAAACCTGTAGGAGGATCGGCCGTTGAGTACAGCGCGCGCTTCGTATGTCATTGCCGGTGCCGGGATGCACGGCCTGTCCACCGCCTGGCACCTGGCCAGGGAACTCGCGGCGCGAGGGCTCGGCAGCGGCGAGGACATCCTGGTCATCGACAAGTCGGGCGTGGGAGCCGGTGCCTCCGGCATCGCCTGCGGCACGATCCGCAACAACTACTTCCAGCCGGCCATGCGCGCGTTGATGGCGCACAACGTATCGGTCTGGGAGTCCGATCCGCAGGCCTTCTCCTACCATCCCGTGGGCTTCCTGCAAACGGCGCCGGAGGCCATGCACGCCGACGTCGCGCAGATCTACGCCGAGCAGAAGGCGATCGGCTACGACTCGGTGCTGATCGAGGGCGAGCAGGCGTGCCGCGATTACATGCTCGAGATGTTCCCCGACTGGCAGGCGCCGGGCGCGACGACGGTTCTGCACGAGAAGCAGGGCGGGTACGCGAACAACAAGCGCTCGCTGGCCGGCCTTGAGGCCAAGGCGCTGGCGGAAGGGGTGCGGATCCAGCCGGGCACGGCCGTAACCGGATTGCAGATCAACGGCGGAGCTGTCACTGCCGTGGAGACCGGCGAAGGGCCGATCGCCTGTGATCACCTGATCGTGGCCGCTGGCCCGTGGGTCAGGGACTACTGGGCGATGCTCGGCCTGCCAGACCACGTCGACGTCACCGACGCATCAGGCGCGGTACATCCCGGCCGGCCGATGTGGACGTACTGGGCACTGCAGGAGGGCACGCTGGGCGTCGACCCCGGCGCGTTCACCACGAGCAGCGGCGGGTTGCCGCCCGTCGTTCACGTGGACTCAGACGCGCCGCTGTACGACGACATCGACGGCGAGCTGATCACCGACCAGATGTGGGGCATCTACTTCAAGCCTGACTTCGATTTCGGCGGCGTGCAGGGCGGCGCCGCGCCGTACATCGTTGACCGCCCCGCTGCGCAGGTCGCCGTCGATCCCTACGGTCCGCAGAGCCCGGAGTTCGTCGTGAGCGAGGACTTCACCAGGATGTGGACGTCGGGGCTGGCGCACAGCCTCAAGCGCTTCGAGAACCAGCGGCACCTGTACCGCAAGGAGCCGTCGGGCGGCATCGGAGCGTTCACGCCCGACAGCTTCCCGGTTTTCGACACGTTCAGCCAGAACGCCTACGTGATCGCTGACTCCAACCACGGCTACAAGATGATCGGGGTGGGCTCCCTGGTCGCCAAGGAGGTCCTTGGCGAGCCGCAGGCGCTGCTCGAGCCGTTCCGCTTCTCCCGGTACAGCACCGGCAAGCTGCACCCGGTCAGCAACTCGCCGTTCCCGTGGAGCTGACGGCGGGATGAATGGCGCGGGAGAACAAGCCCTCTGAGCCGGTCGCGGCGATCGCGGCCGCGGTTGAGACAGGGTTCGATGCGATGGTCGCGGCGGCCGCCGACGCGATCTGGGAGCAGGTTCCCGCTTACCAGGCGAGCAGCGATCCTGGCCTGCGCGCGAACGTAGCGGCGCACGTGGCGTCAGTGTTCCGGGTCTTCGTGTCCGTCCTGCACCGGGATACGCCGGTTACCAGGGACGACTTCGCCGGCACCAGAGAGCAGGCTGCGCGGCGGGAGGCGCAGGGGATCTCACTTGCGGACTTCCTGCGGGCGTTCAGGATCGGGCAGCAGAGCCTCTGGCAAAGCGTCCTCGCCGCCAGCCGCGATGACCCTGAACAGCGCGAGGCCGCGCTCGGCCTGGTGGCTCCGATCATGGCCGTAATCGAGATCGGGAGCACGGTAGCGGCGGAGGCGTACGCCGAGGCACAGCAGCACCGGCTGGCCGAGCATGATCGTGCCAGGCGCGATTTGCTGGAAGATCTGCTCGCCCGGCAAGCCGTCACTGGACAGCAAAAGCGATCGATCCTTGAGAATGCGGGCCTCCGGCCTGACTCGCAGGTGCTGGTCGCGTCGGCGGTGCTCACGATGGACAGGTCGGCGGCTCACGCGCTCACCGACGCCGCAGATGCGTTCGCGGGTGAGCGCGGGCGACGCGGTCTCACCGTTGTCCGGCAGCAGGAGATCGTCGTCGTCCTGCCGCTCACCGGGGCGCCGGGCTCGAACGATGGAGAGCGGGCGGCGGTCAGCGCGATTCAACGGGCATGTGATGATCTGCGGGCCAAGAACTTGCTGCTCAGCACCGGGGTCAGTACCGCGCACGCCGGATTGCGCGAGGTGCCGGATGCCTACGCCGAAGCGATAGTCGCCAGGGAGGCGCTTGGCGAGCAGCCGGGCGTGCTCGCGTTGCCGTTGCTGTCGGCGTTCGATTATCTGGTGCTGCGCGAAGGTCCGACGGCGCAGCGGCTGATCAGGCCAGAAGTGGCCCGCTTCGTCACCGAAGACGCCGCCGCCGGGGGTGCCCTGATCGCCACGCTCGCCGAGTACGCGGCGTGCGACCTCAACGCGAAGACCGCTGCCGCCCGGCTGCACCTGCACGTGAACACGGCGTATTACCGGCTTGAGCGGATCGCCGAGCGGACCGGCTGCGATCTGCGGAACCTCAACGATGTGGTGGAGCTGCTGATCGCGATCCGCCTCATCGGCGGCCAGCAGTCCGGCTAGCCGGGATCTTTGTGACCGTCCGACGAGGAGTTTTGTCGCCGGCTCACTAACTCCGCCGGCGCGAGTACGCCGATCGTGGACTCACGACGAAAGAACAAGTCGCAGAGGAGTCCACATGCTGAACCTGGCAGCGGTGCTCGAGTACAGCGCCGGCGAGTACCCAGACCGGGCTGCCGTTGTTCACGGTAGTTCCCGGCTGACCTATCGCGAGCTCGAGGCGCAGGCGTCGAAGGTGGCAAATGCCCTGATCGACCGCGGCATCAGCGCAGGCGACAGGGTCGCGCTGAGCTGCCCGAACCTGCCGGCCTTTCCCGTCATCTACTACGGCATCCTGAAGGCGGGCGGCGTCGTTGTCCCGCTCAACATCCTGCTCACCGAACGTGAGATCGCTTACCACCTGGCCGACTCGGCGGCGAAAGCGTACTTCTGCTTCTCGGGATCGCCTGAGCTTCCGATTGGCGCCGCGGGCGCCGCGGCGTTCGAACGGACCGCGACCTGCGAGCACTTCGTGCTGATCACCGCGGATCCGGCCGACCCGTCTCCTGACGTCGCAGTCCAGACCCTGTCTGAGTTCACCCATAGCCAGCCGGCAACCTGTCCGTCTCGCCCGACGTCTGAAACCGACACCGCCGTCGTGCTCTACACGAGCGGTACCACTGGCGAGCCGAAGGGCGCCGAGCTCACGCACAGCAACATGGTGCACAACGCGCTGCTTGCGCCGAAGCTGTTCGGCACGCACTCCGGCGGCCACGACATCCACCTGCTGGCCCTTCCTCTCTTCCACTCCTTCGGGCAGAGCGTCCAGATGAACGCGGGCTTCGCCAGCGGCGCGACCATCGTTCTCCTCGCCAGGTTCACCCCTGCGGAAGCGCTGGCACTGATGCAAGCCGAAGGCGTCACGTTCTTCGCCGGCGTCCCGACGATGTATCACGCGTTGCTCGGTTGCGACAGCGCAGGACGGTCTGACCTCCCGGCGATCGCCGCCACTCTGCGGGTCGCCGTCTCCGGTGGCGCGCCGCTGCCCGGGGAAGTCCTGCGCCGCTTCGAGCAGCGGTTCGATGTTCCGATCGTCGAAGGCTACGGCCTGTCAGAGACCAGCCCGGTGGCAACCTTCAACCGGGTCGACCGGCCGCGCAGGCCGGGCTCTGTCGGATTGCCTGCCTGGGGGGTCCAGGTCAGGCTGCTGGCCGAGAACGGCGCGGAGGCCGGGCAGGGAGAACCCGGCGAGGTCGCGATCCGCGGCCACAACGTCATGAAGGGCTACCTGGGCCGGCCCGCCGAGACCGCCTCGGTTCTCGACGCCGCCGGCTGGTTTCGCACCGGCGACATCGGCACCCGCGACGCCGACGGCTACCTCTACATCGTGGACAGGAAGAAGGACATGATCATCCGGGGCGGTTTCAACGTCTACCCGCGCGAGCTCGAAGAGGTGCTGGTCACGCATCCGGATGTGAGCATGGCCGCGGTGGTGGGCGTGCCGCACGCCTCACACGGCGAGGAGATCAAGGCCTTCGTGGTCCGCGGACCGGACGCGACGATCACCGAGGCCGACCTGATCGCGTGGTGCAGGCAGAACATGGCGGCCTACAAGTACCCAAGGATCGTCGAGTTCCGCCACACCCTCCCGCTGACCGCGACCGGCAAGATCCTCAAGCGTGAACTGGCCACGGAAGCAGGCCGGTCATGAGCAACCAGGACATCACGGCGAGGGCGCTCGCCGACGCGGCGGCGGACGCGATGAATAGCGGACTGGCCGCCGGCCGCGTCAGCGGGCTTGCGGCGCTGTCGGCTCTGATGAACGCGATGGCGCACAGCCCCGGCCTGGCGGCACGATGCCGGGCGCTTGGGCGTGACCTCGCCGGTGTCGCTGCGGGAACATCGGCGATCGCGCCGGCCCGAGGCGACCGCAGGTTCACCGACCCCGCATGGCAGCAGAACCCGCTGTACCGGCGGATCGGCCAGGCCTACCTGGCGGCCGCTAACGCGGTGACCGCCGCCGTGGACGATGCGCCGCTCGACTGGCGGCGCGCCGAGCAGGCCAGGTTTGCCGCGGGCGCACTCGTCTCAGCGATGGCTCCTACCAATACGCTGCCGGGCAATCCAGCGGCCTGCAGGCGGGCTTTCGACACGGGCGGGCTGAGCTTGCTGCGCGGTGCGCGCAATCTGGTCGCCGACGCAGCGGCCGGGCTCAGGACGCCGCGCCAAGTCGACCGGCGGTCTTTCAAACTGGGCGAGAACATCGGCGCCACACCAG
>DATELR010000182.1:0-10308 GCA_035276345.1 Streptosporangiaceae bacterium | reverse complement strand
TCGTTAACGCCTACCTGATCGCCTTCGGCGGCCTGCTCCTTCTCGCGGGGCGCCTCGGTGATCTCATCGGCCAGCGCAAGATCTTCCTGATCGGGATCGCGATCTTCACGCTCGCCTCACTCGGCTGCGGGATGGCGAACTCCGAGCAAATCCTGATCGGCTTCCGGGCGCTGCAAGGGCTCGGCGGCGCGGTTGTCTCTGCGGCGGCACTCTCGATCACGGCAACCCTTTTCACCGAGACGGCGGAACGCGCCAAGGCCATGGGAGTCTTCGGGTTCGTCGCGGCAGGCGGCGGGTCGCTCGGTGTACTGCTCGGCGGAATCTTGACGAACGCGCTCAGCTGGCACTGGATCTTCCTGGTCAATGTCCCGATCGGGGTGGCCGTCGTCGCGCTGGCCAGGCTGGTACTGCGCGCCGGCCCCAGCTCGCGATCATCACGTCGAGTGGACGTCGCGGGAGCCTGCGTCGTGACCTCGTCGCTGATACTTGCGGTCTACGCGATCGTGAACGGCAATCAGCTCGGCTGGACATCCGTGCGGACGATCGGGCTCATCGCTGGCGCTTGCGCGCTGCTGACGCTGTTCGTCGCGATCGAGGCAAGGACGCCAGTGCCGCTCGTGCCGCTCGGGCTCTTCCGACTGCGGAATCTCTCGGTCGCCAATGTCGTCGGCGTCCTGTGGGCGGCTGCTATGTTCGCCTGGTTCTTCCTGTCCGCTCTGTACCTGCAGATCGTCCTGCATTACAGCCCGCTACAGGTCGGTCTCACCTTCTTGCCAGCCAATCTGATCATGGCCGGGTTCTCGCTGGGCCTTTCCGCGAAACTGGTGCTGCGCTTCGGCGTCAGGGCGCCCATCGCCGCCGGCCTGTTGCTCGCGGCTGCCGGCCTCGCGCTGCTGGCGCGGGCCCCGGTCGGCGGCGGCTTCGTCGCGGACGTACTCCCCAGCATGATCTTGCTCGGCCTGGGCGCAGGCATGGCACTGAATCCGGTACTGCTGGCAGCGATGAGCGATGTCGAGCCAGATCAGGCGGGTGTCGCATCAGGCGTCGTCAACACCTCGAACATGATGGGCGGCGCCCTCGGCCTGGCGATTCTGGCCAGCCTGGCGGCCTCGAGAAGCCACTCCTTGCTCGCCTCCGGAGTCGGCCGGCCGGACGCCCTGACGGGCGGCTACCACATCGCTTTCTTCGTGGCTGCGATGTTCGCTGCGGCAGCGGCCGTGCTGAGCGCCGTGCTCCTGCGCAACGGAACTGGCACGGCAACAGGTGCGGGTGAGGAGATCGCGGAAGGCCGGCGAACGCTTGTCGAGCCAGCGCGGCGGTAGCCGGTTGCGCTACTCTCCGACCAGGTGCGCGTGTGAGGCGCTGCGGCAGTCAGCTTGGTGCTGACCCGCCGAGAGGAGCTGCGATGGTGATCGTCTTCTTGGCCGGTCCTGCCGCCTCGGCCAGCCCTGGAAGTATCTGATCATTCGCGACTGAATCGTCGCGCGGTCGAGGCGCTGCCGGACGTCTGTCCTGATTAGCAGCTTCCCGCGTGGAGGTTTTGTCGTGCGCCTGTTCTCCGGGCGCCCGGTCCGGCATGTGCATGGCCCGGTGCGTCCTGTCCGTCCTTCATTCCGCGATCTTCGCTTCGCCCTTCTGCTCGGCGGTGAGACCGTGAACTCCGTCGGCGGGTGGGCGTCGGCGATCGTCTTGTGGGGGTTCGCCGCTTACCGGTTCAACGCCAGCCCCTATGCGGTCGCTGTGACGGTCATGTGCTGGGCCGCGCCGGCCGCTGCCCTGAGCCCGCTGATGGGCGTCTACGTGGACCGGCTTGGCCCCAAGCGAGCACTCGTCGCTGGATACGTCGCCGCGGCAGCGGCCGCGCTCGGCATGGCTGCCGCCGGGTCGCTGGTGCAACTCGATATCGCCGCAGTGGCTTACGGCATGACCAGGGCACTGGCAAGTCCTGCGGCTGCCGCTCTGCCGCCGCGCATCGTGGCCTCTGACGACCTGATCGCCGCGAACTCGCTGCTGGGCGCGTCCGCTTCCGTCGGCCAGGTAGCGGGTCCGCTGCTGGCAAGTGCCGCCCTGGCGTTGTTCGGCTTCACAGCCGCGTTCGTGGCGGACGCGGCCAGTTACCTCATCGGTGCTCTCGTAGCCCTGCCCCTTCCTGTCTTGCCTCTCGACAGTAAGGAGTCCCCTGGCTGGCGGCATGAACTCCGCGCGGGGATTGTGCTCGTCGGCGGTCGCGGTTCGCTTCGGCTTGTCGCGCTGATGATGGCTGCGACCGCGGTCACCTCGGGCGCGTTCCTCGTGGTCGAACCGCTATACGCGCGGCATGTCCTGCACCGGCCACCCTCGCAGTTCGCGCTATTCGAGGCGGTCATCGGGATCGGCGCGATCCTGGCTGGCCTGGTACTAGCCCGTGTCGGCCCACGCCTGGGCGGCTGGAAGGTCCTGGCGGCCGGCGCTGCCGGTTACGGTCTCGCGGCCAGCGCGTTTGCTGGGACAACTTCGATCCCGATCGCCTACGCCGGCGCCTTCGCGTGGGGTATCACCGGCGCTCTGTTCAGCACCGTCGCGCTCACAACGCTCCAGCAGGTCGCGCCCGTTCAGGCACACGGCCGGGTCATGGGAGTGGTGGGGACGGTCCAATCGGCCGCGGACACCATCGGCCAACCGCTCGCCGGGGTGACGCTCGCCGCACTCGGCATCCGGGCCGGGGCCCTGGGGCTGGCGGGCGTGAGCGTACTCGCCGGCGCGTGCTGCTTCGTGATCACCACTCAGGGGCGCGTCACCAGGTCGCACTGAAAGGCGGATAGTCATAGCGGCCGTGCAAGACGGTCAGGCGGTCCGACGCGACATCAAGGACGGCGGTGTTGGAGTGGCCAAAGCCCAGCACTAGCAGCTGGCTGCCGGACGGATCAGGCACCAGATACCCGTCGGCGTTGACGGCCTTCGCCGATGCGGACGCCAGCACCCTGATCAGCTTGCCTGTCTTCGTCGAGTACGCTCCGATCCTCTCGTGCCACGCGCCGCCGTGACTCCGCGCCGTCATCACGAAGCTCACCTGACCGTTCGGGCTCAGCGCGGTCGCGATCACGCTGGTTCCGGCCGCTGGCTTGAGCACGAGGTGGTATCTGCCGGCGACTTGCCTGGTCAGCATCACGTAGGCGGCCTGATCATCCAGTCCGAATGCATGTGGATGCCCGCCGATCGCGACGAACCCGAGCATGCGGCCAGTGGCCGACAAGGATCCGGTCGGAACGAGGTTCTCAGGGACGAGGTCGCTACCCGCTGGCCACGGTGCCCAGCTTGTCGTCTTTCCCGACGGCAGCGAGATCGCTATGTCGCGTTCGTCGTGGCTGTTCATGGGCTGCGTTCGGCCGCGGATGCACCTGGCCGTCGTCAGCACCGCCACCCGCCCGTCGCCGCTGCCGCTGATCTGCATTGCCCAGCCGGACACCTGCGGCACGACGAACGGCTTCACCCCGGTCGGCTGACCCGCGGCGTTCAGGCTGAACTGGTAGAGCCAGGATCGACAGCCGAAGCGCGGCAAGTCCTTGGTCGCGGCCGCGACATACGTGCCGTTGCCGAGACTAGCTACCGCTCGCACCCAGAGGTCGGATCTCGGCAGGGTGAGCTTGCCAGTCCGCTGACCCGTAGCCGAGCTGTACACGTAGGCGGCGAAGGCGTACTCCGTCGGCCCGTGGGTTGCGTTCTGGACGCCCAGGTAGTACTTGGGTCGCGCGGCAGCCGGAATCGTCGCACGTCCATAACCTTGCGAGACACTGGTCACCGAGCGGAGTTTCCAGTTGCCTGGCCCAGCCGGGGGAACGTGCCCGTGGCCAGGTCCCATGGTGGCGATCACCGATGTCGCCACGGTGATGACCGCGACCGATGCCGCTGCGGCGAGCGGCGCAGTCAGCCGGTTCGCCGGTATCCGCCAGGCGACGCGGGGCCAGGAGGCGCGACACTTGACGCCGGCCAGGTCTGGTGGGTTCATTTCTCGCGTCACGGTGTCCGCGGCCGCCTGATAGGCATCGCGCAGCCGCTCTTCGAGCCTGTTCACAGCTCCTCCTTCAGCTCGCGAGCGAGCGCGGTAAGGCCCCGCGAAACGGTCGATGACACCGTTCCCCGGCTGATGCCGAGGATCGCTGCGATCTCCGTCTCCGGCAGGCCCAGGTAATAGCGCAGGGCAAGTACCTCGCGCGGACGACGCGGCAGTCTCGCGACCGCCGCGAGCACTTCACGCCGGTCCTCGTTGACGATTGCCGCAGCCTCTGCCGACCAGACTGGCGGCTCATGCTGCTGACGAAGGCTCGCCGCCCGGCGGCGGGCCCGGTGTACCGACCGGCAGCCATTGATCACCGCCACGCGGAGGTAAGGCAACGCCTTGTCCTGATCTCGCAGCCGCGCCTTGTGCAGCCCGATAAATGCGTCCTGTACGACGTCCTCGGCGCTCGGCTGATCGCCAACGAGCAGCAGCGCCAGCCGGACGAGAGCCGGGCCATGCGCACGGAACAGGCCGCCGACGAAATGGTCAGTTTCGGCCTGCTGACGATCTACGACATCCGCGCTTGGTAGAGGCATACACATAAGACGCCTCTCAGCCGCGGATGCTGAAGTCTCGGCCGGCAGTTCTCGTTTCCTCAATCTCTGGGTTCGCCGTCTTCCCGTCAGCGCGTCTGGGAGACCATGATGCGGGTTAACCATGAGCAGAAGGAAGGATGCCGTGAGCACGACCGGCAAGGCACCGCTGCGGATAGGAATGATCGGCAGTGGCTTCATGGCGCGGTTTCACCTGCAGGCCATGGAAGGCGTTCGCGACGCGGCGATCGCCGGCGTCTTCAGCCCGGATCAGCAGCGCCGCGAAGAGTTCCGCCGCCGCGTCGACGCGGCCGGTCTCGGGCCGTGCCTCAGCTTCGCATCGGTCGAGGATCTCGCGGGATCTGACCAGATCGATGCGGTCTGGATTGTCGGCCCGAACGACCAGCGCGTTACCCACATGCAAGCGATAGCCGCCGCTGCCGCGACGCGGCGCCGACCGCTGCTCGGGGTGGCGTGCGAGAAGCCGCTCGGACGGACGGTAGCCGAGGCACGCGAACTCGTGCGACTGGCTGAGGAGGCGGGCCTCAACCACGGCTACCTGGAGAACCAGATCTTCGCCCCGAGCGTCCGCCGCGGCAAGGAGATCATCTGGCGGCGAGCCGCCGCAGCGAGCGGCCGTCCGTACCTCGCGCGCGCCTCCGAGGAGCACAGCGGCCCGCACGCGCCGTGGTTCTGGCAGGCCGGGCGCCAGGGTGGAGGCGTACTGCTTGACATGCTCTGTCACAGCTTCGAGGTTGCCCGCTTCTTGCTCACCGAGCCAGGTCAGCCGCGGACCTCGTTGCGGCTCGAGTCCGCCAGCGGCACCGTCGCATCGCTGAAATGGACCCAGCCGCGGTACGCCGAACACCTGCGCAACGCGATGGGCGAGGCGGTCGATTACGCCGCCCGCCCGGCGGAAGACTTCGCCAGAGGGACACTGACGCTGCGAGATGAGCAAGGCGCCGCGTTGCTGGTCGAGGCGACGACGTCATGGGTTTACGTCGGCCCGGGATTGCGGATCCAGATCGAGCTGCTCGGACCCGAGTATGCGCTGGAGATCAGCACGCTAAGCACCGGTTTGAAGGTCTTCTTGTCCCGCGAGGTATCCGGCCGGGCCGGTGAGGACCTGGTCGAAAAGCAGAACGCCGAGCAGGGCCTCATGCCGGTCGTCGAGGACGAAGCGACTCTCTACGGCTACGTGGCCGAGAACCGGCACATGGTGCAGGCCTTCCTGAGCGGCCGGGCACCTGAGGAGACCTTCCACGACGGCGCGGCAGTCCTCGAAGCCCTGATGGCGCTCTATCTGTCCGCAGAGACCGGCCGTACAGTCACGCTGCCTGACGAATCCCTCGACACCTTCGTCCCTGCCGTGGCCCGGCAGCGGCCGGCTTCGCGGCCGTAACTTCACCTTCCGCCCGCTGCGCGGGCTGGCGCGGCGGGCTGGCGGCAACCAGTCGGCCCGGCTCCCGTGCTCGGGAACTGCGGATACAAGGACGCTCGCGGACGTCCGTGACAAGGGCCCTGACGGCAAAAGCTGGGCAGCCAGATACTGGTGGCCGAAGGCCGGGCGCGGCAAGCAACAAGGTCCGAACGGCCGGCGCGCCCACTCCTCATGGCCACCGCGGTGCCGACCACGGTCATGACAATGACGGCCGAGAGGACGAGAGTTCTGATGGCCTGACGCCGGCGACGGCCCCAGGGCGACACCAGCTCTGAGGTTGGTCCGCGTCCCGGCCGGTGGCCGAATAGCACGAGCTTCGCGGCAAGCCGCGGGTCGGACCAGCGCAGCCGAGCCTCGATCTCAGCAAGGACCCTTTCCTCCCCGGGCGCCAAGCTCATGACCCTCGCTCCTGTGTCCTCGACCTCGTTCATTCGACATCCTGCTTCCTCACGCCTGCTACCGCGCAGCCTGGGGGGCAAACCAAAGGAGACAGGGAATATCGTTCTGCGATATACAAGACTCTCAGGTCAAATGAACAAGCGCCTCGTGACTGTCCCGCCGGCCAGCTCGTGACCGAACCAGAGCGAGAAGCGGTCGCCGACGCTGAAGTACTCGGCGAGTTCTTCGCCGAGGAGCATGACTGTCACGATCGCGTGCTTCTCGTCGAGCCACTCAGTCCCGTCGCCGTTGTTGGCGACCAGCGCGCTGAAGAACTGCGAACCGTGCGTCGTGTGATGCTCGCCCTTGACGACCACGCGGCGAATCTCACCCGGCGGCAGGTCGCCGCCAGCGAAACCGCCGTGCGGGTTCGAGGGAACGTCGGCGGCAGGAGACGCCAGGGTGAGCAGCGCCTGGAACTTGTAGTGCCGCATCTTCATGGCCGCCTCGCATCCACTTCCATCGTACCACGATACAAATCAGTCGCTGCGCGGCCCGCTGCCGTAGGATCCGGACCAGCAGATACCCCTCTCTTAGTAGTGATGGTGGTCGATATGGCCGCACATTCAGCAGGACCGGCTTCCCAGCTCAGCTCACGTTTTGCCGTCGCCGGCGACCGGGTATTCGATGCGCGAGCTGGCGCCTGGGCTGAGGGCACGGTGGTGCTCATCGAGGACGGTGTGATCGTCGGCATAGATCGGTACGCGCCCGACGGCATTCCGGTGCTGGAGATGCCGGGAGCGAGCTTGCTGCCCGGGCTCATTGACGCGCACACTCACGTCCTGCTGCGCAGCAGCTGGAACGAGCTGGAGCTGGCGCGGCAGATGGTTGAGGAGAACCCCGGCCACCGCGCTGCAAGCGCGGTCCAGGCGATGTCGATCGCGGTCAGAAACGGATTCACGACGATCCGCGATCTCGGCACGGAAGGTGCCGGCTATTTCGACGTCGGCCTGCGCGATGCCGCACGGGAAGGCATCGTGCTCGGTCCGCGGATGCTGGTCGCCGGGCCCGCCATCAGGTCGACTGGCCGGTATCCGATCGCTGGTCTGCGGCACAGCATGACGTTCCCGGTTGGAATTGATAGCTGCACCGGCGCGGCGGCCTGCCGTGAGACAGTTCGAACCCAGATTGCCTATGGAATCGACTGCCTGAAGATTTACGTCAGCGAGCGCTTTGAGGAGCCAGCGACCGAGGACGGATACCCAGACGGCCCGTTGGTCTGGACCGATGAGGAGGTCCTGGCATTTGTCGATGAGGCGGCACCGGCAGGGCATCAAGGTGGCCGCGCACTCGCTGACGCTCAGCGGGGCAAAGATGGCCGTGGCCGCCGGAGTTGATTCGATCGAGCACGGCTTCGCTATCTCTGCCGATCTCGCCGCAGAGATGGCCGCCAGGGGTACGGCCCTGGTGCCCACGCTCCTGGTTACCAGGGAGCATGCCGCGCACGGCTCACAAATCTCCGAGGCGGTGCGCGCTGCCCATGATCGCTCCTTCGTCAACTGCCTGGAGGCGGGCGTCCGGATCGTGCTCGGAACCGATGTCGGCGGATTCGAGTGGACGAGGGTGTCCCAGGCCGAGGAGTTCACCCTCATGACCAGGCAAGGGATGTCCGCGGCTGATGCCCTCCGGGCCGGGACACTGTGGGCGGCGGAGTTGCTCGGGCTTGCCGGGACCGCCGGAGTTATCGAGCCCGGCGCGGCAGCTGACATCGTGGCCGTGGCCGGCGACCCGCTGCAGGACATCGAGTGCCTGCAACAGGTTCAGCTCGTCATCCAGGGCGGCGTGCCCGCCTGGGACCCCTCGCATTCCTCAAGCTAGGTCGATGGCAGGGTTGATGACCCAGTGGCTGCTCCGGAGAACGCGGCCGGGCGATGTGACGTCCTGCTCACCAGCGCACCTGAAGCCGAGCGACCGACAGATGCCGTTAGAAGGATTGTTCGTTGTCGCAGGGAATGCATGGACGAGCCCCCACCGCCCGTCGTCGCGGGCCAGCTCAAGGAGCATCCGGACGGCCCGTTTCGCAAGACCGTGTCCCTGGAACCCGGCCACCACCTCTGGCGCAGCTTCGTCCGGGACGATCATCTTGATCCACGCGTCGCCTGCCGAAGCCGCCTGACCGTCGCGGGCGACCTTGTCATCGATGCCCTCGCGCGGGCAGCGGACCGCCCAGTTCGGCCATCATGACCGGGTCGCACCGCACCCTCACGTAGGCGCTCACGTCGCCCAGCTCAACATCCCGCAAACGCACGCTGCGGCTCCCATGCAGACTGGCGCTCTTGCTTCGCCCCGGTCGTCGTCCTCTTGCGCAACCCGTCCTCGAGCAGTACTCTAAATTTTTTTTAGTGCAGTGTTCTATGAAACGCGGCTGGCAGACGGGGTTTTCCTGTCGCTGGATCTGCGCCGGGCCGCTCGCCCACCCCCGTAGGCGAGCGGCCCGGATGCTGTCCAAGTCCAGCGCGAGCCATCTGCGAGATGCCTGTCCTGAGGCGCTGGCCGCTAGCTGTTCTGGCGCTAGGCCGCGGTTCCTGGCGCTAGCTCAGCGCGTGCACTCCGCATCGCCATCTCGGTCAGTTCGCCCGAGGACAGATCTGGCATCTGGATGAGCCGCAGCACCGCGAGCCCGTCTAGCGTGGCGCAGAACCGCATGGCAAAGCCTGCTGCCGACGGTATGGGTTGGAAAGTTTGCTGCGATATGCCCTGCTCTACGATCTCCGCCAAGTCGTCTCGCCATGGCTTCATCAGCTTGTCGAGAAAAGCGTTGACTTCTTTACTGTGCGGAGCGCGGGCCCACGCCTCCATCCACATGATCCACACCGGATCAGTAAGACTTGTCGGCAGGAACAGCTCCACGAACAGCTCCAGCCGAGGCCACCCGGGCTGGACAGCCGGAAGAGCGGCGCGGCGCTGCTCGGTTTCCTGGTGTTCGCGCCAGGCCAGGGTGTCCAGCAAGATCTGCTCTTTAGAGCTGAAGTAGTACATCACCTGGCCCGAACTCATGCTGGCACGCCGTGCGATCTCGGCCAGACGAACCCGATCAATGCCGACTTCGGTAATCAAATCGAGTGCCGCTTGCAGGATCCGTTCACGGCCGCGGCGTCCCGCGGGCGTGTGGCCACGGTTCCGGCTGATGTCAGCCGGAACAGGCGACTGACCTGAAGAAGCAGCAGGGAGACTATTCATTACCTCGGTTTCGCGTCAGTTCGCGGCCGGAGCGCAATCCGTGAAGCAGAACCGCCGGACGGCAAACCGCTCGCCTTACCTCGGAGCCCCCTTACGGAATCGAACCGTAGACCTTCTCCTTACCATGGAGACGCTCTGCCGACTGAGCTAAGGGGGCGTGGCGGGCGACAACCCGCACGACCTGCGCTTCTGGCGCTTGGCGGACATGGCTGGGCCTTGGCGCGCTAGGCGAGCATACACGATCGCGCTGGCGCCGGGTTAACGTGCCGGGTGGCCTGGAACGGCCGTCAACGACCGGGCCGAGCATGCTAACTGCCCACCCGCCAGAACGCCTCGGCCACCTGCGGCCACTCCCGCGAGAGCGGATCGATCACCTCGAAATGCCCTGTGCCCGGCAGCAGCACGCAGGTTGCGGCGGCGGCACGCGCTCCGGCGGCGCGGGCCCAGCGGGCGTAGTCGAGGCTCATCAGGTACGGGACCTGGTCGTCGGCCATGCCGTGCACCAGCCACACCGGTCCGCCCGCAGGCAGCAGCCGGGCGGGATCAGCCTGCCAGTACCGATCGTCGGCGACCTCGGCCGGCCCGCCACCCATCAGGGCTCCGACCGCCTGCTGGCCGAGCGCCTGGCGCTCCGCGCCGACCAGATCGCTCACGGCGGCGAGCGCCACGACGCCTCGCCA
>DATELR010000181.1:0-13312 GCA_035276345.1 Streptosporangiaceae bacterium | reverse complement strand
CGGATCAGGTTCCCGCCCCGGTGCATCTGCGTCCGGGGCGTTCGTCATGTCTGGGGCCATCCGCCGGTACGGCGACGATTTCAACCGGAGCACGGCCTAGCTGGCCTGCTCCTACCAGGCAGGAGGGATGCCCATGGCGAGGGCGGTAAAGGAGGCGACGGTCGCCGAGCTGACCGAGCGGTTCCAGAACTCGTCGGGCGCTGTGCTCACCGAGTACCGCGGCCTGACGGTCGCCGACGTCAAGGAGCTCCGCCAGGCTCTTGGCGAGGACGCCACGTTCGCCGTGGTGAAGAACACCCTCACCAAGATCGCGGCCAAGGACGCCGGTATGGCCGAGGACTTCTCGGCGCTGCTCGTCGGCCCGTCGGCGATCGCGTTCGTCGGCGGCGACGTCGTGCAGGCGGCCAAGGGGCTGCGCGAGTTCGCGAGGGCGAACCCGCTGCTGGTGATCAAGGGCGGCGTGCTCGAGGGCAAGACCATGACGCCAGCCGAGATCTCCAAGCTCGCTGACCTCGAGCCGCGCGACGTTCTGCTTGCCAAGATGGCTGGCGCCATGAAGGCGTCGATGGCCGGCGCGGCTGCGACGTTCGCTGCGCTCCCGGCTCAGATGGCCAGGCTGCTCGCGGCGCTCGAGGAGAAGCAGGCGGCGGCTGGACCGGCCGCCGGCGCTGCGCCCGCAGACGCAGCGCCCGCAGACGCAGTGCCCGCAGACGCACCGGCAGACGCTGCACCCGCCGAAGCCGCGAGCGATGCGGGCGGCGAGCAAGCGGAGGAATCCGCGGGCGAGTAGCTCAAGACCAGCAGCGGCTGGCCCGCACCACGGCCGGCCGTCGATGAGAGCCAGAGGAAATAGGAAGAGGAACAGGAACCATGGCGAAGCTCAGCAGCACTGACCTCCTTGACGCGTTCAAGGAGATGACGCTGATCGAACTCTCTGAGTTCGTGAAGCAGTTCGAGGAGACCTTCGACGTCAAGGCGGCCGCTCCGGTCGCGATGGCCGCCGCAGGCGCCCCTGGCGGCGGCGGCGAGGCCGCCGAGGCCGCGGAGGAGCAGGACGAGTTCGACGTCATCCTCGAGGCCGCGGGCGACAAGAAGATCCAGGTCATCAAGGAGGTGCGGCCGCTGACCGGTCTTGGCCTCAAGGAGGCTAAGGACCTGGTGGACGGCGCACCGCAGCGAGTCCTGGAGAAGGTCAACAAGGAGACCGCGGAGAAGGCGAAGGCTGTCCTCGAGGGCGTCGGCGCAACCGTCACGGTCAAGTAACGATTCGAAGCGCTATGTGGGCGCCGGGCGGCTTGGGCCGTCCGGCGCTCTAGCACATCCGGTACGAAGTGCGGCCGACAGCGCCCAGAAGCCACCTACCAGTGCAAACTCAAGACGCTTCCCATATGCGGGTCGAGCTAAACCCCAAAGCCAGTGTGATTCTCGTCACGTTGCCTATCGTGACGACACATGGGCGTTACCCCTTGACGTTTTGCGTTTGAAGAGCGATGCTGCCTTCAGCCGTGAGTATCAGGGTGCTGCTAACTTGACCAGCAGTGTGTCGTTCGACTACACTGCCAATTTGCGCTGCACCCACATGTCCTCGGCAACATCATAACCCATCTGTTTCGCTCACACGGGGGCGAAGCCGCAGGGCGTTTTGCGTGCGCGCTGACCGTTCAGCCACGAGCTCGGAAGGACCCCTGTTGGCAGCCTCGCGCAGCGCCTCAGCTATCGCTCCTGGTCCCCATCGCATTTCTTTCGCCCGCATCACGGAACCGCTTGAGGTTCCGAGCCTTCTCGCCTTGCAGACGGAGTCGTTTGACTGGTTGCTCGGCAATGAGAAGTGGCAGGCGAGGATAGAAGCCGGGCATTCGCTCGGCCGCAAGGACCTGCCTGAGCAGTCCGGCCTCGAAGAGATCTTCGAGGAGATCAGTCCGATTGAGGACTTCACGGGAACGATGTCGCTCTCGTTCCGTGACCACCGGTTTGAGCCACCTAAGTACTCGGCGGAAGAGTGCAAAGAGAAGGACATGACCTTCTCCGCGCCGATGTTCGTCACCGCTGAGTTCATCAACAACTCGACCGGCGAGATCAAGAGCCAGACCGTGTTCATGGGTGACTTCCCGCTGATGTCACCCAAGGGCACCTTCATCATCAACGGCACCGAGCGTGTCGTCGTCAGCCAGCTTGTCCGCTCGCCAGGCGTCTATTTTGACCGGCAGGTAGACAAGACCTCGGACAAGGACATCTACAGCTGCAAGGTGATCCCGTCCCGCGGAGCATGGCTGGAATTCGAGATCGACAAGCGGGACGCCGTTGGCGTTCGTATCGACCGCAAGCGGAAGCAGAGCGTGACCGTTCTGCTCAAGGCGCTGGGCTGGGACGAGGCGAAGATCCTCGAGCGTTTCGGCGCGTACGAGTCGATGCGCGCGACCCTGGAGAAGGACCACACCCAGGGCCAGGACGACGCACTGCTTGACATCTACCGCAAGCTCCGCCCGGGCGAGCCGCCGACCCGCGAGTCCGCCCAAGCACTGCTGGAGAACCTGTACTTCAATCCCAAGCGCTACGACATGGCGAAGGTCGGACGGTACAAGGTCAACAAGAAGCTTGGCCTGACCCAGCCGATCACCCAGGGCACGCTGACCGAGGAAGACATCGTCGCCACGATCGAGTACCTCGTCAAGCTGCATGTTGGCGAAGAGGAGATGAAGGCTGGCGACGCGCTCATCCCGATCGAGACCGACGACATCGACCACTTCGGCAACCGGCGCCTGCGCACGGTTGGCGAGCTGATCCAGAACCAGGTCAGGCTAGGCCTGGCCAGGATGGAGCGGGTGGTCAGGGAGCGGATGACGACCCAGGACGTCGAGGCCATCACGCCGCAGACGCTGATCAACATCCGTCCCGTGGTCGCCTCGATCAAGGAGTTCTTCGGCACCAGCCAGCTCTCCCAGTTCATGGACCAGACCAACCCGCTTGCGGGCCTGACCCACAAGCGCCGCCTGTCGGCGCTGGGTCCCGGCGGTCTGTCCAGGGAGCGGGCCGGGTTCGAGGTTCGCGACGTCCACCCCAGCCACTACGGCCGGATGTGCCCGATCGAGACGCCTGAAGGCCCGAACATCGGGCTGATCGGCTCGCTGTCCTCATACGGGCGGGTCAACGCGTTCGGCTTCGTCGAGACGCCGTACCGCAAGGTCAAGAACGGCAAGGTCACCGACCAGGTCGACTACCTGACCGCCGATGAGGAGGACAGGCACGTCATCGCCCAGGCCAACGAGCCGATCGAGGCAGACGGCACGTTCAGCAACGCCAGGGTCCTGGTCCGCCGGAAGGGCGGCGAGGTCGACCTGCTCAAGCCCGACGAGGTCGACTACATCGACGTGTCACCGCGCCAGATGGTGTCGGTGGCCACGGCGATGATCCCGTTCCTCGAGCATGACGACGCCAACCGCGCGCTGATGGGCTCGAACATGCAGCGCCAGTCGGTGCCGCTGCTGCGCAGCGAGTCGCCGCTGGTCGGCACCGGCATGGAGTACCGTGCCGCGACCGACGCCGGCGACGTGATCCTGGCCGACAAGCCTGGCGTGGTCGAGGAGGTCAGCGCCGACGAGGTCACCGTTGCCAACGATGACGGGACCAGGACGACCTATCTGATCGCCAAGTTCATGCGGTCTAACCAGGGCACCTGCTTCAACCAGAAGCCCGTCGTCAACGGCGGTGACCGGGTCGAGGCAAACCAGGTCCTGGCTGACGGTCCGTGCACGGACAACGGCGAGATGGCGCTCGGCAAGAACCTGCTCGTCGCGTTCATGCCGTGGGAAGGCCACAACTACGAGGACGCGATCATCCTGTCCCAGCGGCTCGTGCAGGACGACGTGCTCTCCTCGATCCACATCGAGGAGCACGAGGTCGACGCTCGCGACACCAAGCTGGGCCCAGAGGAGATCACCAGGGACATCCCGAACGTCTCAGAAGAGGTACTCGCCGATCTTGACGACCGCGGCATCATCAGAATCGGTGCCGAGGTCGTCACCGGCGACATCCTGGTCGGCAAGGTCACGCCCAAGGGCGAGACCGAGCTGACTCCTGAAGAGCGGCTGCTCCGCGCGATCTTCGGCGAGAAGGCGCGCGAGGTCAGGGACACCAGCCTGAAGGTGCCGCACGGCGAGTCTGGCCGGGTCATCGGCGTCCGGGTGTTCTCCCGCGAGGAGGGCGACGAGCTGCCGCCTGGCGTGAACGAGCTGGTGCGGGTCTACGTGGCCGCCAAGCGCAAGATCACTGACGGCGACAAGCTGGCCGGACGGCACGGGAACAAGGGCGTCATCGCCAAGATCCTGCCGGTCGAGGACATGCCGTTCCTCGAGGACGGCACCGCGGTCGACATCGTGCTCAACCCGCTCGGCGTGCCTGGCCGGATGAACGTCGGCCAGGTGCTCGAGACGCACCTCGGCTGGGTCGCGGCAAGCGGCTGGCAGGTCAACGGCAAGGACGCGAACTGGAAGGACAGGCTGCGCCAGATCGGAGCCGAGTCCGTCCAGCCAGGCACCAAGGTCGCCACGCCAGTGTTCGACGGTGCCCGCGAGGAGGAGATCACCGGGCTGCTCAGCTCGGCGCTCCCGAACCGCGACGGCGTCCAGCTGGTCGGGACCAGCGGCAAGACGCGGCTGTTCGATGGCCGCACCGGCGAGCCGTTCAAGGACCCGATCTCGGTCGGCTACATCTACATACTCAAGCTGCTGCACCTGGTGGACGACAAGATCCACGCCAGGTCCACCGGCCCGTACTCGATGATCACCCAGCAGCCGCTCGGCGGTAAGGCCCAGTTCGGCGGCCAGCGCTTCGGTGAGATGGAGGTCTGGGCGCTGGAGGCCTACGGTGCCGCCTACGCGCTGCAGGAACTGCTGACGATCAAGTCCGACGACATCCTCGGCCGCGTGAAGGTCTACGAGGCCATCGTCAAGGGCGAGAACATCCCCGAGCCAGGCATCCCTGAGTCGTTCAAGGTGCTGATCAAGGAGATGCAGTCGCTCTGCCTGAACGTCGAGGTGCTGTCCAGCGATGGTGCGGCGATCGAGATGCGAGACACAGACGAAGACGTCTTCCGTGCTGCGGAGGAACTAGGAATCGACCTGTCAAGGCGCGAGCCGAGCAGTGTTGAAGAGGTCTGATCCGATCCGCAGGACCACAGGGGATTAGGGGAATTACAGAGTGCTAGACGTCAACTTTTTCGACGATCTACGGATTGGCCTGGCCACGGCCGACGACATCAGGCTCTGGTCGCACGGTGAGGTCAAGAAGCCAGAGACCATTAACTACCGCACGCTCAAGCCTGAGAAGGATGGGCTCTTCTGCGAGAAGATCTTCGGTCCTACCAGGGACTGGGAGTGCTACTGCGGCAAGTACAAGCGAGTCAGGTTCAAGGGCATCATCTGTGAGCGCTGCGGCGTCGAGGTCACCAGGGCCAAGGTCAGGCGCGAGCGGATGGGCCACATCGAGCTTGCCGCGCCGGTCACGCACATCTGGTACTTCAAGGGCGTGCCCAGCCGGCTCGGCTACCTGCTCGACCTGGCGCCGAAGGACCTGGAGAAGGTCATTTACTTCGCCGCCTACATGATCACCTATGTCGACAACGAGGCTCGCGATCGTGACCTGCCCTCACTCGAGGCCAAGATCACGAACGAGAAGAACCAGCTCGAGCAGCGGCGTGATGTCGACGTCGAGGCGCGCCAGGCCAAGCTCGAGAAGGATCTTGCCGAGCTCGAGGCCGCGGGCGCGAAGGGCGACGCGCGCCGTAAGGTTCGCGAGGCCAGCGACCGCGAGTGCAAGCAGATTCGCGACCGTGCGCAGCGCGAGATCGACAGGATCGAAGAGGTCTGGAACAGGTTCAGGAACCTGAAGGTCCAGGACCTCGAGGGCGACGAGCTGCTGTACCGCGAGATGCGGGACAGGTTCGGCCGCTACTTCCGCGGTGGCATGGGCGCCCAGGCGATCCAGGAGCGAGTCGGCAGCTTCGACCTCGAGGCCGAGGCGGCCAGCCTGCGCGAGACGATCAGGACGGGCAAGGGCCAGCGGAAGGCGCGCGCGCTCAAGCGGCTGAAGGTCGTCTCGGCGTTCCTGAACACCACCAACAGCCCGCTGGGCATGGTGCTCGACTGCATCCCGGTGATCCCGCCGGACCTGCGGCCGATGGTGCAGCTGGACGGCGGCAGGTTCGCCACGTCGGACCTGAACGACCTGTACCGGCGGGTCATCAACCGGAACAACAGGCTCAAGAGGCTGCTCGACCTGGGTGCACCCGAGATCATCGTGAACAACGAGAAGCGGATGCTGCAGGAGGCCGTCGACTCGCTGTTCGACAACGGCCGGCGAGGCCGCCCGGTCACCGGACCTGGCAACCGCCCGCTTAAGTCGCTGTCGGACATGCTCAAGGGCAAGCAGGGCCGGTTCCGCCAGAACCTGCTCGGCAAGCGCGTCGACTACTCCGGCCGTAGCGTCATCGTGGTCGGACCGCAGCTCAAGCTGCACCAGTGCGGCCTGCCGAAGGAGATGGCGGTCGAGCTGTTCAAGCCGTTCGTGATGAAGCGCCTGGTCGACCTGAACCACGCGCAGAACATCAAGTCGGCCAAGCGGATGGTTGAGCGCGCCAGGCCGGTCGTGTGGGACGTGCTCGAGGAAGTCATCCGCGAGCACCCGGTGCTGCTGAACCGCGCTCCGACCCTGCACAGGCTGGGAATCCAGGCCTTCGAGCCACAGCTGGTCGAGGGCAAGGCGATCCAGATCCACCCGCTGGTCTGCACCGCGTTCAACGCGGACTTCGACGGCGACCAGATGGCGGTGCACGTGCCGCTGTCCGCCGAGGCGCAGGCCGAGGCGCGGATCCTGATGCTGTCGACCAACAACATCCTCAAGCCTGCTGACGGCAAGCCGGTGACCATGCCTACCCAGGACATGATCATCGGGATCTACTGCCTGACCAGGATGGCACCGGACACGCCGGGAACCGGCCGAGTGTTCGGCGGGCTGGCTGAGGCGCTGATGGCCTACGACCGCGGCGAGCTCGACCTGCAGGCCGAGATCACCATCCGGTTGAAGGACGCGGCTCCGCCCGCCGGGTTCGCCGCGGCGGACGGCTGGGAGCCTGGTGACCCGTTCCGGCTGACCACCACGCTTGGCCGGAGCCTGTTCAACGAGTCGCTGCCTGACGACTACCCGTTCGTGAACTACGAGGTAGGCAAGAAGCAGCTCTCGGTGATCGTCAACGAGCTGGCCGAGAAGTACCCGAAGGTTGAGGTCGCTGCGGCGCTCGACAAGCTCAAGGACGCGGGTTTCCACTGGGCGACCAGGGCCGGTGTCACGATCGCGATCGAGGACGTGGTCGCTCCGCCGAACAAGGCGTCCATCCTGGACACCTACGAGAGGCGGGCCGACAAGGTCCAGCGCGAGTACGAGCGCGGCCTGATCACCGACGACGAGCGGCGCCAGGAACTGATCGAGATCTGGACGCACGCCACGGCTGACGTGGCGCAGGACATGGAGGCGGCCTTCCCTGAGACCAACCCGGTCTGGATGATGGTCAACTCTGGTGCCCGAGGCAACCAGATGCAGGTCAGGCAGATCGCCGGAATGCGGGGCCTGGTCTCCAACCCGAAGGGCGAGACCATCCCGCGGCCGATCAAGTCCAGCTTCCGTGAGGGCCTGACCGTGGTCGAGTACTTCATCTCGACCCACGGCGCCCGCAAGGGACTGGCCGACACCGCGCTGCGCACCGCGGACTCGGGCTACCTGACCAGGCGGCTCGTGGACGTCGCGCAGGACGTCATCGTTCGCGAGGAGGACTGCGAGACCGACCGGTCACTGGCCATGCGGATCGCTGAGAAGGACTCCACAGGCACGGTGCGCAAGCTGCCCAACATCGAGAACACGGGCACCGGCCGCACCCTGGCCGAGGACGTGACCGATGCGGACGGCAAGGTGCTGGCCACGAGCGAGACCGACCTGACCGAATCGATGATCGAGGCAATGGTCAACGCCGGGGTCGAGTCGGTGCGCACCTACAGCGTGCTGGTCTGCCAGGCCAAGGTCGGAGTCTGCGCGAAGTGCTACGGGCGCTCGCTTGCCACCGGCAAGCGGGTCGACGTCGGCGAGGCGGTGGGCATCATTGCCGCCCAGTCGATCGGTGAGCCCGGTACCCAGCTGACCATGCGTACCTTCCACACCGGCGGTGTGGCGGGCCTGGACATCACCCACGGCCTGCCGCGCATCCAGGAGCTGTTCGAGGCCAGGGTCCCGAAGGGCCTGGCGCCGATCAGCGAGGTGGATGGCACGGTCAGGATCGAGGAGCCAGAGAAGGCGCGGAAGATCATCGTCACGCCTGACGACGGCTCTGACGAGATCGCCTACCAGGTGTCGATCCGCTCGCGGATGCTCGTCAACGACGGCGACCACGTCAGGGTCGGCCAGCAGCTCATCGCCGGCGCGGTCAACCCGCACGAGGTGCTGCGGATTCTCGGTTCGCGCGAGGTGCAGCTGCACCTGGTGCACGAGGTCCAGGAGGTCTACCGGTCGCAGGGCGTCTCGATCCACGACAAGCACATCGAGATCATCATCAGGCAGATGCTCAAGCGGGTGAACGTGATTGAGTCCGGCGACACCGAGCTGCTGCCCGGCGAGCTGGTCGAGCGGCCACGCTTCGAGGAGGTCAACCGGGCGGTAGTCGAGTCCGGCGGTACCTCGGCGGCTGGCCGCCCGCAGCTGATGGGGATCACGAAGGCGTCGCTGGCCACCGAGTCGTGGCTGTCGGCGGCCTCGTTCCAGGAGACGACCAGGGTTCTCACCGACGCGGCAATCCACGCCAGGTCGGACTCGCTGGTAGGCCTCAAGGAGAACGTCATCATCGGCAAGCTGATCCCCGCGGGCACCGGCATGCAGCGTTACCGCGGGCTGCGGGTCGAGCCGAAGGAGGACGCACGGGCCGCTGCCTACCCGGCGGCGACCTACACGCCAGAGGTCAACTACCCGTTCGGCAGCCCGGCTGAGCAGCCGGTGCCGCTCGAGGAGTACGACTTCGGCGCCTATCAGAGGTAACTGCGCAAGCAACGGGGGCGCGGTCCGGTCACGGGCCGCGCCCCCGTTGTGTTGCTCAGCCGGTGCCTGTCACTACCCGGCCGCCGAAGTCGACTGCCTGGCAGAACCCGACGGACGGGCAGGACACGCCGGTGAACCCGTAGGGCGAGGTCACGCCCGGATCGGCCTTGACTGGGCCGGACCAGGTGCCGTCGGAGAAGGTATCCAGGTTCCCCTGCTCGTCGACCGCGACGCAGAACTGCGCGGACGCGCAGGAGATGCCGGTCATGCCGCCGGTGTTCTCTACTCCGGCGGGCCCTGACCAGGACGACCCGTTGTAAGTGAATGCCTGGCCGAACCCGTCGATGGCCGTGCAGAACGTCGTTGTCGGACAGGAGATAGCGGCGAGCGGCTGAACGGCGCCGGCGTCGATGGTGTGCGGCGCGGACCATGAGGATCCATTGAAGGTCAGCACGTTGCCACCGGTATCGGCGACCGCGCAGAAGGTCAGACTCGCGCAGGATACGAAGCCGGTACCAGGCGGCGGGCTGACGCCCTGCGCCGAATCGATCAGCGCGGGCGAGGACCAGGACGTGCCATTCCAGGTCAGCGCGTAGACGCTGGCGTTGATGCTGGCCATGGCCAGGCAGAATGTGGCCGACGCGCACGAGACCGAGCTGACGTCGTAGCCCACGGCCCCGAACAGCCAGGTCGAGCCGTTGTAATACATGAACCTGCTGCCTTGGTTGCCGCCGAGCTCCATCGCCATGCAGAAGCTAGAGGTCGGGCAGGAAATGGAGTCGAACACGAACTGCGGATCGATCGGCCGTGCCTTATTCCACGTTGAGCCGTTGTAGATCGCGACGGCGCCGAACCAGTCGACCGCCGCGCAGAATGTCGTCGTGGCGCAGGAGATTGCCTGCGGGAAGCCGTGGCTCGGGTCGACCGGCCAGTTCGTCCAGGTTGTGCCGTCGGTCGTCCCGATGGTGCCGTTGCTCTCGATGATCACGCAGGCCGAAGAGCTGCTGCAAGACACGCCGCCGAGCGGCTGCACGCCCAGCGGATTCCGGCTGCTCCACACCGAGCCGTCGTAGGTGTAGTAGCTGCCATCCGCTCCAGAAGCCATGCAGAAACTGGCGCTCGGGCATGACACCCCCGCCAGGCCGGCGAACGCAGGACTTACGACGCGGACAGGTGCGGTCCAGCTCGAACCGTCATAGGAGAGCGCTTTGCCGTTGTCGTTGACCGCCACGCACATTGTCTGGCTGGCGCAAGACACCGCCGTTACGTCGCCGTCGGCTGTGTCGAAGTCGGTCCCGGCGCTCCAGCTGACGCCGTCGTAGGCGAAGTCGTCGCCGCCGGAGCTCACCGCCAGACAGAACGAACTGCTGGTGCATGAGATCGACACCAGCGGTGTCTTGGTGTTCAGCTGGACTGGGCTGCTCCATGCTGTCCCGGTATAGACAGCGGCGAAGAACCCGCCGACAGCAGCACAGAAACTCGAGCTCGCACAGCTCAGTGATTCGACACCGAGCCCCGTCGGTACCGGCTTGGACCAGGCGGAGCCGTCGAAGAAAGAGGCGGCGCCGGTCTGCGCCAGCTCGGCGCAGAAACTTGACGTCGGGCACGATATCGCGGTGTTCATGCCGGTCACCAGGCCGTCAGGGACCGACTCGACTCGCTTCGGACCCGACCACTTTGACGCGGTGAACGTGAAGACGTTTCCGAATCGGTCGACAGCCGTGCAGAACGTGGCCGAGGCACACGACACGTCATCTGGCGACCCGCCCGCTGGGTCAGCAGAAGCGGGCGCTGCGAAGGTCATGGGCGGCCACACGGTCTGACTGGTTTGCGCCGAGGCGGTGCCGCCCGCGCCGGTGGCCGTGAGCGTGAAGGTGTAGGGCACTGCGGCCGAGCCGGTCAGCGCCGGCAGGCTGACGCTGTGGCTGATGGCCTTCGGCGTCGTGCCGGCCGCGCAGGCGAAGCTCGCTGGCAGCCCTGCCACCGCTGGCGACGCGGACAGTACGCAGGTCGAGGAGCGGACCAGCGTTGCAGTCAGCATGGTGGTGCCGCCCGCAGAGGTCAGGCCGTTCGGCGCCGCAGCGAACGCTGTCACAGCGGGCTTGGCGCCGTGCACGGTCGCTGTTAGCGGCTTCGACGTGACCGTTCCTCCCGGACCCGTGACCGTGACCTTGAAGGTGTAGGTCTTCGCGGTAGCCGACGTGTTCGCAGGCAAGGTGATCTTCCGCGACGCGTGGCCGCCGGCGCAGCCGACCGTGGCGGGCAGTCCATGCAGGCCCGGCGTGCTCGAGAACTTGCATGAGCTCGCGTGCGTAACGGTCACCGTTGCCGTCAGGCCGCCCCCGCTGCTCGGTAGCGCCGCACGGCTGAGCTTGAACGACGTGATCGACGGGCGCACGGCCTGGTCGGGAGCCGCTCGCGCGGGCAACGCACCGCCTGGAGACAGTGCGGCCAGCAGGCAGGCGGTGCCGACCAGAGGGATAAGAGTGCGCATCTGGATTCGCACCGCGCACCAGCCTTTCAGAGGCAGGGGTCGCCGCGCGCCCGCGTGACGAGCCTCAGCGAATAGGTGACGGGTCCGGCGGCGTCGTGATACCGACGCGGCCTGGCCACTGTGACCGGTTATATACTGAAGAATGGCTTGTCCGCATGCCATTACCTGGTAAGCGGCATAACTGCAACCCGGCGCCAGTACGCGGTTGGGGAAGCAAACCCGCCGTCGGCTTCGCCTTGTATCGGATATCATGAATCGTCGCTGAGGCCGGATACCGGCCCGCTTTGACCACCACGGTCAGCGTAGGTATTCTGGTTATCCGTGCCCGTGACTGCGGGCACGCGCGTCTGTTAACCGAGATAGGGCCGCCAGGCCGGAGGTCCGGGTAGATTTCCCGGGCAAGCCGCAGCGGCAGCCGATCGCCGGGCCGGACGTGTGCGACCTTCCTCCCCGTCATCCGGGCCGTTTTTCGCGGCCCAGGTGCGTCGCGAAAGCGGCGACACGCCCGAGCGCGGGGGTCGGGCAAACAGACCACAGTCTGTGCAAGCGACGTCGGTCGCTGTCCTGCCTCGCCAGGGTGGCCGGCCACGGAGCGGGCTCAGCAAGAAAGACAGCACGACCAGAGAACGCAGCAACGGACAGAAGACGGAGACGCGGTGCCCACGATCCAGCAGCTGGTCCGCAAGGGCCGGCAGGACAAGGTAGCCAAGAACAAGACCCCGGCGCTCAAGGGGAGCCCGCAGCGTCGCGGCGTTTGCACGCGCGTCTATACGACCACGCCCAAGAAGCCGAACTCGGCGCTCCGCAAGGTCGCCAGGGTGCGGCTGACGAGCCACGTCGAGGTCACCGCCTACATCCCCGGCGTCGGCCACAACCTGCAGGAGCACTCGATCGTGCTCGTGCGCGGCGGCCGGGTGCGCGACCTGCCTGGCGTTCGTTACAAGATCATTCGCGGTTCGCTCGACACGCAGGGCGTGCGCAACCGCAAGCAGGCCCGCAGCCGTTACGGCGCGAAGAAGGAGAAGAGCTGAGATGCCGCGTAAGGGCCCCGCGACTAAGCGTCAGCTGGTCACCGATCCGGTCTACGGCTCGCCGCTGGTCACCGCGCTGGTGAACAAGGTGCTGCGCAACGGCAAGCGGTCGCTCGCCGAGCGCATCGTCTACGGCGCGCTGGAAGGCTGTAGGGACAAGACCGGCAACGACCCCGTGGTGACGCTCAAGCGCGCGCTCGACAACGTCAAGCCGACGCTTGAGGTTCGCAGCCGCCGGGTCGGTGGCGCGACCTACCAGGTCCCGGTCGAGGTCAGGGCCTCCAGGAGCACGACGCTCGCGCTGCGCTGGCTCGTCTCTTACTCCCGGTCTCGCCGGGAGAAGACGATGACCGAGCGGCTGATGAACGAGCTGCTGGACGCGAGCAACGGCCTCGGCGCGAGCGTCAAGCGGCGCGAGGACATGCACAAGATGGCCGAGTCCAACAAGGCATTCGCTCACTACCGCTGGTAGCGGGCAACGAAATTAACTTCGAGTACGGAAACGGGGATCATCCACAGTGGCCGCCACAGTGACCGCCACCGAACTGGCCAGGGTCCGGAACATCGGGATCATGGCTCATATCGACGCGGGCAAAACGACGACGACCGAGCGGATCCTTTTCTACACCGGCATTAACTACAAGATCGGTGAGGTCCATGAGGGCGCAGCCACCATGGACTGGATGGAGCAGGAGCAAGAGCGCGGCATCACCAT
>DATELR010000180.1:0-4238 GCA_035276345.1 Streptosporangiaceae bacterium | reverse complement strand
CTGTTCATGCCGTGCGGGTGATGCGCGTGGCGTCGTACGGCGTCAGAGTGTGATGCGGGTAATGGGACCGGCCCCCGTGAGATCTGCCTAGGCGCGACGTATGCGCAGCTGCAGACGGAGCAGCGGATCAGCCACAGAAGCGACGTCGGCCTGGTAAGTGCGGGCGGATGACAGTATCGGGGGATTCCGATGGACGCCAGCACACCCCCCGGTGCCGGCACAGAGCTGGCGCACAACAGCATCGGGTTCTGGCGCAGTTTCGCCCAGCCTGTTGCCATGCAGGCGCCGGTGGGGGGCGCCGCGATCTTGACGGCAACCATGGCGACCATCACCGGCGGCGCCGGGCCGCTGAGCTTCCTGCTGGGGATCGTATGCGGCGTCTTCCTGGTGCTGATCTTCGCCGAGCTGGCCCGCCATTTCGCCTCCGCCGGGGCGGTCTACGCCTACGCGGGCCTGATGGCCGGTGTCAGCTTCGCGTTCGTGATCGGCTGGATCTATGTGCTGATGATGACGGCATTCTGGGCCGGGACGCTGTCTGCGACCGCCGTCTTCTTCAACGCGACGCTGAGCACAGCCTCGGCCGGCGCGCATGTCCCGTGGGTGCTGATCTCCCTCGTGACGTGGGTCATCGTGGCTTACCTGGTCTCACGGAAGATCGCGATCTCGACGGCGATCCTGTTCGTCCTGGAGGTGATCGGCGCCGCGCTGATTGTATCCGTCGGGATCGTGGTATTCGCCAAGGGCGGCCACGGCGGAAGCCATTTCGGCTTCAGCTACTACTTCACCTTCGAGGGGATGAGCGTCAACTCTGCCTTCCTCGGTGTGGTCATCGCCTTCCTCGGTTTCGGCGGCTTCGAGGGCGCAGCGGTATTCGGCGAGGAGACGCGGCGGCCCCGGCGGTATCTGCCGCGCACAATGCTGGCCTCGCTACTGTTCTCCGGGGTCATCTACACCTACGCATCCTGGTTCGAGAACGTAGGTTTCAAGAACAGCGCCGCGCTGGCGGCCTCCCCGAGCCCGCTGGTGCAGGTCACACAGATGTATGTTGATAAGCCGATCGCGGTGATCCTCGGCTTCGCCGCCGTGGTGAGCGCGTTCAGCGCCGCGGTGGGCAGCGCCAACGCGGCGACGCGGTACCTGTACGCCCTGGGCCGTGACGGATTCCTCAGCCGGCGATTGGCCAAGACCGAGCACACCCAGCGGTCTCCGATAGCCGCGCTGGTGGTGCTCGCGATCCCAGCGCTCCTCCTGTCGATCGGCTTCGCTGGGACCGGCCCGGCGAACGCCTTCAACTACATCGGCGGGACAGGCGGGTTCCTGTATACCTTCATCTACCTGTGCATCTCCACGGCGTGCATCTGGTATTTCAACCGTCACCGTCAGTACGGGTACTCGCTGCTGGCGGTGATCTCGGGCGCCGCCACCGGTTACGCCTTGTGGAACAGCATCGTTCCAGCGCCCGCCTACCCCTACGACATCCTTCACTACATTGCCGTCGGCGTGGTGTTGCTCGGCGTCATCATCGTCGCCTCCAGCAACTCTCTGCGGAACCGGCTGCGCAATGGGCCAACGTTCCGGATCGCGGCCGGCACCGCCGAGGCAGGCCCGGCCGGAGCCGCTGCGGGCCAGGCTGATTAACTCGGGCAACACGCGCATCCCACTGTCACTAAGCGTGTTCATTGCCATGAGGACCGAGCGGGCATGGCTAACGGCCCGCTGGTGCCAGACGAGGCAACCAGTCAGACCGTGACACCGGCTAGGCGCCGAGCAGGCCCATCGCCGTCGCCAGCCGCACCGCGTCGCCGCGCGAAGAGACGCCCAGCTTGCGGTAGATCGACTTCGACTCCGACTTGACGGTGTGTGGGGAGATGATCAGCCGTTCCGCGATCCCGCGAAAGCTGAGATACGTTTGCAGGTAGGGAAGCAGCCGCAGCTCGGCCGGGGTGAGAGGCGCAATCCCAATAGCTCCGGTGGCGGCGCTGGACGCGAGGACACGGCGGAGCTCGTCGGCCCCGGCGACAAAGGTTCCAAGCGCTGGACGCTGCCTCAGGATGTCACCGATCTCGCGCAGGAGCTGGCGCGCTGTGGCGGGGTCGGCGATGGCGAGGTACACCTTGGCCAGCTGCAGCCGCAGTCGGACGGCCAGGAACGGCAACGTGTAGGTAGCTGCCGGGCGCGCCCGCATCGCCCGGGCGAGCTGCCGGTGTGTCTCGTTCAGTTCACCCTGGTGCAGGGCCAGCCTGGCCGAGCCGGCAAAGGCCAGGACGCTCATGACGTAGTCGTGCATCCGCTTTTCATCGATGGTGGCGAGGGCAAGCTCCAGCCGACCTGCCGCCTCCTGCCACTCACCGCGATCCATAGCAAGCAGTGCGAGCTCCGATTCGCAGATTACGATTGAATCGGTGCCGTTCAGCGTTGCAGCCGTGGTGGACGATTCCGCAAAGACGGCGCGGGCCTCGTCGATACGTCCGGCGAGAAGATGCGCTTCGGCGAGCAACCAGAGCGCGGTGTCACGCCATTCGCTCCACGCAGGCTCTTGGGCGACAGCGAAACTCGCATCGGCCATCATCGGCTCTGGGCCGCTGGCACACATGACCGCCCGCAACATAGCCCGGGCCGAGTCGAAGGAGGCTGAACCATCCCCAGGCGCGAGGTCGAAGGAGGCAGCGTTCACGAGGGCCGCCCACCGCAATGCCCCAGCCGTGTCGCCGGTCAGCACGCTTATCCAGCCGGCCAGCACCGCGAGCGGTGGGTAACGTTCGATGTCCGTATCGCCGATCACGGACAGCCAGCGCTGAACGGTGGACACGTGCCCGGCGTTATATGTCCGGCCGGTCAACGCGGTCACCAGTCGCACCGAGCGGTCCCGTTCGGCCGTGTCCAATAGGTGCTCGACGGCCAAAGCCGGGGATCCATGGGACTCATACCATTCGGCGGCTCGCTGGTGCAGCGTCACGACGATATCGGGTTCGGTGCGGCGGAGCTCACCGAGCAAGAACTCCCGGAACAGTGCGTGGTAGCGGTACCACTGGCGCCGACGGTCAAGCGGAATCAGGAACAGGCTGGACGCCTCCAGGCGGCGCAGGTGCTCAGCCGCGCCTGAGGATCCGAGGATGGCATCGCAGAGCGGACCACAGAGCTGATCGAGCACGGCCGTGCGCCGCAGGAACCGCTGCATATCCTCCGGCTGCTGGATCAGGGCCTCGCGGTACAGATAGTCGGCCACGTACCGGTCGTCACCGGTGACGGTCGGCTCCTGGCCGTCACTCTCCTTTGCGATCAAAGCAGCCAGGTAGAGACCGGCCGGCCAGCCTTCTGTTCGCTTAGTCACCGCGGCTGCCATCTCAGGGGTCAAGCTGACCTGTGCCAGCGAGAAGATCTGCTGGGCGCCGGCCGCGCCGAGGGCCAGGTCGTCGGCGCCAAACTCCAGCGCGTCGCCCGAGGCCCGCAGCCGTGGCAGGTGAGGCTGCTCACCACGACTCGTGGCCACCAGTTGAGATCCGCGGCGAATCGCCGAGATCAGCACGCCCAGCACATCGTGGCAGCCCGGCGACTGCAACTCGTGAAGATCGTCCAGCATGAGGACGAACGGGACCGGGCTCGCGCGGAACTCCGATGCCAGCCGCGGCGCAGCACGGCCCAGCACCGACACGCCGCGACCGCCCATGTCGGCGATCAGATCAGCGCTGCCCAGACCGGCCTGGCGGTACGCCGCGGCAACCGAGGCAAGCAGGATCGCGGGATCATCGTCGAAGCGATCGAGAGACACCCAGGCCACGGGACGATCCTCCGCTTGTGCCCACTCCGCCAGAAACGTCGACTTGCCATAGCCCGCAGCCGCTATGACCCCCACGACGCGGCAATCACTCCGACGAGCAGTCTCGATGAGCTCGGCCCGGCTGACGGTGCCCGGGCGAGGCTGCGGGGCTGTGAACTTGGCGTCGAGCAGCGACTGGCGAAGCTGCGGAGCTAGTGCAGCACCCCCCTGCAGGCCCATCGCCATGGGCAAATCCTAAGGGTCACCCCACCGAGCTCGCATCGAGAGGGTCCCGCGTAAACCCCTGCTCATCACACAGGGTACCGACCGAGACTCCACCGTCACTCAGGCACGCCAGGAGGCCGCCGACCGGGTGGCCGCGGCGGAGGCCGAGCGGGGCCAGGCCCGCGCCTACCCGGCGTCGCGGTCGAGGAGAGCGCCTGGCTGGCCTAGCGGGAGGCCACCCGCGCGCAGGCCGCCG
>DATELR010000179.1:0-34829 GCA_035276345.1 Streptosporangiaceae bacterium | reverse complement strand
GCTGCCGAGCCGACCGCCAGAAGCCTGGAGCGGGTCCCTGGTACGTCATGAAACTAAGCCTGGCTAGGAGACGGGCAGCCGCATGACGTAGCCGACGCCACGCAGGGTGTGCAGAAGATGCGGCTCGTTGGCGTCGATCTTCCTGCGCAGAACGGATACATAGGACTCGACGATTCCGGTGTCACCCCTGAAGTCGTAGTCCCAGACGTGGTCGAGAATCTGCATTTTCGACAGCACCCGGCCAGCGTTGCGCATGAAATATCTGAGCAGCTTGAACTCGGTCGGCGACAGCTGGACCTGGGTGCCGCCGCGCCAGACTTCGTGGCTGTCTTCGTCCAGCTCGAGATCGGCGAATGCGAGCCGGGGTGACGGCTCACCCGCGCCGCCTCTGGTGCGCCTGAGCACGGCGTGGATCCTGGCGATGACCTCCTCGAGGCTGAACGGCTTAGTGACGTAGTCATCGCCGCCCAGCGTCAGGCCGCGCACCTTGTCCTCCGTGGAGTCCCTTGCGGTGAGGAACACCACCGGGGTGCGGGTGCCGCCGCCGCGTAGCCGGTGCAGCACGTCGAAGCCGTCCATGTCGGGAAGCATCACGTCGAGCACGATCAGATCCGGGCGGTGTCGTTGGGCCGCCTGCACTGCCTCCGAACCGGCTGCGGCCGTGACGACGTCGAAGCCCGCGTAGCGCAGGCTCGCGGCCAGCAGCTCGAGGATGTTCGGTTCATCCTCGACGACAAGCAGCTTGGCCGTCGGCTGCTGGTGATCGCTGGACACAGTGCTCATCACACTATTGTCCGCCACCTGCCTGAACGTTTGCTGAAGGCAGGCTCAGAAGAAAATCGATGCGACCAGACCGGCCCCCGGGTTCGGTGGACGGTGCCCCGGTTCGGCTCAGCCGGCTTGCTTCGAGCCTTCGATCAGGCCCTTCGAGATCTTTTGGTCCTTATTCAGTTCGCGGAACAGCTCCAGCGCCTTGGGCGTGTCCCACTTCAGCGCGTCCTGACCGCTGGACGTCACGAAGCTGCCTGAGATAGGCACGGTGGTCGTGAGCGGGTTCCGCAGCGCTAGCGCGACCTGAAGGAGCTGGAACAGGTGCGTGCCGTTGTCGACCGTCAGCGTTCCCGCGACGCCGGAAGCGGCGGGCAGGCTGGAGAACGGGTTGAGGATCACGCCGGTGCTCGTCAGCTTGCGCAGCAAGGCCCGCAGGAAGACCCGCTGGTTCTGGATCCGCTGCAGGTCCTGGGTCGTGAAGTTATGCCTGGTCCGAACGAACCCGAGCGCCTCGGCGCCGTCCAGGGTCTGGCAGCCCTTATGCAGATGCAGGCCGGCGGCCGGGTCCCTGATCGGCTGCTTCAGGCACATCCTGACCCCGCCGATCGCGTCGACGACGCGGACGAAGCCGCCGAATCCAATCGTCATGAAGTGATCGATCCGCAGCCCGGTGACGTTCTGCACCGTCTCGGCGAGCAGCCGCGCCCCGCCATAGGCATACGCGGCGTTGATCTTGTCCGACCCGTGGCCGGGAATCGGCACATACGAATCGCGGGGGAGACTGATCAGGACGGGCCGCCCGCCGTTCGACGGCATGTGCATCACCATGATCGTGTCCGACCGCTGACCGCTGATGTCGCGACCGGTCGCGAGCTTGCGTTCTTCCTTGCGGGTCAGGCCCTGCCTGCTGTCGGATCCGGTGATCAGCCAGTTCGTGCCGGCGCCCTGCACCGGCCGGCCCTTGTAGTCGACGAGGATGTTCTTCCTGGTGATCTTGGAATCCAGGTAGAAGTACGTGATCACGCTGCCGACGATCACGACCGACAGCAAGACCGCAATGATCCCGGCGATGCGCTTGGGCCGGAGCCAGCGCCGGTATCCCGGCGGGCCACCATAGCCCGAGTAACCGTAACCGTCGCCTCCGGCGCTCGGCGGGAGCGCAGTTGGCCGTGCCGTCCGGGCGGCGGGCTGAGACGGCCAGCCGCCGCCAGGCGCGCCGGAAGCGCTGGCGCCGCCGGACCGGTAAGGAAGTTGTTGCGTCGGCTCGGCGCTAAACCCGCCCGGCGAACCCGGCCGGGGCGCGGGGCCTTGCCCCGGCTGCGCCCCAGGGGTAGCCCCAGCGGACTCTCGGAACCAGTCGTCCGGCCAGTCGGTCATCTCAGGTGCCTCACCGTCGTTGAACTGTCCTACCGTCTCTACAACATGACGTACAAGCAGCCAAATAGGCTGGAGCTGGCGGGAAGTTAATTCTGCGCACGGCCGGCCCACCAAATCGTCATGACATCCCGGCCAGACGAGCCAAGGTCCTGGGGGTTCTCGGGATCCACGCCCGCCTCGATCAGTGCATCCGAAACCTCGGGCGCTCGCTGCTGAGGAAGGCAGAGCCGCCGTCTGGTGACATCGGTCAGCTCGGCGAAGCTGCTGTAGTCGGCTCGCGCGGCTCTGCGCCAGCGCTGATGGCCGGCCTGTACTCCCATTTCGCGCAGGATCTCCACCACGTCATCGGCCGTCGGCCGATCAGGCCGCCGCAGGTCGTGGAATCGCAACCACATCTCGTTCAACGATGTCAGCGGGTGCAAGGTTGCGATCTCGACGATGACCTGCCGCCGGGCGTGATTGGTGAGCGCGACCAGAAAAGCCTCGAGCTCTGGGGCGTTGTAGAGCACGTGATGGCAGGTGACGACGTCCGCTGCCGGGACCATGGACGCCACTTCGGGCCATTGCCCCGGTACGCATCGCGCCGTGACGCCTCGTGCCGCCGAGCGCTCCGCCAGCAGCGCGAGCATCTGCTCGTCAACGTCGACCGCTGTGAGCTCAGTCGTGCGAGCCAGCAGCGGCAGGCATGCGGCCCCAGGACCGGATCCGATGTCAAGCACGCTACCCGGCGGATCCAGTGCTGCCCAGGCACGCTCATAGGACGGTCCAGCGGGCTCGGCGGTCAGCCTGTCGGCCCGCCTGGCAAAGACCTGACCAGGCAGCACCCATGGTGAATCAGGCACGGCCTTGAGTATGTGATCTGGAATTGCCCACTCCGCCAGGTCGCTGCGCCACCTGCTGAGCAAGCCGGCAAGCTTCAGATCGCTGCCGCGACCGGGCGAGCCAGTCGCCGTCCCGGCATCAGATCCGCTCACTGGTGCATGGTACGTCCGCCTCGGCAGCGGGCTGGCCAGGTTTGCGGTTCGCCCTGCCTGGCTGCTGGTCACGGCGCCCGGTTACCTGATGCGGTCTGAACGCTGTCGCCGGATCAGCGGCAGCGCGAACCACAACAGCGCGAACAGGCAGCCGATGAAGATCCCGACGATGATGGCGGGAGTCTGGCCTTCGACGAAGCTCGTCACCAGGATCACGGCGACTACGACCGCGAGCGCGACCGCGAACAGGCCAGCGATGGCCGACCTGTTCGCGACATTGACCAGGGGATTCTTCAGGTGATGCCGGAAGACGAGGCGGTGATAGGCCACCGGGCCGACCAGCAAGATAGTCGCTAGGGCGGCAAGTATCAGATCGGCCATGTACAGGCCGCGCTGGGCGTGAGACAGCTTGGCGAACCCGTTGGTGAAAGGAAGTGACAGCAGAAAGCCGAAGAGCACCTGCACGCCGAGCCCGGCGACCCGCAGCTCTTGCAGCAACTCCATGAGGTTGCGGTCGTCACGCTCGTCCGGGGTCTCGTGCCGGTCGTCAGGCGCGCTCATAGCGAACCGACCTCTTCCCCGTGAGGCGGCGGGATAACCGGAGGCAGCGGGCTAGCGTCCCGGCAGCTTGACCACTGTGACGAAGAATTCGTCGATCTGACGAACTACGTTCAAGAAACAGTCGAAATCGACCGGCTTGGTCACATAAGCGTTAGCGTGCAGGTCGTAGCTGCGCAGGATGTCCTCCTCCGCATCGGACGTGGTCAGCACGACGACCGGGATGCGCTGCAAATCGACATCCGACTTGATCTCGGCAAGCACCTCGTGGCCGGCCTTCCTCGGCAGGTTGAGATCGAGGAGGACGAGGTCAGGCCGGGGCGCGTCGGCGTATCCCTCTTCGCGGCGCAGGAAAGCCATCGCGGCCTCGCCGTCGGAAACCACGCTGAGCTGATTCCTGACCTTGTTGTCCGCGAAGGCCTCGCGCGTGATCAGCACGTCGCCAGGGTCGTCTTCCACAAGCAGGATCTGGATCATGATCCCCGAATCGCCGGCGGTCAATTGGCCTCCTCGTGCCCGTCAGCACCGGGAAGTGTCCACCGGATTGTAGTACCTGACCCGGGATGGCCTGCTGTGTCTATCCAGATGTGACCGCCGTGGAAATCGACGATCTTCCGGCACAATGCGAGCCCGATTCCGGTGCCCGGATAGGCGTCCCTTGGGTGCAGCCGCTGAAAGATCACGAACACTCGCTCTGCGTGCGCCGGCGCGATCCCGATTCCGTTGTCCTCGCAGGCGAACTCCCACTGACCGTCTTGTCGCTCTGCGGTGATCTTGATAGCGGGCGGCTCCTCCATCCGCCTGAACTTGATCGAGTTGGCGATCAGGTTCTGGAAGAGCTGGGTGAGCAGCGTCGCGTCACCCTCGATCGTGGGCAGTTCGGCAACTGTTACCTGGGCTTCGGTGTCGGTGATCGTGGCGTCAAGCCGGTCAACTGCCTCGCTCGCCACCGCGTTCAGGTCTACCGGTCCTCGGACCGTGCCGGGCTGGCCAACCCTGGAGAACGTCAGCAGCTCGTTGATCAGCAGCTGCATGCGCTTGGCCCCGTCCACCGCGAAAGCGATGTACTGGCGGGCGCGATCATCGAGCTGGCCGGCGTATCGGGACTCCAGCATCTGGCAGAAGCTGGCTACCTTCCTCAAGGGTTCCTGCAAGTCGTGCGATGCGACATAGGCGAACTGCTCGAGTTCGCGGTTGGATCGCTCGAGCTCGTTGGCCTTGTAGGAGATGTCGGCCATGCTGAATCTGAGCTGGCGCCGCATGGCCTCGACGTCGGCAGCGAGCTCCAAGAGCTCACGCGGGCCGTCCACCTTCAGCTGATGGTCGACGCCGCCGGACGCCACCACCTGCGCCTCGGTGCCGAGGGCCGCCAGCGGCCTGATGACCCACCCCGTCATCGCTGCCCATGCTGCCGCCGCCGCGGCGATGACGGCCACCGCCCCGGTGATCGCGACGATGACGACAGCCGTCGTCGCCGCGTGCAGGCGGTTCAGCGCAGCCTGCCGCTCGCGGAGTATGTCGTGGTTCAGTGCCCCGATCGTGGTGCGGATCTCATCGAAGGTGTTCTTGCCTGTGGTCTCGAGCGCCTTTCCCGGCGTACCGCCCTTCCGGGCGGCAGCTATCGCAGGTACGGCGTACTCAGACCGCCACTGGTCCGCGGCGGCTTCCACAGCCCGGAGCCTCGGGCGGAGGTCGGTATAGGGATCGATGAGCTGGTGCAGCCTTCGGATGCGGTCCGTTGTCTCGACCACACCCGTGTGGTACGGCTCCAGGAATGACTGTTCATGAGTCAGGACGTAGCCGCGGACACCGGTCTCCTCGTTTAGCAGCGAGGCCAGCACGTAACTCGTGTTCCTGGCTGCCGGGTCGAGCCGGTTGACCTGGACATCGACGGCGCCGACGAGACTGTTCAGTGCCAAGGCACCGAGTACTGCGCCGATGACGACAACGACGCCGGCGACTACGAACGCCAGCGCGAGCCTGCGCCGCAGTGACCAAGCTCCCTGGCGGATGCCGCGCCTGGTCCTTGCCCAGACGTTCGCCGCCGCTTCCTGGTCTGGCGGCGTCGACGCCGAGGTGGCGAGCTGATCAGTCACGAGTGGTGCCCGACGATGATGAACGCGACATCGTCGGCCAGCGGACCGCCATTAAGGCGCTCCACCGTCTTAAGCAGCGTGTCGGCGAGCGCATCCTCGAACCCATGGACTGACGAGCCAGGGGATGCGGCGGTGACGAGACTGAGCAGCCCCTCCGGCCCGAGTACCGTGCCATCGGGACCGCCTTTGCCCTCGATCAGGCCGTCGGTATAGAGCATCAAAGACCATTCGCGCCCGAGCGCGACGGGTACGGCGGGCCACTCTTCATCAAACAAGCCGAGTGGCGGGCCAGCCCGGCCATCGCCCAGCGTCGTGAGAGTAGACCCGAGCAGCACGGGCGGTGGGTGTCCTGCGATGTAAATGACGCCATCGCCGCTCGCAATATCGACGCTGAGCGTGGCGACGGTCGCGAACACCTCGGGCCTGTGCCGCTCGCGAATCAGCACTTCCTGCAGGCAGTCAAGGATTTGCGTGGGATCCCGCCCGGAAAGGACCAGGGTGCGCCACGCGACCCGCAGGCATACCCCGAGTGCGGCCTCGTCAGGACCATGGCCGCATACGTCGCCGATCAGGGCCTGCAGCGTGCCGTCGCTGAGCTCGATCAGGTCATAGAAGTCGCCGCCGAGCAGCGCCTGATCTCGACCCGGCCGGTAGCGCAAGGTGTGATAGAGGTTCGCGTCGTTCAGGATTGGCACGGGCAGAAGTCCGCGCTCCAGCCTGGTGTATTCGGCCTGCCGGATCGCGGCCTCGCGCAGCTGTCTTGCGGTCTCGTTGGCCCGCTTGCGTTCAACGGCGTACCGGATGCAGCGGCTCAGGGTCGCCCCGTCGACCTGTCCCTTTATCAGGTAATCCTGCGCGCCAGCCGTCATGGCCGCGATGCCGAGCGACTCGTCGTTGGCCCCGGTCAGAACTAGGACCGCGGCATCGGGGGCCAGGCTGAGCACATGCCTGATCCCTTCGAAGCCAACCGAGTCAGGCAATCCCAGGTCAAGCAGAACGCAGACAGGACTCGCCGCGAGCTCGGGCGTGGCCGCGGCGAGGCTCTGCTGCCAGGACAGCGAAACCGCCAGTCCGGCGTCGGCCAGGTACTCGCGCACGAGGAGAGCATCCGCTTCGTCATCCTCGATCAGGAGTACCGGCACCACCTCGTTGCTGGCGGCGCCGTCTGGGGCAAGCTGGAGCATTCCGTTAAGTCCCCTATGCCGTTAACCTAGGGTCGGCCTATCGACCCGGAGCTTACTCGCGCAGGGGCAATGGTGCCTCTTCGATGGCATTAGCCCTGCCGTGATCCAGCCGAGCCTCTTGGCTCGCACGGCTCTGCGGCCGAGCATAGGGTGGGTAATTGACGATCGTGGACGTTGTGGTCGTGACTGTCTAGTTCGAGGTGGCGGTGACTGAAGGGGAGCCCGGCGATCTGAGCGCGGAACTTGCTCATTCTGCCGGGGAGCTGCTGACCTTGGCGAGCGCCTCAGAGCCGCGTGCGATGCACCGGCTAGTCGAGCTCGCTGCCCGGCACGTACCGGGCTGCTCAGGGGCGACATCGATGCTCTGGCATGGCGATGAGCCGATTATCACCGCGGCCAGTCACCCAGACCTGTCCGAGCTCGCCGACATCCAGCTCGCGCCGCGACGTGGGCCGACGATCGATGCGCTCGCTGAGGGACGGCCGATGAGCTGCCCGGACACCCTGAGTGAAAGCCGGTGGCCGGAGTACACCAGCCGCGCGCTGTCGATGGGCGTACGATCCTCGTTGTCCCTGGCTCACAAGTCGAGCAGCGCGGAGAACGCGGACCAGGTCGCGCTGACGCTGACGCTGTACGCGACCCGGCCACGCGTGCTTGACGCCAGCCGGGCGCCGGTCGCCCAGCTGCTGATCGCCTTCGGAAGCGCGGTCATGCGCAATACCTCGACCTATGACGCCGCCCAGCGGACCGTGCGTCAGCTCAGCGAGGGCGCTGACTCACGGGCGGTCGTCGACCAGGCCAAGGGGATCTTGATGGTCGGCCTCAGCTGCAGCGCGGACGAGGCGTTGCGGCGGATGCGGGAGATCTCTCAGACTCGCCAGATGAAGGTCACCGAGGTGGCCAGGAGAATCGTTGAATCACACGAGCTCGATGTGCGCTGAGCGGGTCGTTTGAGCTTGGCAAGTGCTGGGTAACTGGTTCCGACCGCCGTACCTGCCGCCATCCGCCCGACAGGCCTACCGGCCTGAGGTGCAGGCGGCGATTAGCACAGACCTGGCAGAAGGATTATGAGGCTCCCGGCATATGAATGGCCCGCAGAGCGGGCGCGCGCCTGGACCACGGCGCTCGATGCCCTCGCCGCAGCTGGCGAGGCCGCCGTTGCCGCAACCGGGCAGCGGGACCTGATGGCCAGCACCGCCGACGCTCTGGCCGGAGCGTTCGCCGACTGGGTCATCGTGGATCTGGCCCCTGCCGGACACGGCTCGAGATCAGTGGCCTGCCGCGAGTCCTTGCCCGAGCTCGCCACGGCGGTGGCAGAGGTTGAGATATCGGACTGTCCCTTGACGGTCTGCGCGATGGATCAGCGCACGCCACTGGTACAGGCAGAGATCGCTGACTCGGCTGAACTCGGCGTGCTTCCAGACGGGCAGCGAGTCGCGGAAGCGCTCAGCGCGGGCTCCTACGCGGTCAGTCCGATCACCGTCTGCGGCCGGCCGCTCGGTGCGATCACGATCGTGCGGGACCGCTCCAGCCCGCCGGTAACCTTCCTTGAGCTGAACGTCCTGGCGCACGTGACGGACTTGGCTGCCGCCGCGATCGAGCGGCTGGATGTCAAGTCCGCGCCACAAAGCGCTTCCCACTAGACGCTCCGATCGGCAGGCTGATCTAGTGGACCTAGGCGGGCGAAATACCGGGCCAGTTACCAACTCAAACCATCGATGAGATAGGACATGTCGTTGCCGGAAGGGCGAGAGCCTGATGACGCCGCGACGGAGGTCGCTGAGCTCGCTAAACGCCACGCCGCGCTGCGGCAGGCGGCGAGCCTGCCCAGCGCGGACGTCAGCTCGCTACTGGACGCTGCTTTCGCCGAGCTCGAGGCCGCGATCGGCCTGCTGGCCACGCCGCCAGCCTCCGGTGACCAGGCGGGCAATCGGCAGGCTGGTGCCGACGCCACCGAACGCCGGCTGCTCAGGGCCACGTTCACCGACGCTCCGGTTCCGCTGTTCCTGCTAGCCAGAGACGGCACGGTCTTGCGGGTTAACAAGGCCGCAGCCGAGCTGCTCGGGTCTAAGCCGGGCTACGCGACGGGCAGGCCGTTTACCACGTTCGTGGACCTGTCAGGCCGGGCTGCCCTGCAGACGCAACTTAACGCCGTCGCCAGGAGCGGGCGGGCCGGCCAGGTCAGAGCCAGCCTGCTGGGCTCGGCCGGTCCGGCCCCGCGTGAGCTGGCGATCGGGCTGGTCAGCGTCAGCGGGGAAAATGATCGCCTGATCGTGGCCGCAGGCAACGGTCCGCAAGAAGCGGCTGGCGTGGCACATCCGACCGGCCGCACTGGCGCGAAGCAGAAGCCCGCCGCCGCCCAGTCGAAGAATGCCAGGAATCCAGCCAGCGGGAACGGCGAGGCGATCACCGCGCGAGCAGAGCCTGGCGACGGCGTGCAAGGCGGCGAACGGCCGGCTGATGCCGTGCAGGCGATCACCCAGCGGATGGACCTGGTGACCGCGGTGACGCGGCTCCTCCTGGAGAATGAGAACTTCAGCGAGTCGATGACATTGCAGCGCTGTGCCCGTCTGCTGGCCAGCGAGCTGGCATCGTGGGTGATCGTCGACCTTGATCGCCGCGGCCAGCTCAGACGGCAGTTCGTCATCGGGCCCGAGGGCCCGGGCCTGGCCGGGCTCAGGGACTCGGCCGCCGCCCTGAACCCGATGCCCGGGTCGTTGCCGCACTCGGTGCACGAGTCGGGGCAAGCGGCGCTGATCGCTCACGCGGAGGACGCCGGCCTGCTCGGGCCGGGTCCAGGGGACATCCCGTTGCTCATGATGCTCGGTACCACGTCGGTGCTGTCCGTGCCGATCAACGACGGTGAGCGCCGGTACGGCGTGCTGACGCTGGCCAGGCAGACAGATCAGAAGCACTTCGAAATTGCTGATCTCGGCCTCGTCGAAGAGCTCGGGGAGCAGCTTGCCCTCGCCATCCGCGTTGACCACATGTTCCGGCGGCGCACGGAGATCGCCGATGCGCTTCAGGCCAGCCTGCTGCCGCGGCGCCTGCCAGAGATAGCCGGAACTGAACTTGCGGCAGCCTACGTCGCCGCGACCGAGGGTTTCGAGATCGGCGCAGACTTCTACGATGCTTACCAGACGCCCGGCGGCTGGGGGCTATCAGTAGGAGACGTCTGCGGCAAGGGCGAGGAGGCGGCCGCGGTTACAGCGGCGGCCAGGCACGCAATCCGGGTCATCGCGCATGACACGGCCGATCCGGCCGCAGTGCTGTCAGGCGCCAACAAGATCTTGCTCGCCGAGGAGCTCAGTGGCGGATTCGTCACCGCGAGCATCGCGCACCTGCAGTGGCGCAACGGTGCTCTGCGCGTCGCGCTCGGCAGCGCCGGTCATCCCAGTGCCGCCGTGATCCGCTCGGACGGGCGCGTCCAGCTACCCGGCGGGGGAGGCCTGCCGCTCGGGCTGGACACCGACGCGGAGCCGGCCACGCACGAGCTGACCCTGAGCAAGGGCGACATCTTGTTCCTGTACACCGACGGCCTCACCCAAGCCAGAGGCCGCGACAGGACCTACTTCCAGGCGAGGCTGAGCGACGCGCTGGCCGGACTGGCGGGGACTCATCCTGACGATTTCGAGGTCGCCATGGAGCGGGCGCTGCTCGAGTTCACCGCTGGCAACCTCATCGATGACATCACGATGATGGTGCTGCGAGTCGGTGACAGCCCTGAGCGCCCCGCCAGGGCCAGGAAGCAGGAACGTGCTGCTCAGGCAGATGGCAACGGGGGGACGGCTGGCGGCAACGGGCAGGGACGCCGGGCAGCGACCGGCCGGAGCGGCAATTCCCAGCGCGCCGGGAACGCCAAGAGGGTCCGCTGATCGCATATCGCGCGCCATGGTTACGGATAGGCGGAGCGGTCGTGAATAAACCCTGTGGCTAGGGGCAGGGGACCGTTGGCCATGAACGCGATGACGGCTATGCCGGCGCCGAGGCCGGACTCACAAGCCGAAGAAAGACGAGCGTGATGAAATTCGCAGATACCGACTGGCGCGCGCGAGGCGCCTGCCTGTCCGCCGACCCCGAGCTCTTCTTTCCGTTGTCTTCGGTAGGCCCGGCGGCTAGACAGCTCAACAAGGCGAAGTCGGTCTGCACGCAGTGCGCGGTCCGGGCCGAGTGTCTCGATTTCGCCCTCGCAACTCGCCAGGTGCACGGCGTGTGGGGCGGAACCAGCGAGGATGAGCGTCGCCGGATACTCGCGCGCATCGATAGCCGTGCTGCAAGGTCGCGCACGAGCGTCCCGGTGGGAGCCGGCCGAGCGCACTAGCACACCGCTGCGCAGGTGCCCGGTAAGGCAGCTGGAGCGGTGTGCTAAGTGCCCCGGTGAACTGGCCTTACTACTTCTCGATGTACTCGACGATCGATTCGCGTTCAACCTGACCGTCAACGACAGTCGGCGCCGAGTCCGCTGGCTCGAGCGGGGCGATCGGCCTGCGGGAAGCGTCTGCGGCCTCCTCAGTGAAGTCCGGCGAGCCCTTCACGAGCACACTGCGACGCAGCCAGCCCCGGCCGCGCCTCGGTATGACGAGGCCGACGATTCCGGTGAGCATGAGGACCCAGCCGACGACCTGAAGATTCAGGAAGGACGGATGTGCTGTGACGGCGAATGCGAACACGGCGCCCACCGCCAGGATCGTCAAGGCTGTCGCTGACTTCATGGGTTCGGTCCCTTTCAGGTGCTAGTACGAGGCGGAGGTTGGAAAGGGCCTGGCCGCTACACGGGCTCCAGTAGGTGCTCGCGGAGGTATTCCAGCGCCTCGGCGAGCAGCCGCGAGACGTGCATCTGGGAGATCCCTAGGTGCTTGCCGATTTCGGCCTGGGTCATGTTGCCGTAGAAGCGCAGAAGCAGGAGCCGCTGCTCCCTGTCGGGTAGGCCGCTCATTTGCTTCCAGACCGCTTCCATGTCGAGCACGTGCTCGAGCTGCGGGTCTTCGGTGCCGATCAGGTCGCCCAAGCTGGCGCGGCCCTCGTCATCGGCAAGCGGCGCGTCCAGCGAGGACGACTGGAACGCAAGCTCAGCTCGCCTGACCTCGCGCAGATCGTCCTCGGTGACGTTCAGTCGCTCTGCGATCTCGGCGTCCGACGGCGCGTGACCCAGTGTCTGGGTGAGCTCGGCGGTGACCGCCCTGACCGACAGCCGTAGCTCCTGGAGCGACCGCCTGACATGGACCTGCCAGCGCTTGTCGCGGAAATACCGCTTGATCTCGCCGCTGACGCAGGGCAGCGCATAGCCAGCCAGCCCGGTGCCAGCGGCGGGATCGTAGTTGTTGATGGCCTTGAGCAGCCCCACGTAGCCGACCTGAAGCAGGTCTTCGTATGGCTCAGGGCTGTTCTGGAACCGCCGGACGCAGGAGCGCACCAACGGGCGGTACCGGCTGACGAGCACCTCGCAGGCTGCTTCCCTCGCCGGGTGCTCGCGTGGCAAGGAGCGAATCGTCTCGAGCAGCTCATTGTCGTCACACTGCTCGAGATCGCAGATCGGGGGAGCATCGGGAGCCGGCAGTGTCGGGGCCGGTCGCGGCTCGTTGATAGTCGCTTGTCGAGTCACTACCGGTCACCTCCGGCGAACCAGTTACGGTACACGGCCCATTTGTGCCCGCCCCATGGATTTCAAACATCGGTTGTCGGATCAGCTGGAAAATTGGTCGCCAGAAGAGCTTTTGACCTGCGCGAACGCAGCCTGCCGCAGATGCGAGTGACTACGGCATAGCTGCGCGCCTGGCGCCTTTCAGCTCCTCGCGCGCTGCTGCAGCGGTTCGACTCCACCGCCGTCGGCCGGCGTCAGAAGGTGGCCGACTCCGCCCGTGCTGCGGTGATCGTCGGCTAGTTCGGCGGTGATCCGGTCGACAGTGTCGCTGCCCCTCATTCGCACGGCCCTGGCCATTCTTCCGGCGCGGGCTATTCCGTTCTTGAGGCGTGCAATCCGCTGAGCCCGCCCTTCAGGACGTGCGTAAACGGCAAGCAAAGCGAACAAGAAGACCGCGAACACGAGTGCCATGGGATTTGCTGCTTTCTCGGATGAGCAAAATGGCGGATGTCACTCTGCCCAGCGACGAATTTCTAAACACGTCGGCTGGGAGGCCTGGCGCCTGACCTGTGGCACGGCGCGCGGTTTGCCCGATCCCCTTGCGCTATCGGGGTTTATGTAGCGGATAGGGAGGTAGCTGGGATGCCGCCTAAGGCGAGCAGCCTGGCGGCACCGCCAGCCGCGCCTGTGGCCAGGCGGTCAGATGACCGCCTGCGATGATCGGAGGCTGCACATGCGTATCCTCGGAGTCGTGCTGGTGGTCTGGCTGGTCATCGGCGCGATCGCCGGTGCTCAGCGCCATTACTACAGCTCAAATCCTGGCTGTGCTCGGGCTGGCACGATCGTAGTGACGGTATTGGCTGGGCCACTGAACTACGTCGGCGCGAACCCGAAGGTCAGCGGACATTGTCCGCAACCAAGCAGGTGAGACTGGTCCTCGCCGTCAGCCAGCCCGGAACCGATTGGTTCCGGGCTGGTCAGTCTTGGCCGAGCTTGCGCGCGGCAACATCCCACGGGTCAGCGCTGCCTGACGGGTCAAAGCGGCGTACCGGCTGGGTCCGGCGTATCAGCGCGCGCATGCCATCCAGACCTGCCGGGGCGGCGCCGTGCGCCCTGGCCTGAATCAGCGCGTTGCCCAGCGCGGTCGCCTCGGCGGGGCCGGCCAGCACGGGAAGCCCGCACGCATCGGCGGTGAGCTGGCAGAGCAGCGCGTTCCTCGACCCGCCGCCGACCATGTGCACGACGCTGACGCTGCGGCCCGACAGCTGCTGCGCCTGCCGGACTGCCCTGCGGTGCGCTAGCGCCAGGCTGTCGATAATGCAGCGGACCGTCTGCCCTGGCTCCGAAGGGACCGGCTGGCCGGCTCGCGCGCAGGCAGCCGCGATCCTCGCGGGCATGTCTCCGGCCCGCAGCAGATCCATGTCGTCGGCATCGACGACTGTGCGGAGCGGATCTGACGACGCGGCCTGGCCGAGCAACTCGGCGAGGCTGACCCGCAAGCCGGCCGCAGACCAGCACCTCATCGACTCCTGCAGTAGCCACAGGCCCATGACGTTGCGCAGGTACCGGACGGTCCGGTCGACGCCGATCTCGTTCGTGAAGCTGGCCAGCCTGCTCGCCTCGGTCAGCACCGGGCGGTCCAGCTCGACCCCGACCAGCGACCACGTCCCGCACGAGATATAGGCGAAGTCGGTTCCCGCGGCAGGAACCGCGACGACGGCCGATGCCGTGTCATGTGAAGCGGCAGCGGTCACCGGGGTCGCCGCGGCCAGCCCGGTGCGAGCGCGAACCTCCGGCAGCGTCGGCCCGACAACGTCGCCCGGATTGCGGAGCGGCGGGAAGATGTCCGGCCGGAGTCCCACCTGCTCGGCTACCCTGCCAGCCCAGCGCCCGGTTCGCACGTCGAGCAGCTGGGTGGTGGAAGCGTTCGTTACTTCCGCGGCGACGGCGCCGGTCAGCCAGTAAGTCAGCAGGTCCGGCAGCAGGAGCAGGGTTCGCGCCGCATCGAGCTGTGCCGTCCCCGCTGCGGCAACGAGCTGGCACAGCGTATTGATCGGGATCGTCGGAACGCCGGTGATCCCGTACAGTTCAGCGGGATCGATCATGGCAGCGAGCCGCTCGGCTGCCCCCGCGGTCCTGACATCCCGGTAGTGCACCGGGTTGCCCAGCAGCGCGCCATCGGCGTCCAGCAACCCGTAGTCGACGCCCCACGAGTCGATGCCGACGCTGGCGATCTCTGCAGTGGCCGCCGCGGTCCGCAGTCCTTCGAGCACCTCTTCGTACAGCCGCAACACGTCGGTGTGCATAATTCCGGCTACCGTCACCGGCGCGTTGCCGAACCTGTGCACCTCCCGCAGTGCAAGCCGGTCAGGCGCGACCTCGGCCACCATGACCCTGCCGCCTGACGCACCAAGATCGGCGGCTGCGGCGAGAAACGGTGTAGCTCTCGACGCCACGGATGATTATCAGCAGATCCGCCGTGATTCCTCCATGACCTCTGCCTGTTCGGGTAACACTGTGAGAATGCGGGTCGCGCTGTTCATCACGTGCCTCGCGGACACGTTGTTCCCGCGGGCCGGGCGCGCGTGCGTGACGCTGCTTGAGCGGCTCGGGCACCAGGTGGAGTTCCCGCTCGGCCAGACCTGCTGCGGCCAGATGCACGTGAACACCGGATACCAGCGCCTGGCGCTGCCGCTGATCCGGCGTTACGCGGAGACATTCGCGGGCTACGACGCGATCGTGGTGCCTTCCGGCTCGTGCACGGGCTCGGTTCGGCATCAGCACGCGATGGTCGCGCGGCGGTTCGGCGACGAAGCCCTCGCCGCGCGAGCCGAGGAGGTCGCAGCGAGGACATACGAGCTCTCGGAGTTCCTCACCGACGTACTGGCCGTCGAGGACGTCGGTGCGTACTACCCGCATCGGGTGACCTACCACCCGACCTGCCACTCGCTGCGGATGCTCAGGGTCGGCGACCGTCCGCTCCGGCTGTTGCGGAACGTCGGCGGCCTTGAGCTGGTGGAGCTGCCGGACGCTGCGGCGTGCTGCGGCTTCGGTGGCACGTTCGCGATCAAGAACGCTGACGTGTCGGCCGTGATGCTGGCCGACAAGATGCGCAATGTGCTGGCGACCGGCGCCGAGACGTGCGTGGCCAGCGACAGCTCGTGCCTGATGCACATCGGCGGCGGGCTGTCGAGGCTGAACGCGGGCACCACGACGGTGCACCTGGCTGAGATCCTCGCCAGCACCAGGGAGAACGGGTGAGCACCTTTCTCGGCATGCCGGAGCTGCCAGTAGCGCCGCGAGGCGTCGGGCACCTGCGCGGCGCGGAGCCGTTCCCGGCCGCCGCGCGTACCGCGCTCGCCGATTCCCAGCTGCGCAGGAACCTGGCCAAGGCAACGACCACGATCAGGGCCAAGCGGGCCAGGGCGGTTGGCGAGCTGCCGGACTGGGAGGAGCTGCGCGAGGCGGGCCGCGCGATCAAGGCCCACACGATGGCTAGCCTCGACGGCTACCTTGAGCAGCTTGAGGCCGAGTTCACGGCCCGCGGCGGGACCGTGCACTGGGCCATGGACGCTGTCGAGGCCAACCAGATCGTCACCGACCTGGTCCGCGCCGCTGGCGCGAGCGAAGTCGTGAAGGTCAAGTCGATCGTGACCGACGAGATCGGGCTCAACGACGCCTTGGCGGGGGCCGGCATCTCGGCCGTCGAAACGGACCTGGCCGAGCTCATCGTCCAGCTCGGGAAGGACCGGCCTTCGCACTTCCTTGTGCCGGCGATCCACCGGAACAGGGCCGAGATCAGGGAGATCTTCCTGCGCGAGATGCGCGACGTGGACCCCAGCCTGACCGACGAGCCGCGGGCTCTTGCCGAAGCAGCGCGGCTGCACCTGCGACGCAAGTTCCTCTCCGCCGAGGTCGGGATCAGCGGCGCGAACTTCGCCGTGGCAGAGACGGGCACGCTCTGCGTGGTCGAGTCGGAGGGCAACGGCCGGATGTGCCTGACGCTGCCGCGCACGCTGATCACCGTCATGGGGATCGAGAAAGTCGTTCCGTCCTGGTCCGACCTCGGGGTCTTCCTGCAGTTGCTGCCCCGATCCTCGACTGGCGAGCGGATGAATCCCTATACGTCGATGTGGAGCGGGGTGACCCCGGGCGACGGGCCGCAGCAGGTGCACCTCGTGCTGCTGGACAACGGCAGGACCGCAGCGCTCGCCGATGAGGTCGGCCGTCCGGCGTTGCACTGCATCAGGTGCTCGGCCTGCCTGAACGTCTGCCCGGTTTACGAGCGCGTCGGCGGGCACGCATACGGCTCGGTTTACCCGGGGCCGATCGGCGCCGTCCTGTCACCGATGCTCACCGGGGTCGAGGACAACGCGTCCCTGCCGTTTGCCTCCTCTTTGTGCGGCGCCTGTTACGACGCCTGCCCCGTCAAGATCGACATTCCCTCGATACTCGTTCACCTGCGCGCCAGGCACGTGGAGGAGGCCGCGCGCGCCTCGCGGGTTCCGGACGCTGAGGCGATCACGATGGCGGCTGCGGCCTGGACCATGTCGGATCCCCGCAGGTTCGCGGCCGCCCAGCGCGGCGGACGGATCGGCCGCCTGCTTGGCAGGAAAGGCAAGATCCGTCGGCTCCCGCCTCCGCTGACCGGCTGGAGCAGGGTCAGAGACGTTCCGGTCCCGCCTGCCCGCACGTTCCGGCAGTGGTGGCAGCGCGAGCACCGGAGTCCGTCATGACGGCCAGGGAAGAAGTGCTCGGCAGGATCAGGAAGGCGATCGGGAACTCCGCAACCGAACCGGAGCCTTCGACCGTCCGATACCGGACGACCAGCGGACTGCGCCACAGGGAGCTGGTCGACCTGTTCGCCGAGCGGCTGCGTGATTACGGCGCGACCGTCCGCCCGTGCACACCGGACGGGCTTGGCGCCGAGATTTGCGCCGCTCTCGCCGCGCGCTGCGCCAGCCGCGTTGTCGTGCCGGCCGGGCTGGACCTGCCGCTGCCGCCCGGGGTCGAGTGCGTGACCGACGATGGCCTCGGTGCCGCGGAGCTTGACACCTTCGAAGGCGTGATCACCACGGCGGCCGCGGCCATCGCCGAGACCGGCACGATCGTGCTCGACGGTTCGCCAGGCCAGGGACGGCGCGCCATCTCGCTCGTGCCCGACTACCATCTGTGCGTCGTGCGCGCCGATCAGGTTGTCGGCCTGGTGCCGGAGGCGGTCGCGCTGCTCGACCCGGCAAATGCGCTCACCTGGATCAGCGGGCCTTCCGCCACCAGCGATATCGAGCTTGACCGCGTGCAGGGGGTACACGGCCCGCGGACGCTCGAGGTGATCCTCGTCGGCATCGGGCTTGCCGGAATGACCGATCGTTAGGGCCGTTCCGCGCCCCGGGTCCCTTGCTGTCGCTAGACGCCCGCCGGCAGCGTTTCCAGGTCCGCCATCACGATCTCCCTGTCGTCATCCTCGGCCACCTGCTCGCACGCGCTGCGCGCCAGCTCGGCCCAGCGCCGCGCCTCAGACTCATCGCCGCTGAGCGCGCTCGCGCGGGCCAGTGCCTCGTAGGCGAAGGCGAGATCGAAGTCGCCGATCCCCTCACGCTGGCAGATGTCGAGGACCTTCTGGGCGTGGAAAAGCGCCGGCTCAGGCAGCCCGAGCACCGCGTAGACGCGGGAGCACTGCCACTCACCGCGCGCGCGATTGACCGGCTTGCCGATCTGCATCCAGTGGTACGTCGACGCGTGCGCGGCATGGATCATCTCCGCGTCCTCGGCCTCGGTCCTGGTCTCCTGCTCCAGCAGCGTCCAGACGCGGTTGAACAGCGCGGCAGCGAGCTTGCGCTGGACGTCGTGGTCCAGCGACGGCTTGTCGTTCCGCTCAGGCATCGATTCCCATTCCTTTCCGGCGACCAGGTGGTCCAGATCGTGGATCTGGCCCTTCAGCCTCGTCGCGCGAGCCACCAGCCTGCGCCGGTGCGAGACCAGCGCGTCGGTCATTGCCTCTGGATCCGCCGCGTACAGGTCGAGCAGCCGCCGCACCTCAGCGACCGGCAGGTCGAGGCCGCGGAGCCTGCGGATCAGCCTGGCCGCCCTGACCTGGTCGGCCTGGTACCGCCGGTAGCCGCTGCCAGGGTCGACGAACGCCGGAGCCAGCAGGCCGACGGCGTCATAGTGCCGCAGCGCCTTCGCGGTCAGCCCGCTCGCTCGCGCGAACTGGCCGATGCTCAGCAGGCGCTCCGGCGAATCCATGGTCAGACCGTATGCATTCCTGTTGCGGGAAGGTCAAACGCGTTGCTCAAGTCGCGCCGGCGACCGTGATCGGGCCCCAGGCCAGGTCGCCGACGATCGTGAGTTCAACCGCGCCGTCCTCCGCGTAAGGCTCCACCACGGCGGCGATCGCCGCGTCGAAGGCCGAGGCCTCGTCGGCAGGCATCAGCTCGCGGGCGAGGCTGGATGTGGAGTGCAGTGCCTCGATGTAGTCGGCCACCGGCTGCCGGAATGCAACGGCTGCCGTGCGGCAGCGGCCGGCCTCGGTCCACAGTCCGGTCGCCGCCAGCACATCGACCACTGAGAAGTCCGCGTTGTAGGCCTGGTGCCTGGAGTGCCGCCTGATCACCTCGAGCAGGCCAGGTCGCCAGGGCTCGTCGCGCGCGTCGTGCTCGACCACCGTGAACCAGGCGTGTTCGGTCATCGCGTTCGCCATCCTCGGCAGCACTTGCTGCAACGACATCCAGTGCAGGCTGGCCCCGGCGGTCACCAGCGCGTACGCGCCTTCGAGCGGCGCTGACTCAGCTGCGCCCTGAATCCAGTGCAAGTTGGGCTGCTCGCCGCCTGGACGGCGCCGGCCCGCGGCTATCATCGCGGCCGAGATTTCGACCGCATCGACCTGGTCGACCAGGCCGGCCAGCGGCCTGGCGAGCGCACCTTCGCCGGCGCCCAGATCCAGGACTTTTCTCGGCTCGTCGGTAATCAGGCTGGCGAGCACCTCGAAGACTTCCGGCGGGTATGGCGGCCGGTGCTCGTAGGCCTTCGCCACGCCCGGGTGCAGGAAACTGGCAGCCAGGCCGGGCCTGTCAGTTGCGCCGGAGGTCATAGCACCCGATCCTGACATGAGCGCGAACTGGCGCGACCGCCTAGGCAAAGGAATGCGCAGATGCCGGAAGTCACCTCGCCTGACGGAACCCGGATCGTCTACGACAAGCAGGGGACCGGACCCGCCCTGGTCGTCGTCGACGGCGCGCTCACTGTGCGCAAATCTGAGAACAAGGCCGAGCTCATCGACCTGCTCGCGCCGCGGCTAACCGTCCTGACGTACGACCGGCGCGGCAGGGGCGACAGCGGTGACACGCCGCCATACTCGGTTGCGCGTGAGATCGAGGACATCGCCGCGGTGATCGGCGAGGCAGGCGGCTCCGCCGCGCTGTATGGCCATTCGTCGGGTGGCTGCCTGGCCCTCGAGGCCGCGCTCGCGCTGGGCGACCAGGTGACGAAGCTGGCCATGTACGAGGCGCCCTACGACGACGATCCGACGCTCGCCCCGGCCTGGCACCGGTACCTGAGCGAGATGATGGCTGCGCTGGACGAAGGTCGGCCCGGCGATGCGGCAGCCCTCTTCATGGCATTCGTTGGTATGCCGGCCGAGCAGATCGACAGCATGCGGAAGGCGCCGTTCTGGGCAGGCATCGAGGCGACAGCGCCGTCGCTGGCTTATGACCACGCCGGGCTGATGGGGGCTGACAGGTCGGTCCCGGTTGAGCGGGCACGGCAGATCGCCACGCCGACGCTGCTCATGCACGGCGGGGACGGCGCGCCGTTCATGGCGCAGACCGCCGCGACGCTCGCGAAGGTAATTCCCGGTGCCGAGCTGCGGACGATAGCTGGCCAGGACCACAACGTCAGCGCGCAGGCACTTGCCCCGGTGCTGGAGAAGTTCGTCGCTCCCTGCTAATCCCTTGGCTGCCGGCCCATCGTGTAAAACTCGGCGTTCGGCTGCAGTGCCATCAGGTGAGCGAGCCGGTTCGACGCGGCAAACAGCGCGGTGATCGCGCCGACGTCCCAGATCTCGTCGTCGCTAAGCCCGGCTGCGCGGGCGTTCGCCAGGTCGGTCTCGCCGAAATGCTCAGGAGTTCGCGCCAGCGCCAGTGCGAGGTCGACGATGGCCCGTCCGCGCTTATCGAGGTCGGCTTGCCACGGATTTGTGGCCACCTGGTCGGCAATCAGCCGGTCCTTGGCCCGGATCCGCAAGATCGCGCCGTGCGCGACCACGCAGTAGGTGCAGTGATTCGCTCCCGAGGTGGCGACCACGATGAGTTCTCGTTCCGCCTTCGTCAGGCCATCCGAGCGCTCCATCAGCGCGTCGTGGTAGTCAAGGAACGCCCGCAGCTCGGCGGGCCGGTGGCCCAGAGCGCGGAAGATGTTCGGCACGAAGCCTGATTTCTCCGCGATCACGCCTACCCGTTCCCGCAGATCGTCGGGGAGATCCTCAAGTTCGGTCATCCCGAACCGGCTGTCCGTCACGGCTGCTCCTCGCCTGCATCGTCCCGCGCTGAGCTCGGCGGGATCGCGTCCTGGCTGCACGATAGCGCCCGCGTGGCGGCGAGCAGGCCCTGGTAATCCTGACCGCAGGGCTGGCAGCCAGCCAGGTGTGCGGTGATGCCAGGGAAATTCGGCTGCGCGTCGGATCCGGTCAGGTCGGCTTCGGCATACCGGTCGAGGGCCTGGAACGCGACATCGCAGCCGGTGTCGCCAGGATCGGCGGCCAGCAACGGGCGCAGCCAGGCAACGTGCCTGGTTGGTCGCCGTGGCCTGTCTTCAGTGTCCAGGATGCCGTCGGCCGCGAGCCGGGCGCCGACTCGGCGGCGCGCTTCGAACAGGCCACGATAGATCGCGCTCCGGTCAGGACCGAGACCGCTCGTCAGCGCCTCAGGCGGGAGGTCGCCAAGCGTGACGGCGGCGAAGATCGATCGCTGGCTCGCCGTCAGCTCACGGTCCGCGGCCCGGCGGACAGCGGCAAGAGTGTCTCGCCATTCCCGGCTGCTGGCTGACAGCTCGGCCGGCCGCCGGGTGGCCAGCTGCTTCCAGTCGTATTCCTTCGGCCACGGCTGGTCCCCCCAGAACTGGCGCCCTGCTGCGTCGGAGAGCGCGAACATCACGTATTTGCACGCCCAGGTGGTGAAGCGGGTGTGGGCGCGGTACCGGTCGAGCTGGCCTGAGATCGCGGTAACGGCAGCGTCGGCAGCACGGTCAGTCAGTTTGCCGTGCTGGCCCGTCGCCTGGCCCCCGCGCGCAGCCGGGGAGGACTGGTCGGCCCACCGCCGTAGCGCCTCATCAGCCGCGACCGCGAGGAGCATCGCACGCAATTCCGCTCTGGCCGCCTGGCGTTCCTGACCGGCCGATCGCAAGCCACGCGTCCAGTCCTGTGGCTGCCCGTCCGCGCGCAGCCTTGCGGAAGCCGCCGGCTTGGCCGACGGACGTGCAGCGGCCATGGTCGGATGTTACCTATCTATCAACCTCGATTTCACTGAGGATTAAATGAATTGCCGCTTGTGGCGATGCTCAGGAGAGGAACTTCAGCAGCGCGCTGTTCACCTGGTCGTCGTGGGTCCAGGAGATGGCGTGCGGTCCGCCCTCGATGACCACCATCTGCATGTCGTTGATCATGCCCGGCAGCCGGCGGCCGGTCTTCGGGTACGGCAGGATGCGGTCATCGTCGCCCTGGATGACCAGCATCGGCACGTTGATCCTGCCAAGGTCCTCGCGGAAGTCCGTCTCCCAGGTCGGGATGCATGCCACGGTCGCCGTGGCAGAAGCGGACACAGCTATGTTCCAGCTGGCCTGATAGGCCTGTTCGCTGACCAGGGTGCCGCGGAACTTGTCGTAGTTGTAGAAGTTGTCCAGGAAGCTCTTCATCCATGCCGGGGCGTCTTGCCTAGCTGACTGCATGAAGCCGTCGAAGAGGCTGCCGGGCAGGCCGTCCGGGTTGTCGTCGGTCTGCAGCAGGAATGGCGGGATCGGGGAGATCAGCACTCCCTTGGCTACCCGCTGCGTATCGTAGCTGCCCAGGTAGCGGGTCACTTCGCCGGTACCCATCGAGTGGCCGACGAGTATGACGTCGCGCAGGTCGAGAGTTTCGAGCAGCGCGTTCAGGTCCGCCGCGAACGTGTCGTACTCGTAGCCCGTCGTCGGCTGGCTTGACTTGCCGAACCCGCGCCGGTCGTACGTGATCACCCGGCGGCCGTCGTCGATGAGCACGGGGACCTGCTTATCCCAGGCCCGTCCGCTCAGCGGGTAGCCGTGGATCAGGACGATCGGCTGACCCGAACCGTGGTCCTCGTAATACAGGTCGATCGATCCGGAGTTCTCCTGGCCGGCCTTGATGTAAGGCATTGAGCGCACCCCCCGTGTGGCGTGTCTTTGTCAGGCATCCTGCGCCGCCGGCCGGAACGCAACTGAGCGAGACCCACCACAAGAAAGGAGCAGGCAATCTCGCCCGGCATGCACCCGGCCTGATGGTCTGCATCGCTAGGTCTGCCCGGTGGCCGGGCACGGAAACGGCGGCTTCGGCTGGCTGGATGACGGCAGCGGCCGCTGGTTGTAACGTCAGCGCCGAAGGAGCGGCCGTGAACGAACATCGCCTGGGCGGGATATCTCTGCTGACCACGGGGCGGAGCAGATCGGTGAGTCCGGAGAACCCGACAGGGGAGCGGGGCCGGGGAGGAGCCGCGACAGCCGGGACGGGCGCCTCGGCGGCGAGGGAACTCGGGCCCGGGTGGAAGGTCTCACCCAGCATCGAGGTTCCGGGCGGCTCGACAGCCGTGCTCGCCGACCTCGCCGGGCCGGGCGTGATCCGGCATGTCTGGCTGACCTCGCACCAGTCCGTTTGGCGCTCGCTGGTCTTGCGTGCGTACTGGGACGGCGCGGTCTCGCCTGCGATCGCCGTACCGCTTGGCGACTTCTTCTGCCAGGGCTGGGGTGAGTACGCGCAGGTCAGTTCGCAACCGATCGCTGTTAATCCCAACGGCGGGCTGAACAGTTACTGGGAGATGCCGTACCGCAAGACGGCCAGGATCGAGCTGGAAAACCTCGGATCCGGCGCGGCCGTCGTGTACTTCCAGATCGACTACGAGCTCGCGGACGTGGACGACAATGCTGGCTACCTGCATGCGCAATGGCACAGGAACAACCCGCTGCCGTACGGCGACGCGCACACCGTCCTTGACGCGGTCCGCGACCGCGGTCACTACGTCGGCACCTATCTCGCCTGGGGATCGAACAGCGCAGGATGGTGGGGCGAGGGTGAGGTCAAGTTCTACCTTGACGGCGACAGAGACCTGCCCACAATCTGCGGAACCGGGACCGAAGACTATTTCGGCGGTGCATGGAACTTCGACGTCCCGGGCCATGGCTACACCACCTACAGCACGCCGTTCCTTGGCCTGCCGCAGGTCCTGCGTCCCGACGGCCTGTACCGCAGCCAGCAGCGTTTCGGCATGTATCGCTGGCACATACCCGACCCGATCCGATTCGCGACCGACATCCGGGTGACCGTGCAGGCACTCGGCTGGCGGTCGGGCGGCCGGTACCTGCCGCTGACCGATGACATCGCGTCAACCGCGTGGTGGTATGGGCAGAATCCGGCCGGAGCGGCCGGATCGCCGCTGCAGGCCGACCTGCTGGAGGTTACCTAACACTGGCGACGAGTTTGCCTCCTGGTTCGGTCGCCAGCGGTTCGGAGTCCGCCAGGCTCAGGTACTCGTGGACCAGGCGGATGACGGTCGCGCCGTCGCCCACGGCGGAGGCCACGCGCTTGATCGACCGCTGGCGGGCGTCCCCGGCAGCGAATACGCCGGGCAACGACGTCTCGAGCGGCAGTGGCGCGCGGTCGAGCGGCCAGCGTTCCCTGCCTTCCTGGTGAACCGTGACATCGCGGCCGGTCAGGATGTATCCGTCTTCGCGCACGACATCCGGCGGGAGCCAGCGGGTCCGCGGTTCGCCGCCGATCAGTACGAACAATGCCGTTGCCGGCAGCTGCTCGACCCGCTGGTGCAGCTTGTCCCTGATGGTGATCGCGGCCAGATGATCATCGCCGTGGCCGTCGATCACCTCAGCGTTCAGGCGGACCGTCAGGTTGGGTGTCGCCTCGATCTCCGTGATCAGGTACTCCGACATCGAGCGTTCCAGCTGGTCACCTCGCACCAGCATCGTGACGCTGCGCGCATACCGAGCGAGGTACAGCGCGGCCTGGCCCGCTGAGTTGCCTGCTCCCACGACGAAGACGTCCTGACCCGCCATCGCCTGTGCTTCACTGCCCGCTCCGTAGAAGACGCCGCAGCCGAGCAGCTCTTCGAGTCGCTTGGCTTCGAGGCGCCGCCACGCGATCCCTGTGGCGACGACAACTGCTCGCGCGATGACTTGATGGCCGTCGGCTTGATGCACGATCTTGGCGTCACCCTTTGCCTCCAGGCCGGCGACCGGCTGGGCGAACACCATGTGGGCACCGAACATCCACGCCTGCTCGCAGGCACGTCGCGTGAGCTCATGGCCGCTGATGCCGTGCGGGAATCCGGGGTAATTCCTGATCATCGGGCTACTGCCGGCTTGCCCGCCGGAGACCGTTTCTTCGAGCACGACGGTGCGCAGCCCTTCAGAGGCGGCATACACGGCGGCGGCCAATCCGGCCGGCCCGGCGCCGACGACAACGACGTCGCACTCGGTCACATCGGTCGTGACGCTGCCGCCGGTAGCGGCGATGATCTGAGGCAGAGTCGGCTGCACCATGGTGAAGTCGTCATGGCGGATCAGGACGGGCAAGCTTGTGCCGTCTAGGCCCTTGGCGCTGAGCAGCTGGCGACCTTCCGCACTGTCGGCAGTGTAGAAGCGGAAGGGCACGCTGAACCTTGTCATCATCTCGCGCAGGTCGTGTGAGCTGCGATCGGTCGGGCTGCCGACGATGTGGAATAGCTCGAAACCTGCTTCCTGGTCCTTGGCCCAATCCGCCAGGAACTCGCTGACCTGCCGGTAGAGATCCTGTTCCAGCATCCATGGCTTGGTGATGTGATAGTCGGCCTGGCCAAGCGTCATCGCGTCGACGAGCGGGCTGCGCGCGGAATAGTCGCGCTCGATGAGCAGGACGCGTTTCGCGAGCGGATGAGTCTTGTGCGCGCGGGCCAGGAATGCAACCCCAGGCATCTCCGGCATGTCCTTGTCGGCGATCAGCAGCGCTACCGGCTCATGCGCGGCTGCCAGGTCCCGCAAGGCTGCCAGCCCGGCGGCCGCTGAGGTCTCGGCGACAATGCGGAAGTCGTGACCGAACCTGCGGCCCAGGTCCTCGTTCATCGCCCGCACAACGCCGGCATCGTCGTCGACGACCAGCACGACGGGCCGGTCGGGCAATTCCAGGCTCTGAGCCGGGTCAAGGATCGGGCGTTCAGGCTGTTTCGTGTGGGATGCCATTGAAGCCTCGCATTTCGGTCAGTCGACCTTTGCAATGCATCCCACGTTACAAAACGGCGCGTTCGCCGATCGTTCGGCGCTGCTTAGCGCGGTGGTCGCTCCGATTCGATCCGCAGGCACACGGCGTAGCAGAGCATCGCCACCGCCGCGGCGAGCGCCATGCCCAGGGATTCGCCTTCGGCGTGATCAGACAGGAAGCCGGCCCCGCTCGACGCCGCGACCAGGATCGCGATCAGGCCGACGGCCGATATCGCGATGATGGCTCCGTACCTCGCCCTGATCGCCAGCACCAGCTGACCGATCGCCGCGATGATCAGCAGCAGGCCAAGCAACGCGTGGATGGCGAGCAGCGGACCGTTGGTAAACGCCTCGCCGAAGCCACCCTTCTTCGGCTCGATGTAGAGGTTGACTCCGACGCCGAGCGCGAACTGGAGTATCAACATCACCAGTGCGCCAAAACTTGAGCCGCGCAACCGCTCAAGCATCTTTGCTCGATCGGTCGATTCAGCCTGTGTCGCCGAGCTGCCGCTGGTCATCGGGTGCTCCAGTTTCTCGCGATGCGGCGGCCCACGCGGTATGCACTCCCCGGTGCGGCTGCCATCCGCCTGTCCGCATTCTGCCTAACGCATGCCCGTTCCGAGGTTAGCCAGGCCTCAGAGCGAAGAGTTTTGCGCCAGATAGGCGTAAAACTCTTCGCTCTCCTGGCTCCAGCGTGCGCCCGGTCAGGTGGGTCCATGGTCGGCGCGGGGATTGGTGCGCCGGTTGGCGGTGTTCGGCTGCGGGAGGCGGGGCATCAGCAGCAAATGCGGGGGGAGTGGTGATCGAGGAGCTCGCGCGGGACCGGCTGGGCTTCGAGCAGCTTCGTCCTGGGCAGCTGGCTGCCGTTCAGGCACGGGTCAGCGGCGGCGACGCGCTGGCCGTGCTGCCGACCGGCGGCGGGAAGTCAGCGATCTACGAGCTGGCGGGTTTGCTGAGGCCCGGGCCGACGATCGTGGTGTCGCCGCTGATCGCGCTGGAGGATGATCAGCTCGCGCATCTGCGTGCGGCCGGATTGCCGGCGATCGTGCTCAATTCGCAGCAGTCGGCTGGTGCGCACGCGGCTGCGCTGCTGGCGACATGCGACTCTGACACGTTCGTCTTCCTCGCGCCTGAGCAGCTGGCTAATCCGGAGACCCGTGACACGCTGCGGCGCGCGAAGCCCGGATTGTTCGCGGTTGATGAAGCACACCTGGTGAGCCAGTGGGGTCACGACTTCCGTCCCGATTACATGATGCTCGGCGCACAGGCCGAGGCGATCGGCGCACCAGTGCGCCTCGCTCTGACCGCAACCGCCGCGCCGCCGGTGCGCCAGGAAATCGTGCGACGGCTGGGCTTGCGGGATGCGGCGGTGGTGATGGGCGACTTCGACCGGCCGAACCTTCATCTGTCCGGACACCATGCCAGCGCCAGGTCCGATAAGGAGCAGGAGCTGGTACGCGCGGCGGGCGAATTGCCCGGCCCAGGCATCGTCTACGCGGCCACTCATGCCAGCGCCCAGGCCGCGTACGACGCGCTCGCCGCGGCAGGCGAGCGCGTGCGGCTCTATCACGCCGGACTCAGCGGCCGGGAACGGCAGGACGCGGCCGCCGCGTTCCTGGACGGCTCCGCGCGCATCATCGCCGCCACCGTTGCGTTCGGGATGGGCATCGACAAGGCGGACGTCCGCTGGGTCGTGCATTTCGACCCGACGCCGTCGCTTGACGCGTACTACCAGGAGATCGGGCGCGCTGGGCGGGACGGCGAGCCAGCCGAGGTGCGCTTGCTGTCCCGCTACGAGGACTTCGACATGGCGCGTCGTCTGCTCACGCGGAGTATCGCCGGAGCCCCAGTGGAGCGCGTCGCGAAGGCGCTGGCGGCCGGTGATACGATCGCGGCCGGCCCGCGTCAGCAGACCTCGGCGCTCGCCAGGCTGGTCGACCTCGGCGCGGCGACATGGCACGCCGACGGCAATGTCACCTGGGCGGGGACGATGAGCGTCACGGCCGCGCTGCTGGCGTCGGAGGCAGAAACAGAACGCGAGGACGAAATCGAGCGCACGCGGCTGGCGATGATGCGCCGATACGCCGACCACGCTGGATGCCGTCGTTCATTCCTGCTCACCTACTTCGGACAGGCCTATCCCGGTCCCTGCGGAAACTGCGACAACGACCTGGTTGCCGATTCACCGCCTGCCGCCGAAACGCCATTCGCGGTGGGCTCACGCGTCGTCAGCGAGCGATGGGGCACGGGCACCGTGCAGCGTTATGACGGCGACTCGGTCACGGTGCTATTCGACGAGCACGGCTACCGGCAGCTCTATGTGCCGGTCGTCCGTGAACGCGCACTGCTCCGGCCGGGCTAGATGCCCCGGGACATCACATTGGGGTGGACGATGGGACTTGAACCCACGACATCCAGGACCACAACCTGGCGCTCTGCCAACTGAGCTACGCCCACCATGGCCGCCTGAGCGGCGCTAGTGAAGCATACCGGTTCCCGCTTACCCCGCAGAACCAGAATCGGGCTCCGGCGCGGCCTCCGCTGGCTCAGCCTGCGCGGTGCCGGGAACGAATCTGGCCGCGATCTCGCGCGCGGTCATCGTGTCGGGTCCTGGCATCGGGACGAAGACTGCCTGCCGGTAATACCGGAGCTCGGTGATGGATTCCCTGATGTCGGCCAGGGCCCGGTGCCCGCCCACCTTCGCGGGGCTGGCGAAGTAGACGCGCGGATACCAGCGCCTCGCTAGCTCCTTGATGCTGGACACGTCGATCATCCGGTAGTGCAGGTATTCATCGAGCCGCGGCAGGTCCCTGGCCAGGAACGCCCGGTCGGTGGCGATCGAATTGCCGCACAGCGGGGCCTTGCGCGGCTCGGAGACATGGCCGCGGACGTAGGCCAGCACCTGTTCCTGCGCCTCCGCCAGCGTCATGCCGCCGGCCAGCTCGTTCAGCAGTCCCGAGGCAGTGTGCATGTCGCGCACCAGGTCGGGCATGTGATCCAGCGCCTCGGCCGGAGGCTTGATGATCAGGTCGATTCCCTCATCGACCTCGTTCAGCTCACCGTCCGTGACGATGCAGGCAATCTCTACGAGGGCGTCGTTGGCGAGATCAAGCCCGGTCATCTCGCAGTCAATCCAGACCAGTCGGTCAGTCACCGCTCTAGCCTAGGCCAGTCCGTTACCGCTGGTGCTGACGGCAACGGACGGAGTTTGAAGATCACTGATATGAGAGGGGACCGTGATGTCCGGGCGGAGCAGCGGATCGGGCTGGGCAACTCCGACCGCCATCGTGATCGGCAGGACGCCTGCCCAGTAGTCGAGGGCATAGTCCTCATCGTCATCCGACGGCCCGCCTGACCGCACCTTGACCGATGCCTCGGCCAGCGACAGCGCGAGTACGGCAGTCGCGGCCATCTCCTTCTTGGTGGGACGCCTGGAGTTGTTCCACCGGCCAGGGATCAGATGCTCGGTGATCGCCTCGATCGCGGTCATCCGCTCGTCGTCGTCGGTAACCAGCCGCGCCGTGCCGTAGATGACCGCGCTGCGGTAGTTCATCGAGTTGTGAAAGACCGACCGCGCGCAGACCAGCCCGTCGAGCAGGGTCACGGTCACGCAGACCTCGGTGCCGGCCGCTGAATGCAGCGACCTGTTTCCCGACGAGCCATGCAGGAACAACGTCTCGCCGATCCGGCCGTACCCGGTTGGCAGCACGACCGGTGTGCCGTCTATGACTACCCCGAGGTGGCAGATCAGGCCGGCATCCAGCACGTCATGCAGCCCTCGGCGGTCGGTCAGGCCACGCTCCCTGAGCCGGCCGAGCTTGGTTCGCTCGGTGGCTGAGAGCACAGGGGCCATCGAGTCCGTCAAGTTCGTCGAGGTCGCACCAAAGGGGTCCATAATGCACACGGTAGCTTAGGGCGCCACGCAGCTATGACCGCACAGCCTGTGGGCCAGAGCCTGGTAGAACACCTGGGCTACGCGGGTCGGATCGGTGATCCGATATGCCTGACCGCCGGTCGCGAGGGCGATCTTCTTCAGCATCGGAAAATCGGCCGACGGCGAGAAGGAGATGATGATCACCGCCACCTTCTCGGGTGAGTTGCTCAGCCTCGTGAGCCTCCTGAGCAGCTGCCGCGCGGTGATGTCACCCGGTGCGTTGTCGATGCCTGAGGCGAGCACGATCACGGTGTTGAAGAAGTTGGGCTTGTAGATCTTCCGCATGTGCTTGTAGGCATCCAGGATCGTGCCGTACAGGGCGACCTCCGGTCCGCCAGTCGGGGACAGCGTGCCGTTGATCCGCATCAGCTGTGCGCGCCTGCTGATCACGCCCAGGTTCTCCGGGAGCGGCCCGACCGAGACGAGCTGCTTGTACGGGAGCCCGTGTTGCAGGTTGTTGGCAAACTCCCACAAACCGATGTTGGCGGTGTCGGGGAAGAGCGCCAGGCCGAGAGCAGCCGTCTTGTTCAGTTCCTGCTCGAACGTCGGTCCGGTCGGGTCGGACGGGCTGGCCGGCTGGGCCATCGCCGAGGAGACGTCGACGATGGTCAGGTCACGCGAGCTCAGCGCCAGCTTGTTCCACACCGCCAGCGCGGCGGGCGCCTCACTGGGCGACGGCGGATTGGCTACCTGCAGCAGCTGCTTAGCTAGCCCGGTGGACGCCGGGAACCGGTCAGGCACGTTCTTGCCTGACCGGAAGCCGTGATACCTGATCACCGCCTGTGCGTATGGTTCGGTGAGCGCCCTCCCGAACATCTCAGCCGCATCGATCCTGACCGAGTCACCGGTCGTGACCACATAGGGATAGTCGAGCTCCGGGCTGCCCAGTCCGGTCTTCCTGCCGGTCGGATACGTGGCAGCGAGCTGGTTCTTGGGATGGCTCCTGTCGTAGCCGAGCACAGCCTGCTCGGTCGTCACGGTCACCGGGTCGCTGTTCAGCGGCGGCGCAGCCAGGTCGGCGAAGTACTGGAGCGAAACGGGGTCATCGAAGTACGTCGTGACCTGCGATGAGTAGATGAATCTGGTGAACCGCACTCGCGCGGCCGTGCCGGGGCCGAGCAACCTGCCGACCTGGATCAGGGATGCCAGGCCCGCGGCGCTTTGCGTCGGGTCAGGCAGCTCCACCCGCAGGCCAGCGGGGACATGCGGGCCGCCAGCAATGCGCGGCAACAGCAGCCGCCAGCCGGTCTTTCCGAACGCGGCGGTCCGGTGAGCCGCAGCCTTCGGCATGACAAGCAGGAGCGGTGACAACGCGATATCGTGCCCGGTCGTTTGAATGATCTGCGCTCCCGGCGCGTACCTGCGTGCCTGGTCAACCCAGAGGCTTGAGTCAGGAATCCATGCGTCGATCGGGGGATGAGGCTTTGCGCCCTGCCCGTCGATCTGGCTGGCGGCCAGGGCGGGAAGTTCGGTATTCACCGACACAGAGACGCACTGGCCGTGAGTTGTCAGCTGCCGGCTGTTGAAGTGGTCGGCGAGCGTGGTGATCGCTGGCGCGATGTCCGGGCTGACCGCGACATTCAGCACGATCTGGTTGCTCGAGCACGAGTAGCGGCCGATGATCTGAGCCGTGCCGCGGCCGATCAGCAGCATGAGGCACCCGACGACAGCGAGTATGACCAGCGCTTTTGTGCTGACCGGCCGCTCGCGCTGTCGACCCGCCTTGGTGCGCAGGCTGCTCAGAACGGTCACGGTGTCCCTCGATCGGAAGCCACCGCCCAGGTCGGCGCTGGCCAGGCGATTCTATCGAAATGCGGAACACCTGACCGGAAGTCAGCCACCTGGTACAAAAGTGACAGGAGGGCAGGCGGGAACTATTACACGCTTGCCGCGGCAGGCCGGCTGGCGAACGCATCCCTGAGCCGGTGTTTGGCCGCCACGGAGGCGTCGGCCTGATCCAGGCCCATCAGCGCCGCGCCCACGACTGGCACCTGCCTGAGCACCCGGATATGAGCTCCCGGGAATGCGTCGGTGATCAGCTTGGTCGTCGCATCGGTGAGCAAGGCGTTGCCAGCCGCCAGTATGCCGCCGCCGAGCACCACAGGAACCGGCTCGGCCGCCAGGTCCAGCCTGGTGACCGCGCTCTTGACCAGCAGGAAGACCTCCTCGGCGAGCCGCAGCACGATACTGCGTGCCACCTCATCGCCGGCGTCTGCGACCTGCATCACGACCGGTACGAGGCTCGCAATGCGGTCCCAGGACACCTCACCGAGGTGCAGGGCCTCGGCGACGTCTACCGGTTCCTTGAGACCGAAGTGCCTGGGCACGGCCTCGCTCAGCACGGTCTGCGGGCCCCTGCCGTCAGCGGCCCGGATCGCGTGCCACTGGGCCGCCATCCCGATACCGCCGCCGCCGCCCCAGTCGCCGGTGCTTTCGCCCAGCGCGAGGAAACCAGCTGTCCGCCCGTCTGGCGCCACCCCGATGCAGTTGATTCCCGTGCCGCAGGTGACCCCGACGCCCCAGTGCCGCTCCGCCCCGGCAGCGGGCACGTCATCGAGGCCAGCACGCAGCACCGCGTAGGTGTCGTTCGCGACCATGGTGGTGGTCGTCCAGCCCTGATCGGAGAGCAGTCGCTCAAGCTCACGCTCTTCGGCGGGCAGGTCGACGTTCGCGATGCAGCCGACCAGGTGCGCGGCGACCAATCCGGTCGGCCCGCCGGCGTCGCCGCCTGACGTGTCCTCGCCGGCGCCGTCCCGCTCCCGCTGCCTGGCAAGTTTCACCGCGGAGCGGATGAGCTCGTCGATGACCTGGACGGTCTCGTCGCTGAGCCGCGAGGGCATGCCAGGACCACGTACCAGCGCGAGCAGCGTGCCGTCCTCCGCCACCAAGGCAACGTCGGTCTTGCTGTTCCCGCCGTCGATGGCGAGAGCAGCAGGCAGGGCCAGACTCACCGCCCGGCCGCCGTGGGAGAAGCCGAGCCACCGAACCCGTTGTTGGCCCATGGCAGGAAAGCCGCATTCTCGGCGAGCAGCAGGTCGGTGAGCTGCTCGGCCAGGTCGTACTGACCGATCAGCGGGTGCGCGAGCATGGCTTCGTAGACCCGGTCCCGGCCGCCGAGCCTGGCAGCCGCCACGGCTAGCTCCTCGTAGGCGGACACGTGAGCGACAAGGCCGCGCATCAGCGGACTGAGCGGAGCGAAGCTGACTGGCGTAGCGCCGTCCCGCCCCACCACCGACGCGACCTCGATGACCGTGTCATCGGACAGGAACGGCATGATGCCGTTGTTGCGCACGTTCACGACCTGCGTGTCACGAGTGTCGTTGACCAGTGAGGCAAGCAAGGCAACCGCGGCTTCTGAGTAGAACGCCCCGCCGCGCTGGCCGAGCAAATCAGGCTTGCGGTCTAGCGCGGGATCGGCGTACATCTCCAGCAGCTGCTCCTCGATCTCGGCGACCCGCTCGGCCCTGGTCGGCTCGGTCCGCTGCTGTGCCACCGCCTGATCGTGGGCATAGAAATAGCGCAAGTAATACGAGGGAATCGAGCCGGTCTGGTCGATGTAGGAGCGCGGCGTGCCAACTATGTTGGCCAGGTCATCGCCATGGGACGCGATCAGGTCGGGCAGCACGTCGGTGCCGTCCAGGTGCGCCGCGCGTTCCCAGGTCAGGTGATTAAGCCCGACATGCTCGAGCGTGATCCGCTCCGGCTCGACCCCTAGCCATCCCGCGAACATCCGCTGGAAGCCGATCGCGACATTGCACAGCCCGACCGCGCGGTGCCCGGCGTCGAGAAGTGCTCTGGTCACGATCCCGACGGGATTAGTGAAGTCGATCAGCCAGGCGTCAGAGGCTGCCCGGGCGCGGGCTCGTTCTGCGATGTCCAGGACCACGGGAACGGTCCGCAGCGCCTTGGCGAACCCTCCTGCGCCGGTGGTTTCCTGGCCCAGGCAGCCGCACTTGCCAGGCCAGGTTTCGTCCCTGTGCCGCGTCGCCTGGCCGCCGACCCGCAGCTGGATCAGCACGGCGCCGGCGCCATCCAGGCCGTCGTCGAGGTCGGAGGTCCAGCGCACCGTGGCAGGGTGCCCGTAGGCGCGCATGATCCTGGCCGAGAACGGGCCGACTACCGACAGCCTGCTCTGGTCCGGGTCGACCAGGACGATCTCGGTGATCGAGACCTGATCGGCCAGCCTGGCGAATCCGTCAATCAACTCAGGCGTGTACGTCGAACCGCCGCCGACGACCGCTATTTTCATACGAATGCCTTCAGTTCTTCGTTCGCCGTCGCAACATGACAGGCGGCTGAATGGTCGGGGAGCAATTCGAGCAGCGGCGGCGTGACCTGGTGGCAGACGTCGATCGCCAGCGGGCAGCGCCACCGGAACCGGCAGCCGGGCGTCGGGTCGATCACGCGTGGCGGCTCACCGCGGTCGGTGTCGGCTCCTACGCTGACTTCCGCGCGGGGGTCGGGCACAGCCGATACGAGCAACTGGGTGTAGGGGTGCCGCGGCCTGGCTAGCACGTCCTCGACCGGTCCGGACTCGGCGATATGGCCGGCGTACATCACCACGATCCGGTCAGCTACGTAGCGGGCGCTGGCGATGTCGTGGGTGATGTACAGGATCGACACGCCCTCCTCGTCGCGCAGCTTGGCCATGAGGTTGAGCAGGCCGATCCTGATCGACACGTCGAGCATGGAAACGGGCTCGTCGGCCAGGATCAGCTTCGGCCGCATGGCAAGCGCCTGGGCGAACCCGACACGCTGCCGCTGGCCGCCGCTGAGCTCGTGCGGGAACCTCTCGAGTGCCGCTGCGCCCGGAGTCAGGCCGACGACCTCGAAGATCCTGATCGCCTCGGCGCGGCGCTCGGCACTGCTGAGTTCCGGGCGGTGGAG
>DATELR010000178.1:0-6297 GCA_035276345.1 Streptosporangiaceae bacterium | reverse complement strand
GCGGTTGACCAGGTTCCCCCAGTTGGCGACCAGCTCGTCGTTGTTGCGCCGGATGAACTCGCTCCAGGTGAAGTCCGTGTCCTGGTTCTCCGGCCCGGCGATGGCGACGTAATAGCGCAGCGCATCGACGTCGTAGCGGCTAAGGAAGTCGCGCACGTAGATCACGACCGCGCGGGACGAGGAGAACTTGCGCCCCTCCATCGTCAGGTACTCGCTCGAGACCACCTCGGACGGCAGGTTCAGCGAGCCGAGTGACCCAGGCTTGCCGCTTTTGGCGCCCTGGCCGCTGTAGCCGAGCAGCATCGCGGGCCAGATCTCGGCGTGAAAGACGATGTTGTCCTTGCCCATGAAGTAATAGGAGAGCGCCTCTGGGTCCTGCCACCACGCGCGCCAGGCGTCAGGATCTCCAGATCGCCTTGCCCACTCGATCGACGCGGACAGGTACCCGATCACGGCGTCGAACCAGACGTAGATCCGCTTGTCAGGCCGGTCCCGCCAGCCGTCGAGCGGGATCGGCACGCCCCAGTCCAGGTCCCTGGTGATCGCGCGGGGCTGCAGGTCGCCGAGCAGGTTCAGCGAGAACTTCAGCACGTTGGGCCGCCACTGGCCGCTCTTGGACTGCAGGTAGCTGCCGAGTGCGTCGGCGAAGGCCGGCAAGTCGAGGAAGAACTGCTCGGTCTCGACGAAAACGGGGGTCTCTCCGTTGATCTTGGACCGAGGGTTGATCAGGTCGACCGGGTCGAGCTGGTTCTGGCAGTTGTCGCACTGGTCGCCGCGCGCCGAGTCGTACCCGCAGATCGGGCACGTGCCCTCGATGTAGCGGTCGGGCAAGGTACGGCCGGTCGACGGCGAGACCGCGCCGAGGGTGGTCTTGCCGAAGATATAACCGTTCTCATACAGGCCCTTGAATATCTCCTGGACCACGGAGTAGTGGTTCTGCGTGGTGGTCCTGGTGAACAGGTCGTACGACATCCCGAGCCCGGCCAGGTCCTCGGCGATCACCCGGTTGTAGCGATCTGCGAGCTCGCGTGCCGTCACGCCCTCGGCGTCAGCCTGGACTTGGATCGGCGTGCCGTGCTCGTCGGTGCCGCTGACCATTAGCACCTTGTCGCCAGACATCCTGTGGTACCTGCTGAACATGTCGCAGGGCAGCCCGAAGCCTGAGACGTGCCCGATGTGCCTGGGCCCGTTGGCGTACGGCCACGCGGGCGCGGCCAGGATGTGACGACCGGTCGTAAGGGACATGGCATCTAGCGTATTGCTCGCGGCTGCCCGCCCCGATCAAACGGTCTTAGGGATTCGGGCTCGGTAGGTCTCCCGCCAGCTGGTGCCGTTCCACTTCTCGATGAAGGAGCCGCGGTCACCGTCGCCGATCGCCCACGCGTAGCGGGGACTGACCGCGACGACCGAGGTGAGGTACGCGAACGTCACACCCGGCAGCAGCTTGTTCGGCACGGTCGTCCAGCGGACGCCATCCCAGCGCTCGGTCAGCGGGAGTACCGTTCCCGCTCCATAGCTCCCGACGGCCAGGGCGCAGGTATCGCTCAGGGCAGCGATCGAGACGAGGGCACGTTCTCCCTGGGCCCCAGGCGGGCCGTTCGGGCTCGGCTGCAGCTGCCAGCGTGCGCCGTCCCAGTGCTCGACCAGCGTGCTCGTGTCCAGGCTGGTTGGGCCGGACTGATAACTGCCTACGGCCCAGACGTTGTCGCTGGACGAGCCACTGACGGCGCCCAGGCCGCTGTTCCTGATCCGGTCTTTGAATGCGTTCGGCGTCGGCACCCTCGTCCACTTCGAACCGTCCCAGTGCTCGGCCAGGGTTCGTTTCTTGTCGTCCCCCACCACCCAGATGTCATCGGCGGAGATCACGGCCGGGCCGGACACGCTAAGGGCTCCAGGGCTGGGCAGGTACTGCCATCTGGTGCCATTCCAGCCCAGGAAGACCGTGACGAAGTGCCCGCCAGCGACGCCTTCGCCGATCGCCCAGGCCACGGTCGGAGAGATCGCCGCGACCGCGGCTAGGTCGAGGTCAGTGATGCGACCGCCTGAGCTTGGAACCGGCACTAGCGTCCACTTAGCGCCGTTCCAGTGCTCGATCAGCGGGTACGACGGCGGAACATGTTCTATTGGCGACCACTGGCCCACCGCCCAGGCGTCGTCTGGCGCGTCGACGGCTACCGCGTCCAAGCTGCTGCGGGTTGGCTCTGCGGGACTTCCTGGGCTCGGAGATGGCACCGCCCTCCAGCGTCGCCCGTCCCAGTGCTTGGTCAAGGTGTACGTCCCGCTAGGCAAGGGCCGGTGCCACCCCACGACCCAGGCGTCAGACTCGCCCAGAGCCGCGACCGCATCGAAGCTCTCGGCGCCGCCCGATGGTGCCGTCCAAGCGCCGGTCACAGCCAGAGAAGGAGCAGGACTCGTCGCTCTGTGCCCCGAGCCAGCCGACCCCGTGGTCGCACAGCCAGTGGCCAGGACGGCAGCTGCGGCAATGATCGTGGTCGCCGCCACGAACCCTCCGCGCGTCGAGCACCTTGAATTGCTACTGGGACTGACCTCTCCGATGCCGGTCATGCCCATATGACCTCCACGACCAGCCAACGTTGCTCGAAGTCACGCATGACTTCCGCCACGGATGCTGTGATCCACCCGCGATCATGAAGGTTCGTCGGCCTTTGCTTTGATCACCGCATCGTAGACGGCGCGCCTGGACATGCCGGTCTCGGCGGCGACGGAGGTCATTGCCTCTTTGCGGGTAAGACCGGCCTGCTCGGCTGCCCTGACTTTCGCCGCAATGTCTTCGGGGGTGCCCGCTGATGCGGCTCCGGCGGGGGGCGCGCCGCCGACCACCACGGTGATCTCGCCTAGCACGCCGTCGGCCGCCCACGCGGTCAGTTCACCGAGCCGCCCGCGCTTGATTTCTTCGTGCGTCTTGGTCAGCTCCCGGCAGACCGCGGCCTCCCGCTCGGCCCCGAATGCCGTTGCCATCTGCTGCAGCGTCGCGGGAAGACGGCGCGGCGACTCGAAGAAGATCATGGTCCGCTGCTCGTCGCGAAGGTCGGCCAGCCGGCGAGCTAGCGCGCCAGCCTTGCGCGGCGGGAAGCCCTCGAAGCAGAACCGGTCAGAGGGCAGCCCGGAAACGGCGAGGGCCGCCGTCACCGCCGAAGGGCCAGGCAGCACAGTCACCCTGACACCTGCCTCGATCGCGGTGTTGACCAGCCGGTAGCCAGGGTCGCTGATGCCCGGCGTGCCGGCATCGGTGATCAGCAGCACGTCCTGGCCATCCGCAAGCGCTCCGAGCAGCAGCCTGGCCCGCTCAGTCTCAACGCCCTCGTAGTACGAGACGATCCGGCCCGCCAGCGTGACGTCGAGCGACCTGGCCAGCCTCGCCAGCCGGCGCGTGTCCTCGGCAGCGATCACCGGCGCCGCGGCGAGAGCAGCCGCCAGGCTGCCGGAAGCGTCTTGCGGCCTGCCGATCGGCGCGGCCGCCAGTATCAACGTGCCGGTCTGTGGCTGACCTGCATCGTCGCTCTTGTCGAATCCAGGGTTCATCGCGGCCCACGCTAATGCCATGCGCCCCTACGATGGCTTGCGATGAGAGCATCCGAGTTCGCGGCGCCGGCCGAAGAGGCGGACGCCGCAGAGGGCACGCCAGGGCGCAGCCTGCGCGATCGCCTCGTGCTGCCCATGCCACCTGCTGCGTGGTGGGGCTGGGCGGGTCCGCTTCTGGTCACCGTCTTCGGCGGCTTCCTGCGCTTTTACCGGCTCGGGGTTCCCAAGGCCGTGGTCTTCGACGAGACCTACTACGTGCCGGATGCATGGTCGATCCTGCATCACGGCGTGGAGTGGAACCACCCGAAGAACGTCAATTCGCTGCTGGTCAGCGGCAGCACGCACGTCCTGACGACGCCAGGTGAATACGTCGCTCACCCGCCGCTCGGCAAGGCCATGATCGCGGTCGGCGAGTGGCTGTTCGGCTTGACCCCGTTCGGATGGCGGTTCGTCGCGGCGCTCGTCGGCACGCTAGCGATCTTGCTGACCGCGCGGATCGTCCGGAGGATGACCCGGTCGACTTTGCTCGGCTGCGTCGCGGGGCTGCTGATGGCGCTGGACGGCCTGGAGCTTGTGCTCAGCCGGACCGCGATCCTGGACATCTTCGTGATGTTCTGGGTGCTCGCCGCGTTCGGGATGCTCGTGCTGGACAGGGACGCCGCCCGCGCGCGGCTGGCCGCGCTCACCGAGCACGCGCCCGCCAGCGAGCTCGCGGGCGGCGGACCCAACCTCGGGATCAGGTGGCGACGTGTGCTCGCCGGTGTGTTTCTCGGCGCCGCCTGCGCAACTAAGTGGAACGGCCTGTGGTACCTGGTCGCCTTCGGCGGGCTCGCGCTCGCCTGGGACATCGGCGCGCGGCGGGCACTCGGCTATCGAGACCGGCTCGGCGGTGTGCTCCGCAGCGACCTGAAGTGGCTGCCAGTCTCGTTCGGGGTCGTGCCGTTCCTCACTTACTTCGTGTCGTGGACTGGCTGGTTCGCCAGTAGCGAGGGATACGGCAGGAACTGGGCGGCCACGGTCGGCAACCACACGCCGATCTGGTCGACGCTGGACTCCTGGTACCAGTACCAGAAATCGATGCTGGGCTTCGGGCTTGGCCTGCAGGATCACAGCGGCTATGTGTCCTACCCGTGGACGTGGATCATCCTCGGCAGGCCCGTGTCGATGTTCTCCAACTGCCTGCCGGCTAAAGGTTGCGGCGGCGCTGGCTCGACCGAGCAGGAAGTGCTCGCGATCGGCACGCCAGCGATCTGGTGGGCGTCGATCCTCGCCCTGGCCTTCTGCCTGATCTGGTGGGCGGCGCGGAGGGACTGGCGAGCAGGCGGCATCCTGGTCGGCGTAGCGGCCGGCTGGCTGCCGTGGTTCTGGTTCGCCTGGCACGATCACCGCACCGAGTACTACTTCTACTCGATCATCTTCCTGCCGTACCTGATCATGGCGCTCACGTTGTGCATTGGGCTGATAATCGGGCCTGCCGCCGCCCCGGCGGGCCGGCGGGCCACCGGGGCGGTCGTCGCGGGCGGCTACATGCTGCTGACCCTGGCGAGCTTCGCGTATCTTTACCCGGTGCTCGCTGCTCAGGTAATGCCGTACTCCTCGTGGTTCCAGCGGATGTGGTTCCACAGCTGGATTTGACCTGAGGCGGCAAATCTGCCCAGGTCGGAGGTTGCGAGTAGCGGGGTGCGCGAGACCGGCGGCTTTGCCGGCTGGCGCGTTCCTCGTGATATTTTGATTGCTTAACGTAATCACCGGCCGGCCGGTCAGAAGGAAACTGGCCGATCATTTACTCGCGACGCCAGTCCGGGTGCTTTCACCGGGCCGCCGAGCAGTGGTATTCCTGCTCGGACATGGTGTAACCATCCGGCGAACGACAGGCAGCGAGCAAGCGAAGGAAGCGATGGCCCCCGCAGCGCAGTCACCGGATCACCGGTCATCAAGGACTGGGTTCGAGCAGCAGGTGCTGCCTTACCTGGATCAGCTGCACTCTGCCGCGCTCTCGATGACGCGGAACTCCAGCGACGCCGAAGACCTCGTCCAGGAAACGATCACGAAGGCCTACTCGGCATTCGACCAGTTCACGCCGGGCACCAATCTGCGAGCCTGGTTGCACAGGATCCTGGCGAACACCTTCATCAACTCCTACCGGAAGCGCAAGCGGGAGCCTGCCATCGCCTCGAGCCAGCAAAGCGATGACTGGCAGGCAAGCCCGGAATCCTATGCACAGCTCGCTCCGTCGGCCGAGACTGAAGCGCTCGACCGGCTCGCCGATTCCGAGGTGCTTCGCGCGCTCCGCGACCTGCCGCAGGACTTCCGTACCGCGATCTACCTGGCCGACATCGAGGGTTATCCGTATCGCGAGGTCGCCAGGATCATGGGCACGCCGATCGGCACCGTGATGTCCCGGCTGCACAGAGGCCGGGAGAGGCTTCGCGGCAAGCTGGCCGGCTACGGCCCGCAGGGCAGGCCGTCCGCCGCGCTGGCCTGACCGGAGCCATCCATCCGGCCACTAGACACCTGCGGCCGCATGCTGCGGTTGCCGCAGCCAGATGGCGTAGATGCCGTTTGTCTTCGCACTGTCGTATGGACCCACTGCCACCAGGCGGAACTCAGGATCATGCTCAAGGGCCCTGGTAAGTGCAGGCACTCCAGGCTCACTCGGCTTCAGCGGCTCGAGGCCGGCCAGTTCGGCTGTTCTACGCGTGGCGTCGGCTGGAGCGACCGAGGTTCCCGCCTGCAGTGACATCCCGGCCGGTC
>DATELR010000177.1:0-20568 GCA_035276345.1 Streptosporangiaceae bacterium | reverse complement strand
CAGTCAAATTGCCTGCCCAGTACCGCGGCCGAAGCAAGCAGGTCACCGGCGAGTGGGCCAAGCCCGCCGAGGCGGTGCCTGACCGAGCCGACGATCGAGTCGGGCACGCTGGTGCTGATGCGGTCGTTGACCTCCCACCCGTCAGGCCCGTTGAGTAGCTGCCCCGAAGAGACAGCTGCGGCCAGGATTTCCTCGACCGCGAACGGCAGTCCGTCGCAGTCCGCGAGCAGGTCGGACACCGCGGCCGGCACGTCATGAGTGCCGAGGCAGGCCGCGGCCATCTCCTTGACCGCCCAGTCCATGAGCCTGCGGACCTCGACGAGAGCCACGGCGCGCCTCGCGTTGAGCGCGCGGACGCAGTCAAGTCCTGCCGAAGGCTCGCTGTCGCGCAAGGTGGCTACGCAGAGCACCCTGGTACCGGCCAGGTTGTCCGCGAGGTACTCCAGGATGGCCAGCGTCTCGGGATCGGCCCAGTGGATATCCTCCAGGATCAGGACGGACCCATTCGAACCGGGAGGCGTGAGCAGCCGGATGAGCGCTTCGCCGAGGATCAGCGGCGAGATCTCCGCCTCGCCGTCCTCCGGCCGGCTCCACTCGGGGACCAGCGAGCCGAGTGCGGGGCGGTAGCTGGCCATCTCTGGCGCGTCGGGAATCACGCCGGTCCTGGCGACCTTCATCAGTGCTTCGGTAATGGGCCTGAACGGAACGGGAACCACCGACTCCGTCGCCCGTCCGCGCAGCACGTCAATCCCCTGCGCGATCGCTTGCGAAGCGAGCTCGGTGGCGAGTCTGGACTTGCCGACTCCGGCGTCCCCGGCGAGCATGAGCACGCCGCCGTCGCCTTGCCTGGCGCGTTCCAGTGCTGCGTCAAGAGCGTGCAGCTCAGCGTCACGGCTGATCAGCACTGGACACAGCATCGCCACCATCGAACAGATATTACTGGCAGCGAGCACACGGTCACCATGTGTTATAGGGGTGAGTCGTGTTGCGGGCGAGTTTCAGTTCAGGCAACCGGCGGGGCGACGACCGTGCCGACCGCCGTGACGACGACCAGCGGTTCGTCGAGCACCCGCGCGGCCGACGGCCCGCGGTCCGGATCCGCCCGGCACAGCACCCTAGCCTCGAAACGCACGTTCCTGCTGCGCCTGCCGACTCTTGTGATCGTCGCCGTCGCCTCGAGCACATCGCCGGCCAGGACCGGCGCGACGAACTGGATGTCGGAGTACGAGGCGAACAACCCCTCGTCGCCGTCGGTCCTGATGGACAGCTCGGTTGCGACGTCACCGAAGAGCCCGAGCACGTAGGCGCCATCGACCAGGTTGCCGCCGTAGTGCGCGTGGCTGTAAGGCACGTACCGCTGGTGCCGGACGGTCATGCCGACCCGCGGATCGGATCTCGGCTGCTCGCTCATCTGGCTCTCACCCGCCCGTCAGGTCAGGCCGGGACGTGCGCATCGGCAGGTGGCTGGCCGGAGCCGGGCGCCGCAGGCGCCAGCCTGTGCACCAGGTAGCTGGCCACGTCGCGCGGCGTTGTCCCCCTGCCGAAGATCTTGTCCACGCCGAGCTCCGCTGCCATCTGCGGGTCAAACCTTGGGCCGCCGATGATCAGCAACGGCCGCGGGCCAGTTGCCGCCGCGAACGCAGCCGAGAGCTCGCGGGTGTTCTTGATGTGCGCGTCTTTCTGCGTGACCACCTGGCTGACGAGAACCGCATCAGCGGCTTCGGCCGAGGCAGTCGCGACCAGCCGGGGAATCTCTACCTGCGAGCCAAGATTCACGACCTTGATCTCGCGGTAGTACTCCAGGCCCTTCTCCCCCGCGTGGCCTTTGACATTCAGTATCGCGTCGATTCCGACGGTGTGCGCGTCCGTGCCGATCGTGGCGCCGACGACGACAAGCTTGCGGCCGAGAGCCGAACGGATGCGGAGGTTCACCTCGGCGGGCGACAACTCGTCGAATTCCCGCTGGGCAACGGTCACTGCCGACAGGTCAACCAGGTGGCTGGCCCGGCCGTAGACGACAAAGAACGTGAAGTCAGGTCCCATCCCCTTGGCGTGCACCACCATCGCAGGGTCGAGGCCCATCTTCGCGGCAAGCTGCAGCGCCGCGCCCTCGGCTAGCGCCTTCTCCTCGGGCTTGCCGAACGGCACCGGCAGCGTGAACGACAGCTGTACCTGCCCGTCTCCTGTGGTGTCGCCGTATGGCCTGACGATGTGGCCCGTCACCGCGCACCTCCCACGTGGCTGGCCTGGGCGGGCACACCAGCTGGTGGGCCCGGTTCTGAATTGTCCAGGATCTCGCTGGCCGGATTGAAGTACCCGTCGGCCTTGACGATCACCCCGTCCAGGCCCCTACCGCCATCGGCCGGGCGCTTCGTGATGCCGAACGTGCCGTCCGCGATGGCGGTGAGCAGCCCGTCCGCGCAGATCCGGCGGAGCAGGTCGACCGACTCGGCTAGCACCTGGTTCGCGCGCCTGTCGATGAACCCGCCGGGCTCCGGACGGAAGCTCTCGCTGAGACGGCCCGCTGAGCTCCGCACGTAGTGGGCGTTTTCCAGCGCAAGGTCGCGATCGGACAGGAACGGGGTGTGGATGCCCTCGGTCATCATGCCGATCAGCAGGATCTCCTGATCGGTCATTACGGCCGCGAGGTTGAAGAACGCGTCCAGCAGGTAACCGGCGAAGATGTTCCCTGTCATGTGCTTGGTGGGCGGCATGTACTTCAGCGGAGCGTTCGGGAACAGCTCCCTGACTAGCTGGGCGTGAGCAAGCTCAAGCAGGAAGGAGTCAGGGACGTCGGGTCCGATCTCAAAAGCGTGTCCGAGACCGAGCTGACCGTCGGCCAGGCCGGCCTCCTTGCCGAAGTACTCGTTCAGCAGCTGGGAGACGATCACCGTGTGCGCGCCTTCGACCGGGTCGGCGGTCGTCAGGTAGTTGTCCTCGCCCGTGTTGATGATGATCCCCGCCCTGGCGTGGATCTGCCGCGAGAATCGCTGGTCGATCAGCGTCCGCCTGGGATTGATATCGCGGAAGATGATGCCGTACATCGAGTCGTTCAGCATCATGTCGAGCCGTTCCAGGCCAGCGAGCGATGCGATCTCTGGCATGCACAGCCCAGAGGCGTAGTTGGTCAGCCTGACGTATCTGCCCAGCTCACGTGAGACGTCGTCAAGGGCCGCGCGCATCAGGCGGAAGTTCTCCTGAGTCGCGTACGTGCCCGCGAAGCCTTCCCTGGTGGCGCCTTCGGGAACGTAATCGAGCAGCGACTGGCCGGTTGAGCGGATCACCGCCACGACATCCGCGCCCTCGCGCGCAGCAGCCTGGGCCTGCGGGATGTCCTCGTAGATGTCGCCGGTCGCCACGATCAGGTACATCCACGGCTTCTGCGGCTCGGCGGTTTCGGTGATCATCTGCTGGCGCCGCACCCGGTTCGCGTCGATCTTGGCGAATCCTGATGACATCGCCGCCGCGGCCATCGCCCGTGCGGCGGCGGCGTCTTCGCCGGCCGGGACGCGGAAGCTCACCTTGCCGGCCGCGGCATCGCTTGCCAGCGCAGCCAGGTCGGCGTAGCCGCCGGTGATCAGCGCGTCCCACGCGGGAAGGGCCACGCCGAGCTCGAGCCCGATCTGGTCGCGGACCGCGTCGGCGAGCTTGTTCACCAGCGGCATGCCCTCGGAGTCTGCGCCCGCCAGCCCCGCGAGACGCAGCACGGCTCGCTCCACCGACACGGTCGTGTGTGATCGCGCCATCGCGACGATCGGCTCACCGGCCTGGCTGGCCAGCCGCCTCGCCTCCCGCACGACCTCCGGGTCAATCGTGAGCTTGGAGCCCCTTGCCGCTGTCATGGTCACTCTCCCGTCGTCCTGGAGTCGAAGATCTGGCGGACGCCAGGGTTGGTCCTGATCAAGTCGATGGCCAGCTGCGCGTGCCCTGGTGTGTAGCCGTTTCCGACCAGCATCGTCACATCCGCTGCGACGCCCTCGGCGCCCAGTGCCGCCGCGGTGAACGAGGTCGCCATCGAGAAGAAGATCACCGTACCGCCCTGAGCGGTGGAAAGTATCGCCCCGCCCTCGCAGCCAGGCACGTCCACGCAGACAACGGTGACATCGGCCGGGCCGCCGGCCGCTTCGACCGCCCCGCTGACGCCGACCGGGTCGGTGGCGTCGGCGATCACGATCTCATCGGCCAGTCCGGTGCGGCCGTCCGCGCCGCGCGCCTGCCGCAAGGCTGCCGCCTCGCGTTCGTGCGGTACTACGCCGATGACCAGGCTTGCGCCAGCTTGCCTCGCGGCAGCGGCGGATAGCGACCCGCTCTTGCCCGCAGCGCCCAGGATCGCGACCACGGGTCCCTTGGGATTGGCGAGCCCAGGCTGAGAGACCACCCGGTGCGTCAGCGCTGGCGCGCCGCACACGTCCATGACCGCCAGCGAAAGCGGCACCGGCAGGTCGTCGGGAAGGACCGCGGCGATCGAGCGGCCGAACAGGATCGCGTGCCCTGCGCAGGGCACCTGCTCCGACATCCCGTCCCATGACGCCAGCCCGTCGGTGATCACCAGCGGCGTGAGGCTCAGCGACACGAGCGTCGCGATCCGGTCGCCGGGCTTCAGGCCGAGCGTCGAGTCTGGCCCGGCCTCGGAAACCACGCCGGTCAGCATCCCGCCGGAGCCGGTGACCGGGTTCTGCATCTTGCCCCGGTCGGCGACGATGCCGAGCACGGCAGCGCGCATCTTCGATGGATCGCCGTTGCTTGCCTCGCGCAGCTGGCGGAACGAGGCGGCGTCCAGGTTCAGCCGCTCGACGCTGACCAGGACCTCGTCCGGCCAGATCGCCGGGTCGGGATCGAGCCGCCTGGCCGCCTGCGGCAGCACGCCCGCAGGCTCGATGACGCGATGCAGTCCGAGCGGTGAACTTGGCCCGCGGTCCGATGTGCGCACCACATCGTCCTTTCTGATCGGCATCTGGCCGCCCAGGCTCACCCGTCGGCGCCCTCGGCAGGCTCCTGTTGCGGCGATAATCGCTGGTGGCGGGCGGTGGCCTGCGACCGCGACGCCGGGCCTGGTGCGATAGTTGGCAAGCCGGGTAGGCTGTGTACCCGAATCCGTAGATTTTTTCGTGTCGAACTATACCGACAGTAGCTTCTTGCGTAGCAGGCCTGGACGACAGGTTATCGTCCGGTTTCCCGGCTTGGGGCCACCTGGTGCACGCGGCGAGGGAGGCGGGTAACGCAGTGATCGAACAGCCTTACGTCTACCGGCACAGCGAACTGGTCGAGCCCGACTGGCGCCGGCTGCCTGGCTGGGCATCAGTCACCGACGAGGAGTGGCAGTCGGCCCAGTGGCAGCGTGCACACTGCGTGAAGAACATCCGCCAGCTCCGCGCGGTGCTCGGGGACGGCGTGGACGAGGCTTTCTACGCCGACCTGGAACGCGACCAGGCCAAGCGGGCGACCATGTCGATGCTGGTGACGCCGCAGATGATCAACACGATCGTGCCCCGTCTGGCACCCGCCGATCCCGGGTTCACCGAGGCGCTCTACGCCGATCCGGTCCGCCGCTACATGATCCCGGTCTTCAGCGACCGCAGGACCGACTGGCCTTCGCACCCGTACTCGTCGCGCGACTCGCTGCACGAGGCCGAGATGTGGGTCGTCGAAGGGCTCACCCACCGGTATCCGACCAAGGTGCTGGCCGAGGTGCTGCCCACCTGCCCGCAGTACTGCGGCCACTGCACCAGGATGGATCTGGTCGGCAACCCGACGCCGGTGATCGAGAAGCTCAAGTTCGGGATGGCGCGCGACGACAGGCTCGGCGCGATGATCAGCTACCTGAAGGCCAATCCTGGCGTCAGGGATGTGGTCGTATCCGGCGGTGACGTCGCTAACTTGCCGTGGCCCCGGCTGGAGGCTTTCGTCGCCGAGCTGCTGGAGATCGAGTCGATCAGGGACATCAGGCTCGCCACCAAGGCGCTGATGGGCCTGCCGCAGTTCTGGCTGACCGACGAGGTCAGGGCCGGGATGGAGCGGCTGGCCAGCACCGCCAGGGACCGCGACGTGTCTATTGCGATCCACACCCACGTGAACGCGGCGCAGTCGGTCACCCCGCTGGTCGCCAAGGCAGCCAAGGCCATGCTCGCCACCGGGATCAGGGACGTGCGCAACCAGGGCGTGCTGCTGCGCGGCGTGAACAGCTCCGCCGACCAGCTGCTCGACCTCTGCTTCGCGCTGCTCGACGACGCGAAGATCATGCCCTATTACTTCTACATGTGCGACATGATCCCCAACGCGGAACACTGGCGGCTCGGCCTCGGTGAGGCCCAGGAACTGCAGCACAAGATCATGGGATACCTGCCGGGCTTCGCGACGCCGCGGATGCTGTGTGACGTGCCCTACGTCGGCAAGCGCTGGGTGCACCAGTCCGCGCGCTATGACACCGAGCGCGGGATCTCGTACTGGACCAAGAACTACCGCACCGCCGTCGAGGCCGACGACGCAGAGGCGCTCGACCGGGAGTTTGAGTACTACGACCCGATCTACCTGCTGCCCGACTCGGGCCAGGACTGGTGGCGCGCCAGGGCCGCCGAGGTCTCCGGGGCGGCCCCCGAGCCCGTTCCTGCCTGATCCAGGAGCCGGAACTTAACTCGGGGCAAGCTGCTCGGCAGGAGGCTGCGGGGTGGTCGCGCGGGCGTCATAGGTCCACAGGGCAGGGATCGCGAGCGTGACGATGACCGCCCCGAGCAGGCTGAGCAGGCCGCCGGACAGCACGGCGACTCGGACCGAGCCGGTCAGCGTGGCTACGGCGCCGGCCTCCAGGTTCCCCAGCGGCTCGCCGGTGGAGTAGCTGATCATCTCAAGCCCGGCTAGCCTGCCGCGGACCCTGGCGGGGATCGTCTGGTTCCACATGGTCGTGCGGAAGATGCCGCTGACCATGTCAGAACCGCCCGCGGCCGCGAGCGCGAGCACCGCGAGCGGCAGGTTCGGTGCGTAGGCGAACGCCGCGATCGCAATCCCCCAGCCGCCCACCGCGAGGGCGATCGCGCGGCCGTGCCTGTGCACGTGCCTGGTCCAGGTGCTCGTGGCGCTGACCACCATTGACCCGAGGCCAGGAGCGGCGTACAGCAAGCCGAGCACGGCAGGGCCGCCAAGCCCGGCGGCCACCTGCGGGAACACCGCGTACGGCGCGCCGAAGAACATCGCGCCGATATCGATGAGGTAGGTGCCAAGGAGATCAGGCCTGCTTTTCGCATAACGCAACCCGTCGGCGATCCCGCGCACGCTCGGCCGGTCGGCGTCCGGGGCTGGCCGGCTGGGCCGCATCCTGGCAAATGGAATGACCGACGCGGCGCACGCCGCGCCGCCGACCGCGTAGGCCAGCGGCAGGCCACCGGTCAGCAGGCCGCCAGCCAGCAACGGCCCGCCGGTCTGCGAGACCGTGCCGAGGAACCCGGCCAGGGCGGCAGCGGCGGGCAGGTCATCATGCGGAACCAGCCGCGGGACGAGAACCTCGACCGAGGGTCGCTGCACACCGAACGCGCCGGCGAGGAGGCCGGCCAGGACGAACAACAGCCAGAGTTGTTCCCAGTACAGGGCGTTCGCGACCAGGACCGCGGCGCAGGCGATGGTAATGGCCTGGGTGACCAGGATCAGCTTGCGCCGCTCGAGCGCGTCCGCCAGGGTGCCGCCGACCAGACCCGCGAGCAGGACAGGGAGTAGTTCGGCCATGCTCAGCAAGCCGACGACAAGGGACGAGTGGCTAATCCGGTAGGCCTGATATGGCAGGGCGACATAGCAGATCATCGCTCCGGCCGATCCCCCCGCCTGGCCGAGGTAGAGAAGCCGGAAGTCGCGGGAGTGCTTGAACGGAGCGAGGTCGGGTTTGAGGCGGGACAGAATCATGGCGGGTTCATGCTGATCGAGCGCAGGGTGAATGTCGAGGGATTAAGCAGTACCGCGGTCAGCCGCGGACGCCTAAGCGCGGCGTCCGGTCTTGTCAGGGACGGTTCCCTGGTGGTCGCCCTCGGCGCCGTCCGCGCCAGTATCTGCCGGGGCATCGACGCTGGCCTCGCCGATGGCGCTGCCGCTGGCGTCGCTTGGCGCGGCCTCGCCGGCCTTGTCGTCCGGCGTCGGGCCGCCTGCGTCATCGGAGGCGGCTGCCGGTTTGCGGCGCTGGATGATGACGAACCAGGCGATGCCGGCCAGCGTCAGGGCTGCTGCCACGTAGAAGTTGAGCCTGAGGCCGAGGAAGTGCTCAGAAGAATCGATCCTGAGGGATTCCTCGAAGATCCGGAATGCCGAATAGCCGGTGACGTAGAGGGCGAAGAGGCCAGGAGGCCTGACCCTGGTGTGATGGCCAAGCCAGACGAGCAGTGCAGCCAGAGCGAGGTCGAAGATCAGCTCGTACAGGAAGGTCGGCTGGAAGGTGTGAAAGCCCTTATAGCCAGCCGGGCGGTACCTCGGGTCGATGAACAGCGCCCAGGGAAGCGTTGTCGGCTTGCCGAACAGCTCCTGATTGAAGTAGTTGCCGATCCGGCCGACTGCCTGAGCCACGAGCAGCGCGGGAGCGACCGCATCGGCGAACGGCGCGACCGCCAGGCCACGACGCTTGACCCGCCAGACTCCGACCAGCGCCCCGGCGGCGACGCCGCCCCAGATCCCCAGTCCGCCGGACCAGACCGCGAAGGGCCCGTACCAGACGTGCGGGATGTCGGCGGGCGTTGTGATGTCGAAGTAGATCCGGCCGCCGATGATGCCGGCCGGCACAGCCCAGAGGGCGATGTCGCCGACGACGGACGCGTCGCCGCCTGACGAGCGGATCCGGCGCTGCGTGATGAGTATCGCGAGCGTGATGCCGATGACGTACATCAGCCCGTAGTAATGCACGAACAGCGGGCCGATGTGGAAGCCGTTGACCGGCGGGCTCGGTATGTAGGCCAGCGGGTGCTGCACCGGGGTCATGCAACAGAGCGTAGACCCGATGAGCCAGTGGTAAGCCAACACGGTGGTTCGCCCGCACCGTGCTTACCCGGACCTGACTGAGTTATCGTCTGTGGGTGACCAGGAGAAGCGAGCAGCTCAGTGACGCGCTGCAGGAATACGTCGCCGCCCACAGCGCGCAACCGGATCAGATCCTTCAGGACCTCGCCGCGGATACGGCGAGCAGATTCGGCGAGGCGTCCGGCATGCAGATCGGCGCCGACCAGGGCGCCTTCATGTCGATGCTGGCCAGGGTGATAGGCGCGCGCAGGGCCGTCGAGGTCGGCACCTTCACCGGCTACTCGGCCATCTGCATCGCCCGTGGGCTGACCGAGGACGGGACGCTGTTGTGCTGCGACGTCAGCGACGAGTGGACCTCGCTCGCGCGTGACTACTGGAAGCGCGCCGGGCTCGCCGACCGGATCGAGCTGCGGCTGGCTCCGGCCGCGCAGACGCTACGGGCGCTGCCCGCTGGCACCTCCTTTGACATTGCCTTCATCGACGCCGACAAGACGGGCTACGTCGAGTACTGGGACCTGATCGTGCCGATGATCAGGCAGAACGGCTTGATCATCGTTGACAATACGCTCTCGCACGGCCGGGTCGTAGATTCGGCCAACACCGACGCCAACGTCGAAGGCATCAGGCGCTTCAACGAGCACGCGATGGCCGACGACCGGACAGAAATCGTGCTGTTGCCGATCGGCGACGGGGTGAGCATTGCACGCAAGCGCTGACGCTGAGCGTCAGGTTCGTCAGCTATAGATCGACGGGCGCCGGTCGGCGTGCGCATCGTTGCGCGGGCCGGTTGCCTTGCTTCTGGCCAGGTTGAGGTCACAGTCAGCGACTAGCAGTTCCGGCTGAGCAACTCCGGGTGATCCGGTCGTGCTAGCCGGGCCTGCCAGCGGATAGCCATCGTGCCCGGCGATGACGCTGCCGCCGGTCCACTCAACGCCGCGCTCGGCCCCGCACCGGCAAGCGGCCGCGATGAACATCCTGTTCGCGAAGGCCTGGACCTGAACGTTGGCGGTGAGGATCGAGCGCTCGCCCTGCGGCACTGGCTCGGCCGGCCAGTTCGTCGGTACCGCCAGCAGCTCAGCCCCGGCGAGGGCCGGCAGCCTGATCCACTCGGGGAACTCCACGTCATAGCAGATCACCATGGAGACCGCGCCGTAGCTGGTCTTGACGACGGGCGGCGGTTCGCTGCCGGGGGTGAAGAAGTCGGCCTCGGCGTCCCAGAGGTGCGCCTTGCGGTAGACCGCCCTGACCCCTGACGGGTCCACGAGCATCGCGCTGTTGTAGAGCAAGCCATCGGCGCCAAGCTCGCTGAACCCGCCGACGATGACGATGTCATGCCTGGCGGCCAGATCCTGCCACTGAGCTGCGGTCGGGCCGTCCGGCGGCTCGGAGAGCGAGCGGGCCTCGGCCGCGTCGCGGAAGATGTAACCGGAGGGCGTCAGTTCGGGCAGCACCACGATCTTCGCGCCCCGGCTGGCCGCCTTGGTGACCGCATCAGCCGCGGTGGCGCGATTCTGCTCAATCTCGCCGACACGCAGGCTGACCTGGCATGCAGCGATCCTGATCGGTTGGACCTCGACACGAGGAAGCACTATGCCTCCCTAGGGACGGTAGCTCGATACTATGTCGCGCTATGGCACCGTTGTTTAGGAGGATCATCCCGATTCTCTTTGTCAGCGATCTTCGCGCTGAGCGGGATTTCTACCTCCGCCTCGGGTTCCGCGTGACGTACGAGGGACCCGAGTACCCGTACTTCATCGCCCTTGGCCACGGCCCGGTCGAGTTCGGTATCGAGTGGCACGAGGGGTTCTCGCCCGCGGGCCCCGATCGCGTGCTGACCTGGCAGTTCGGCGTGAGTGACCTGGATGAGGCGAAAAAGGTGTTCGAAGCCGCCGGGGTGCCGTACCGCGAGGAACTGATGCGTCCGAGCGCCGACTGGCAATACCGGGTCCTGCATGCCAGGACTCCGAACGGATACCACCTGCTGCTCGAGGAGGGCAGCAGCTAGCGCGTGCACGCTGGCGGCCTGCGCAAAATGGCCGTTGGCTCACGGGTGCGGCCCATCTGGGCAACAATGGCTTGGTCATGGGCACTACAACAGAGCCGGTATACCTGCGCGTCCTTGAGGATCTGCGATCGCGAATTCACTCGGGCCTGCTCGGGCCAGGCGCGCGCGTGCCGTCGCGGAACGCGATCATCACCAACTACGGTGTCGGCGAGACAGCGGCGAAGCACGCGCTCCAGGTCCTGGTTGCTGAGGGCCTGATCGAAGCCAGACCCGGCTCTGGCTGTTACGTTCGCAGAGCACCTGCCGCGGTGTTCCTTGAGCACGACCGGCCCCAGTTTCCCGGCTCTCCGTTCGGCGTCGAGGAGATCCTGGCTGCCAGCCAGAACGGGGCCCTGAACGGTCTCGCCGCCCAGGACGCGGATCGCGCGCATCTCCGGCCGGTATCGAGGACGCTGACCTGGGAACATCAGACCGAGCACGTCACGGCACCACCTGCGGTTGCTGCCCGGCTCGGCGTCGCTGCCGGTACCGCTGTGATCATGACCAGGTACCTGATGCGCGCTGATGGCGAGCCAGTCCAGCTCGCGACCAGCAGCGAGCCGGCCGAGCTGACCGCCGGCACACCGGTCGCGATGCCCGAGCAGGGTCCGCTGGCTGGCCGCGGCGTCGTCGAGCGGATGCGGTCGATCGGTATCGAGGTTGATGAAGTGGCCGAGGAAGTATCGGTCAGGCCCGCCCTGCTCGGCGAGGCGACGGCGCTCGCGGTCCCTGCTGGCGCAGCCATGCTGGCGATCGAGCGGGTGCATTACAGCGGAACCCGGGCAGTAGAGGCCGCAGAGGTGCTCGTGCCCGCTGACAAGTTCAGGCTCAGGTACCGGTTCCCCGTCGCCGATCCGCCAGCGGGCCGGTGAGCATCGCAGGCACGCCAGCCGGCGGTGCCCTGATCAGGCCCGCTAGCTCGGACGATGTGCCGAGAATCCTCGAGTTCATCAGGGAGCTCGCTGACTACGAACGATCGCTCGACGAGGTCGAGGCGACCGAAGATGGCCTCCGGGCGGCCCTGTTCGCCGCGAGCCCGGCCGTATTCGCCCACGTTGCCGAGCTTGACGGCGAGATCGTCGGCTTCGCGCTGTGGTTCCTCAACTTCTCAACCTGGCTCGGCAAGCACGGCATCTACCTTGAGGACCTGTATGTGACCCCGGCGACACGCGGTCGTGGCCTCGGCAAGGCCCTGCTCGCCGAGCTCGCCGCAATCTGCGAGCGCGAAGGTTACGGCCGGCTTGAATGGTGGGTGCTGGACTGGAACGAGCCGGCTATCGGCTTCTACCGCTCTATCGGCGCAGAGCCGATGAGCGCGTGGACAGTGCAGCGACTGAGCGGCCGCCCACTGTCTGACCTGGCCGAAGCCGCCAGCTGAGTACGTTGCGCAGGGGGGACGGCCGTAGCTGGAGAGGCCGTGCCGTGTCACGATGAGGCATGCGGATTACCGAGGTAGTTTCGACTGACCTGTTCGCCGGTTCTGCGGCGAGGCCTCTTCAGATCGTGCGGGTCACGCTCGTGAACGATGGCCCAGGGATGATCAGCGATCCGGCCGGCCAGGTCACCGTCGGCGTTCACGGGGCGGGCGTCGTGACGCCCGGGCCGGTCATGGTGACCAAGCTCCATCACGGCGAACAGCGGACTATCGAGGTGCCCGTCGAGATCGCCGCGCCAGCCGCGCCGGGCAGCGCACGACGGGTCACGGCCGTCGCACAGAGCGCGACCGGGCACTGGCAGGTCTCCGGCCAGATCGCGGTCGCCGAACCGGGCTGGACCATGTGGATGGTCAGCCATTTCCACTACGACCCCGTCTGGTGGAACACGCAGGGCCAGTACACGCAGACGTGGCCGTTGCTGCCGGCCACCGATGGCTCCTTGCCTGAGGTGCGGACGGCCTTCGAACTGATGAGGCTGCATCTGCAGGAGGCAAGGCGAGATCCGCATTACAAGTTCGTGCTGGCCGAAATCGACTACCTCAAGCCGTACTTTGACGCTCACCCTGAGGACCGGGCGGACCTGCTGGCCTTCATTGCCGAAGGCCGGATCGAGATCGTCGGAGGCAACTACAACGAGCCGAACACGAACCTGACCTGCGCCGAGTCGACCATCAGGAACGCCGTATACGGGATGGCCTTCCAGAACGGGGTCCTCGGAGCGACACCCACCGCAGCCTGGATGCTTGACGCCTTTGGCTTCGACCCGTCGTACCCGGGCCTGATGGCCGCCGCGGGCCTGGCCGAGTCGTCGTGGGCACGCGGCCCCTTCCATCAGTGGGGACCCGAGAAGATATTCGGCGGGAACAAGCGGATGCAGTTCCCCGCCGACTTCGAGTGGATATCGCCTGACGGCCACGGCTTGCTCACCAGCTACATGCCGAACCACTATTCGGCGGGCTGGATCACCCAGCACGCGGCCGACCTCGCCACGGCCGAGAAGGATGCCTACAGCCAGTTCCGCTCCCTTGCCCCCGTTGCGGCGACCCGCAACGTGCTGCTGCCGGTCGGCGGCGACCATGTCGTTCCCTCGCGGTGGGCGACCGCGATTCACCGCGACTGGAACACCCGGTACGTCTGGCCCCGCTTCGTGACCGCGGTGCCCAGGGAGTTCTTCGAGGCGGTCCGCGCCGAACGAGAATCGACCGGCGCGTGGCTCATGCCGCAGACCAGGGACATGAACCCGGTCTATCCGGGCAAGGATGTCACCTACATCGACACCAAGCAGGCACAGCGTGATGGTGAGATCGCGCTGCTGGACGGCGAGCGGCTGGCCACGGCCGCCTGGCTCGCTGGCGCGCCCTACCCGGTAGCGAGCCTGGACAAGGCCTGGCGGTTGCTGGCATTCGGGGCTCACCATGACGCGATCACCGGCACCGAGGGCGACCAGGTCTACCTGGACCTGCTGGCGGGCTGGCGGGAAGCATTCGACCGCGGCGCGGCAGCACGCGACGAAGCGGCGGCGTACCTGGCCGGTCAAGCTGACACGGCCTCGGTAACCGGAGCCGAGCCCGGTCCTGGCGAACATCAGCCACGGGCGGTCGTGGTCTTCAACACGCTCGCCTGGCCGCGCTCGGGCCTGGCAACTATCTCGCTTCACTTCGCTGAGGGTGAGTGCGCCGGGGTCACGCTGACCGACCAGTCGGGTGATGATGTCGCGTGCCTCGCTGACGGGATTGCCCGGCACGGTGACGGCTCGCTGGCCGCGGCGACGCTGACTTTTGTCGCGGCCGATGTGCCGCCGCTCGGATACAAGACCTTCGTCGCGCGGATTAGCGAACCCGGGCACGATTCGGCTGCCGGCACGCGGACGCCTGAGTCATGCGGGTGGCAGCCAATGTCGGGCGTGATGATCCAGAACGACGCGTTCACCGTCAGGGCCGGCGGCGTCGACGATGGATCGCTGGAGTCCATCGTGGACCGCAGGACGGGCATCGAATTGCTGGCCGGAGCCGGCAATGAGCTGGTGATCCAGGAGGAGTACCCGACTCATCCGCGCTGGGGCGAAGGTCCGTGGCTGCTCTGCCCGAAAGGGCGCTGGCGCGGCCCGTCTGACCGGCATGCCAAGGTACGCGCCGAACGATGTCCGGTCGCCACCCGGCTGGTTACCGAGTACGCCTGTGACGAGCTGCAGATCACGCAGGAGACGCTGCTCTGGGACGACTCCGACGTGATCGAGTTCCGCACTCATGTCGACGGCTCAATCGGACACGACCGGCTGCTGCGGGTCAGGTTCGCGACCAACGTCCCCGGCGGACTGCCCATTTACCAGACCGGCTTGTCGGTCATCGGGCGGCCGTTTGGTGACGCCGAGATCGACGTCGCAGAGCACACCTACACGCTCGACAATCCCGCACACGAGTGGTTCGGAGTGGGATCGACCGCGCGGATATGCCTGACCGGTCAGGCTGGTGAACGGCGGATGCACGCCATTGGCGTGGCAGAGGTGATCGCGCCGGCCGACGCCGCGACGGACGGATTCGCGCCGCGGGACACCGGGGCGGGCAGCGACTGCAGGGAAGAGGTCAGGGCGCTGCTCGTAGCGCTGGCCGCGCAAGGCGTCACGGCCACCTGCTCGGTTCCCGAGGGCCCGAGGTATGGCGCAGCTGAGCTGGACTCGAACCTGCCAGACATCAGGATCGCCCTCGGCGGCCCCGATAAGAACGACTTCACCGCGCAGGTGCTCGCGGCGGCGGGTCCTGCGGTAACCGACAGGTTCGAGACGCAGATGGCCGAGACAGGCTCGGCCAGGATCTGGATCCCGGCGGCGCGAAGCAGGCGCGACGTCTTCCTGCCAGGCGCTGACCTGCGCGGCTCGTCTGACCTGCCGGTCCTGATCGTGGCCGGAACCGACCTCAGGGCGGCGATCGCTGCGGTCACCGACGACCTTTCCGATGCCCTGGTCGAGGCGCCGTGGTCGGATTACAGCTGGAGCGACGAGCCCGGTCTGGCCACCCACACAGTCGCCCTGCTCAACCGCGGACTTCCCGGCAGCCTGGTTACCCCGGCCGGGGACGCCTGCATCTCACTCATGCGGGCCTGCAGCGCGTGGCCGAGCGGAACCTGGATGGACGGCGAGAAGCGCACGGTCCCTGACGGCAGCAGCTTCGCGTGGCAGCACTGGAGCCACACCTTCGAGTACGCGCTGGCATCCGGATCCGGTGACTGGCGAACGGCAGGCTTCCCCGTGAGCGGGCAGGAGTACAGCCACCGCCTGCTGGCGTACGAGACGGATCTGCACGCCGGCCCGCTACCGGCGGAAAAGTGCCTGGTCAGCGTGACTCCGGCCGGGGTTGACGTGATGGCGCTCAAGCCGCGCGGCAACCCGATCGCGCCGCTGGCCCAGCCTGATCCGGCAGACGGCGTCACGCTCAGGCTGCGCGATGTGACGGGCCGCAACGGCCGGACCACCGCCGCGGTACGCCTGTTCACCGGCGCGTCGGCCGCAACCGTCACGAGCTTGCTCGAAGACAATGAGATTCAGCCAGCTGGCGGCGCTGACGGAGCAGTCACGGCGGTGGTGCCTGCGCGCGGCACTGTCACGCTCGCGATCACGCCCGCTCAGATCAACGCCAGCGGAAACGCCGCGGGCTCGCTCGCCAGCGCGTCGCCAGAGTCGGCCCAGCCTGTGTTCAGCAGGTACTGGCTGCATGGCAAGGGACCGGCGCCGGCCGGCAACATGCCGGTCGCCGTGCACATATCCCCTGGCAGGCTTGCCGTGCAACCGGGCTCGGACGCCAGGATCAGGGTGACCGTCGCCTGTGGCCTGCAGCCGGCGGTGGGCACTGTGCTGCTGGATGTCCCGGCCGCGCTCGAGCTCGCGTCGGCAACGTGGGCAGGGCCAGCCCGTGATCAGGAGGGCGAAGGCCAGGACGCCGAACCAGGCAAGCTGCCGTTCCGGCTGGCCGCCGGCGGCTATGCGGCATGGGACGTCGTGGTCCACGTCCCCGCACGTGCGGAGCATGCCAGGCAATTCATCGCGGCGCGCCTGATCGACGACGCGGGACAGCTGGTTGAGGACGTCGCCGTCCTCGCCGTCGGTGAACCTGAGCCGCCGGCGCCGACGATCCCGCTTGATCAGCTGCTGCCCGCGCTGGAAACGATCAGCCTTGCCGAGGCAGCCGAAGCCACGCTGACCATGGTCAGCGGTCACATCGATCTGCCGCCAGGCGGCTCGGGAACGGTGACAGCCAGGTTGTCCAACACAACCGCGTCCGAAATCCGCGGCGAAGCCCAGCTGATCTCTCCGCACGGCAGCTGGTCAGCTCTCAAGTCATGGACTACCGGATTCGCGACCGACCCGGACGGCGAGACCGAGCTCAGCTTCGGTGTCGCCATCCCCCGTGAGGCCCGGCCCGGCCAGCGATGGTGGGCCCTGGTGAAGGTGATGTACTTCGGTCGGCTTCGTTATAGCCAGCCGATCTGGATTACCGTGAAAGCTGACTCCGAGAGCCCGATAGTGTGACAATAGTTGAAATCATGAAATCCGATTAATTCTAGAAGCTCCTCGCAGGACGATACATCCGACCCAGACGAGCGCACACGGCCTATGACCTCGGACATCGCACTGGCTCCCGGCAATCTGCCGGCGGAACCCAACGCTTTTGTTGGCCGCCAGCGTGACCTCGCCGAGCTAGTCGCAATTCTTGAACGCAGCCGTGCGCTGACCTTGTGCGGGCCCGGCGGGATCGGCAAGACAAGGCTCGCGCTGAGGGTAACCGGCACGCTCGCTGAGCGGTTCCCTGACGGCACCTGGATCGCGGACCTGGCCGACGCGGATCTCGAAGATGAGGGCGCCGATACGCCGAGTTCCGGGCCGCCCAGTGCCGTGGCGCTGGTCACCGCCGCGCTCGGCATCCGGCCTGAGGTGAACCGCGAGCTGGCAGATACGCTCACCGAGGCGCTGCGGCCGCGCACCATGCTGCTGATCCTGGACACCTGCGAGCATTTGGTCGAAGCGTGCGCTGAGCTGGTGCAGCGGCTGCTGGCCAGGTGTCCTGGACTGCGCGTGATCGCGACCAGCCGCGAGCCACTCGGAGTGCGCGGGGAGATCATCTGGCGGGTACCGCCGCTCGGATTGCCCCATCCGCGTGAGAGCGACGGCGCCGGCGGGGTGCGGAGCAGTGAGGCCGTGCAGCTCTTCGTCGAGCGGGCCACAGCCGCCTGGCCCGGCTTCGAGCTAAATGACAGCAACCTCGCAGCGGTCGCGGAGATCTGCCGCACGCTCGACGGCGTGCCGCTGGCGATCGAGCTGGCGGCCGCCAGGGTACGCGCCCTATCGGCCGAGCAGATCGCCGACCGGCTGGCCGATAAGTTCGAGCTGCTTGCCCTGGGCCACAGGACGGCACCGCCACGGCAGCAGACGCTCCGTGCCACCGTCGAGTGGAGCAACGAGCTGCTCAACGTGCCTGAGCGGCTGCTCCTGCGGCGCCTGTCGGTATTCCACGGCTGGAACGTGGATATGGCCGAGCGGGTCTGCGCAGACGGCCAGCTCCCTGCATTCCACGTGCTCGATCAGCTCCGTGCCCTGATCGACAAGTCATTGGTCAGCCTGGATGGCGAGCTCAACGGCGATGCGCGGTACCGGCTGCTTGACACCGTCAGGGAACTCGCCGCCGAGCAGGCCGCAGAGGCCGATGAGATGGCCAGGCTCCGCTTGGCGCACCGGGACTGCATGCTCAGCATCGGCGAGGAGATCGCCTCAGTCGCCTACGTCCGAGGCGAGCCGAGCTGGCCGGAGCGGGTTGCGCTGTTCCACAGGGCACGCACAGACCGGGCGAACTTCAACCTCGCCCTGGCGTGCTGCGTGCAGCGCGGCGATGCCGAAGAAGGCCTGCGGCTTAGCCACGCGCTCAGCGGTTACTGGCTGGCAAGCGGTGAGGTCGCCGAAGGTGCTGGCTGGCTTGACCGGCTGCTCACCATCGACGCTGCCGTGCCTGCCGGGGTGAGGGCCAAGGCGCTTGCTGTCCGCGCAGAGATGGCTTTCGAACAACTCGACTATGCTGCCGCCGCCAGCTACGCGCGCGAGTGCCTTGAGCTCAGCCGGCCAATCAAGGACGGCAACCCCGCAGCCGGGTTGCGCCTGCTCGCGCTCACCGACTTGATGTCCGGGCAAGCCGACCAGGCACTGACGCATGCCGACGCTGCGGTGGCTGCTGCCACCGAGATGGGTGACGACTGGGAACTGGGCGTCGCCACAGCGGTCCGCGCGGCAGTGATCGCCGCTCAGGGTGACCTGACCGAAGCCGAGAAGGCCTTTCAGCAGGCACTGGATGTGCTGCAGGACAACAACGGCTGGGGTGTCGCCAACGTCCTGTACGGGCTCGGCAGGGTCGCAAACGCACGGCGTGATCTTGGTGCCGCTGCCGAGTACTTCAGCGCAGCGCTCGCGCTTTACCGGCAGATCGACGCGCGGCCTGAGATGGCCCGCTGCCTCGCTGGCATCGGCCGGATCGCGCTGACCCAAGGCGATCTGCCCGCGGCGACAGACAGTCTGACCGAGAGCATGCAGCTCAGCCTCGCCACCGGGCAGCGCCTGGCCGTCGCCCGCGGACTTCAGGCCATGGCCGCACTAGCGAGCGCGCTGGGTGACGCCGCTCAGGCGGTCAGGCTGGCCGGTGCCGCCCAGGCAGCAAGTGAGGCGGTCGGCGGTCAGCCGTCGGCGTCAGCGTCACGCCGGCTGGCACGGCTGGTCGACGCCGCCAATCAGAACCTGGGTCCTGAGATCACGTCTTCGCTGCTGGCTGAGGGAAAGGCGATGAGCCCGCATCGTGCCGCGCAGCTGCTGACCGCGCCCGCCCCGCGCACGATGCCAGAGAAGTCCGAGCCTGCTGGCCCGCTGAGCAGCCGGGAGTTCGAGATCGCGACGCTAGCGGTCGGCGGGATGTCCAACCGGGAGATCGCAGACCGGCTCTTCATCGCGCCGGCCACGGTGGCCAGGCACATCGCGAACATCTTCGGCAAGCTAGAACTGAGCTCGCGCGCTCAGCTTGCCGTCTGGATGGCAGAGCACGGGCCAGGGCCTGAATAGAGGTACATAGGCCGGCGCGCCTCATGCCATCCGGCCATGCATATCAGGTGACCGGCCTACATACGTTCAGGGCAGCGGATACATAGCAGAATGCACAATTCTGCCGATGCCACGGCTGACTCTGATCTCTTACTGTCCTTTCCGAAGGCTCGCAGCCGCGGAAGGGCACCCACATGTCGAAGCTTGACGACCTCATCGCTGAGGTGTCGGTCACGAAGCGACTTGTGTCCGTGGCAACCGATCGGGCCGGCCTCACCGCTCTCGTGGGCGGGCCAGGTCCCGACGGGCAGCCGCGAGGCGGGTGCTACAGCTACGCCAGCCTGGCAACGACCGTCCAGGCTGCGGCCGCTGGCCTCACCTGGCGCGGGCTCCGGCCTAGGGACGTCGTCGGCGTGCTGGCACCTGATGTGGTCGGCTTCGCACTGGCCACGCACGCGGTACGGGCGGCCGGCGGTGTGCCGTCACCCGTCGATGTGAGCCTGTGCGCGGTTGAGACCGCTGGCCAGCTGGCGGAGAGCGGTGCCCGGATGGTCATCACCGCGCCACCACTTGCTGACACGGCGCTGGCCGCGGTCGATCGATCCTGGGTACGTCAGGTGTTTTCCTTCGTGGACTCTCCCGGCGCAACCCGATTCAGCGATCTGCTCGGGCTCGACATGATCCGGCCGTCCAGGGGCCGGCCGGATGACGTCGCGCTGCTGCCGTTCTCCCGCGGTCAGGACGGCAGACTACGGCCGGTCCCGGTCAGTCACAGGGAGCTGATCGAGCTCGTTGACCGAGCCGATCAGGGTGCTGGGATCTCCGGTCGCGATGTAGTGCTTGCCTTGCCGCCGGTCGGCAACGGGCTCGACTACGCGGCCGTCATAGACAGCGCCCTGCTGCGCGGCGCCACGGTCGTGGCAGTTCACAAGCATGAGCTCACGGTCGCGGCGGCGGCGCTGCACGGAACCGCCGCGGTAGTGCCGCGGGACGCGGAGGTTGCCGTACCTAGCTCGGTACGCGCGATTCCGATCGGG
>DATELR010000176.1:0-7124 GCA_035276345.1 Streptosporangiaceae bacterium | reverse complement strand
GCCGTGCGGAACCGAGCTCGGCGGCGCAGACGGCGCGGCCGCAGGCTCGGTCGGCTCAGCTGGCTTTCCGATCACATCGGCCAGCACCTCCCGGACAATCTGGCGGAGTTCGTCGGCAGGAAGCGACGGGCCGCCTCTGCTACCGGCGGTCATGCCGGATCACCGAGCAGCGACGTGACGGCCTCGGCGGCCTGATGCACGTCGTCCTCGCGGCCGGACAGGTACACACGGCCGGTCGCGCCGATCATCCGGTAGTCGACAAGCTTGATCTGGGCCGCCTTTTCCGCCTCGTTGGTGGCCAGAATCGCGTACGACGCAGGCTGCAATTCGAGCACGAACAGCGACTCGCCGGGCAGCACCATCGAGCCGAGCTTGTTCCTGTTCACCAGGAATGCGTGCTGGGCATCGACGCTCGTGATCGTGCGCGACGCCAGCACCCGCGGCGGCGTCGCGGACGTGGCATCAACGCCGAGCGCCCCGAGGACCGCGCTGCTCGCAGCCTTGACGGCAGCCGTTCCGCCGTGCAGGAGGAGGTAGCCGAATTGCCGCTCTACGACAAGGATGCCCGCCTGAACGTCGGCCTCCTTCAGCGCAACGTCCGTGAGCGGCTCGATGTCCAGGCCCGGCGCGATCTCGATCACCTGCGCGGCGACGTTCAGCCGTGGCAGCCTGCCGCGCACCCAGGTGCCCAGGTAGCACATGGTCTGCGGCTGAAGCTGATCAAGAAAGATAAAGGACCGCAGCTCTGCCATCGGTTACCGGCCCATCAGCTGCGAGAGCTCTTCGATGATCAGTGCCCTGAGCTGTTCGCGAACCGAGTCGGGTACGCCCGGCTGAACACCCGAGCCGGGGGCGGGGCTCGTCGCCGGCCGGCTGGTGGCGGGCTCAGGCCGCTCGTGCGCGTTGTCCGGCGGCAAGTTAGACGCGCGTGGGTAGGCCGGCACCTTTCCCGACGGCCGCCGCCACGGCGCAATGCCGGTGAAGTCGCCGAACGGTACGCCAGGATCGGAGTTAAAGGCCACCCTCGTCCAGTTGACCAGGTGCCTTGGTTCCAGGTTCTCGCCGATCGAGCTGCGCCCGGCGAAGCCGGTGCCGAGTGTCATCGACGGCGCCAGGTTCGTGTCCAGTCCGGCGCTGCCGGTGCTGTTACCCGCGTTGACCGCTACCCGCAGCACCGGCACCCGCACGCCGTACCTGGTGATGACGTCCGTGTCCTGGCTGTGAATCGCGGCCGAGTGCCCGGCGCCGCCGAGCCTGACGACGCCGCGTGCCGCCTCGATGCCGCGCTCGGCGGTGGCCACCGTGACCATGCCGAGCACCGGCGACAGCTTCTCCCTGCAGAACGGCTCCTCCGGTACCACCAGATCGGCAGGAGCGATCAGCAGCCTGGTGCGCGGCGGAACCCTGATACCGGCCTTGCCAGCGATCCAGGTGGCGTCCTTTCCGATGGCCTCGCCGTTGAGCATCCCATCGGGGAACAGATAAGCGCGCAGCCTGTCGCGGCTCGCCTCGTCGAGGACGACGCCGCCGTGCCGCTGCATCTCACGGAGCAATTGCTCGCGCACGCTCTCGACGACGACCAGGACGGACTCGTTGGTGCATAGGACCGAGTTGTCGAACGCTTTGCTGTCGACGATCATCCGCCCCGCCGCTGGCACCTCGGCCGTCGCGTCGACAAGCACGGGAACGTTGCCGGGCCCGACGCCAAGAGCCGGATTGCCTGACCGGTACGCGGCCCGCACCATCGCGGTGCCGCCGGTAGCCACGATGACGTCAGTGACCGGGTCGGCCATCAATGTCTCGACCAGCGCGACGGTCGGCTGCTCCACCACCTGCACCACACCGTCCGGCGCTCCGGCCGAAACCGCTACGTCGGCGAGCAGCCTGGCCGCATCCGCGCAGCACGCCCTGGCCATCGGATGCGGGCTGACCACGACGGCGTTGCGGGTCAGCAGCGCCAGGATGACCTTGAAGTACACGCTGCAGACCGGATTGGTCGACGGGGTCAGCGCGAGGATGACCCCGGCGGGCCGCGGGATCGAGACGATCTTCGCTGCCCTGTCAATCCGCGGGCTGACGAGATCGTCGCTCGCGTACCGCTCGAACAGGCCAAGCGAGCAGGCCTGGTTCTTGATCGTCTTGTGCTCGACCACGCCGAAGCCGGTCTCCTTGACCGCCCAGTCCGCGTAACGGGCCGCCTCGGCGTGCGCGGCACGCGCCACCGCCTCGGTGATCGCCAGGACCGTATCGCGGTCATAGGTCGAGAACGCGCCTGCGGCCCAGTGCGCCCTCGCGAGCATCTGCCGCGCCTGGTTCGTCGCGCTCGTGATCTCCCCTTCGGTCCTGTCTGCCTTGACGGTGCGCACCTCAGCGTTCATCGGCGTGCCCCTGCCGTCTTAGCCCGCGGGGACGATCCGGCCCGGCCCCTGACCTCGGCGTAGGCACGGCCGATGCCGGCTTCGGTCCGATCGAGCAGTTCCTCGCACAGTTCAGGGGTCATCAGCAGGCCTGGCTTGTACTGCAGCACGCGAGGATCGAGGGTCGAGAAAATGGCCCACACTCCGGTCCGGTACAGGTGGCGCATGACGTACTTCGCACCCTCTGGATGATCGAACTCCAGGCCCATGACAACGCCGTTCTGCCGGATTCCGGTAAACCAGTCCGGATAGCTGGCCTGGATGTCGCGCAGCCCGGCACCGATGAGGTCAGCGATGTAGTGCACCATCGACCGCGTCTCCGGCCGGCCGCAGATCTCGAGCGTCTTCAGCGCGGCGACGCACCCGAGTTCGGCGCCGCCGAAGCTCGAGATGTGCGCGAAGCCGTCCTCGGTCAGCCAGCCCGCGTTCTGCTCGCTGACCAGCACGGCCGCGATCGGGTACATCCCGCCCGACAGGCCCTTGCCGGTGACGAGGATGTCGGGCTCGATGCCATGTTTGGTCACGGCCCACATCTCGCCGGTCCGCATCAGCCCGGTCTGCACCTCATCGGCGATGTACAGCGTGCCGTGCCGCTCGCAGAGCGACTTGACGGCCTCCAGGTAGCCGGGGGCCGGCAGCGGGAAACCGTAGGTCGCCGGGATCGTCTCCATGATCACGGCCGCGACGTCGCCGCCGGCCAGCGCCGCTTCCATGGCTCCGAGATCGTTGAAGGGAACCTGGCTGAACTCCTCAGGCCGATCGGCCAGGAAGATCCTGGCGAATCGATCGTCGCCGGTCGCGACCGCCAGTCCGGTATGGCCGTGGTAGGCCTTGATAATCGAGACGATCTTGCGGCGCTGCGTAGCGTGCCTCGCTGTCTTCAGCGCGATGTCGATGGCCTCGCCGCCGCCGCTGCCGTACACGACCTTGGTCAGATTCGGCGGCGCGGTCCTGATCAGCGCTTCGGCCAGCGCAGCCCTGGCGCTGGACGGAAAGTGGTGATTGCCGATGTCGAACGAGCGCATGCCCGTCGTGATCGCCTCGACGAGCTCGGCGTTGCGATGGCCGAGATTGAAGGTCCCGCCGTTCAGGTGGACGTCGATCAGGCGCAGCCCGGACATGTCCCAGATGAAGTAGCCCTCGCGGCGGTCTATGACCAGGTCGACGCCGCTCTCGCTCCAGAAGTCAGTCTTCCCCGGGTTCCAGAATTCCCGGGATTTTTCCAGGACCTCGGCCTTGGACTCCATGCTGAACACGTCGTAGTCGTGCATCGCCCCGCCCTTGCCACACGCCGCCAGGCAGCACGAGTCGGCCTAAAAAGCCACGCGACCCATACCAGACCAAATCATGTATCGGTCGGACCTATTAGTCAAGAGCGTCGGACAACGGCAGCAGAGCTATTGTCATGCTCGATTTGCCCATGTTACGGTCGGGGTCCGGTAGACGCGAGGTGAGCGTCAACGATGCCGCTTCGGTGCACGGCCCCGGGCCGTTTCGCACGATCGCCAAGCCGCGACATGCCTCCGTTTTGGTGTGTCTAGGAGGGGGTTATGGCGATCGTCATGGTCCGACCAGAAGCATCGCCCATCGCACCGGGTCCCGCAGGTGCTGTCGTTCTGCACCGACGCCGGACCGCCTTCCTGCACGCTCGCACCATCTCCATCCGCCGATCCCCGGGCCAGCGGCGGCCCGGCGACGGTATCCCGCGCCCGCTCGAAAGCGATCGGCGCGGGGCCAATCCCTGACAGGAAGGCTGGCTGCATGTCAGATACCCAGGCACCGCTCACGGGCGGCGACTCCGCCGGTCCCGGTCTCGCCAGAACGGCCGGCCAAACCGAAAGCGTTGACATTTCTGGCCGCGAAGACGTCCACAAGCTTAAGAAGCACGCGGTCGGCCTGCCGGGCGTGCTGTTCCTGACGGTGACCGGCGCGGCGCCGATCTCAGCGATGCTGTTCAACACGCCGATCGTGGTCGGCTACGGCAACGGCGTCGGCGCGCCCGCGGCCTTCCTGTTCGCTACGGTCGTCCTCACCATTTTCTCGTTTGGTTATGTAGCGATGGCCCGCGAGAAGACGACAGCCGGCGGCTTCTACTCCTATATCAGCTACGGCCTGGGCCGCGAGGTAGGCATCGGAGCCGGTTACGGCTCTGTGCTCGCCTACTCGGTCTTCGAGGCGTCGTTGTGCGGCGGGTTCGCTTATTTCCTCAATCTCAAGCTGGCCGCCTTCAACATCAATGTGGGCTGGCCGTGGCTCGCGCTCTTCATGGTGGTGCTGATCTCCATCCTGACGTTCTTCGATGTGCGCCTGTCCACAGCCATCCTGGCTGTTGGCCTGGTGTCCGAGGTCGTCATGCTGGTGATCTTCGACGGCTTCATGTTCGCGCACGGCCACATCCCGGCCGCGGCGATCAACCCCATCAACGCCTTCAAGTCCCTGCCCGCAAGCGGATCTGGAGGCGCGGCTGTCGCCGCTGGCGCGATCGGCGTCGGGCTCTTCTTCGCTTTCTGGTCGTGGGTCGGCTTTGAGATGGCCCCGAACTATGGCGAGGAGTCCAAGGACCCGAAGCGCAACGTGCCTCGGTCGCTATACATCTCGGTGATCGGCCTTGGGATCTTCTACATCCTGACGTCGTGGGCTCCGTTCGCCGGTTACGGGAGCGTCAACGCAGCCGCGCATCAGGCTCAGAATGACCCGGCCCACTACTACCTGAACCCTGCCAACAACATTGCCGGCCACTGGGTCGGCTCCATCCTTAGTTACCTCATCATCACTGGCTCGTTCGCCTGCGGGATGGCCTTCCACAACACCACGGCCAGGTACGGGTACTCGCTCGGCCGCGAGGGTCTGCTCCCCCGCCAGCTCGGCCGAACCCACCACCGCTACAAGAGCCCGCACATCGCGTCTATTACGCAGTCCGTGATCGCCGCGCTGATCGTGCTCGGGTTCGCGCTCTTCACCGGCACCAACGATCCCACCAGCCAGGCCTACATCCAGCTCTACGGGCTGATGGCGGTGATGGGCGTGATCATTATCTTGTCGGTGCAGGCGCTTGTCTCGCTCAGCATCTTCTTGTACTTCGAGCGGCACCCTGACCTGAAGGGTCACTGGTGGAAGACCAGGCTGGCGCCGGCCCTGTCCTTCATTTCTCAGGCCTACGTGGTGTACCTGCTGTTCGACAACATCAAGTTCCTGGGCAGCGGATATAGCTACGCCAATTGGCTCGGACCGATTGACCTGCTGGTCATTGGCGGCGGTGTTATCTACGCGTTCTACCTCAAGAACAACAACCGCGAGAAGTACGAGTCCGCCGGGCGGCTCATCAACGAAGGGCTGTAGCTCCTGGCATGTCCAGCGCTCCGGCTGACCGCGAGGCCGGCCGGAGCCACCAGGACGAGCATTCATCGGGGGCATCGCACATGGGCTACGTGATCGGCGCGGATATCGGCTCGCAGAGCGTCAAGGCCCTCCTTGTCGACCCGGACGGCAGGGAGGTCGCGTCGGCCGGGCAAGGCTGCACGATGAGCCATCCGGCCAGCGGCTGGGCCGAGCAGGATCCCGCTCAATGGCGCGACGGCCTGGCAGCCGCGATCCGGCAGGTCGTCGCAGCCGCCGGGATCACGCCTGGCGAGGTCACGCACCTGGGCCTGGCATCACAGGTGGATGGCGTCGTGCCGGTCGACCCTTCTGGCCGGCCTCTCCGACCCGCCATCATCTGGCTGGACCGGCGGGCGGCTGATCAGGCCGCGGCCCTTGCGGCCAAGGTGGGAATCGACGCGATCTTCGCCACGACCGGGCTCAACGCCGACTCCTCGCACATCGCGCCCAAGATCATGTGGCTGCGCGAGCACGAGCCGGATACCTATCAGGCCGCGGCCTGGTTCCCGCCGGCCGGCGGTTACCTGCTGGGCTGGCTCACTGGCACGATCGCCCAGGACGCGGCCAACGCCTCATCCACATTGATCTACGACGTCAGCTCCGGCACCTGGGACCCTGCCATGCTCGACGCCAGCGGGATCGATCCGCAGGTACTCGCCCCGATCAGGCCGGCGGATCAGGTCGCGGGCCCGCTGACCGCGGAGGCGGCCGAAGCTCTGGGCCTCACCCGCCAGTGCGCCGTTGTCGTCGGCACCGGTGACGAGCACGGTGCATGTGTGGGCGCAGGCGCGATCGAGCCTGGCCTGGTCGCTGACGTGACCGGAACGGCCGAGCCGGTCGCGGTGACGGCTCCCGGGCCGGTGTTCGATGCCGAGCACGTCGTCGAGACCCATGCGCACGCGATCAGCGGGCTGCTGCTGGTCGAGAACCCCGGCTTCGTGTCGGGAGGCTGCACGCTGTGGTGCGGTCAGAACATCCTCGGTACCGATCAGGCCGGGCTGTTCGAGCACGCTGCCCGGGCAGTGCCGGGCAGCGATGGCGTGCTGTTCCTCCCCGCGCTTTCCGGCGCGACGGTCCCGCGCTGGAATGATCGGATGCGCGGCGTCTTTGCCGGGCTGTCGATGAACCACGGCCGCGCCGAGCTGGCCAGGGCCGTGATCGAGGGCTGTTCTTTCGCTCTGCGCGACGTGCTCGGCAGGATGGACGCGCTCGATCTGTCAGGAGAGGAGATCAGGGTGGTCGGCGGGGGTGCCCGCAGCTCCCTGTGGCTGCAGATCAAGGCCGACGTGACCGGCCGCCACGTGCAGCCAGTGCTGTCCGCGGAACCGA
>DATELR010000175.1:0-45903 GCA_035276345.1 Streptosporangiaceae bacterium | reverse complement strand
CCAGTTCGCTGAACAACTCGTTGCTCATCGAGATGTGCGCACCCACCTGGCGTGCGTTCCAGCCCTCGGCCGGCTCAATGAAGCCGCCCTTGCGCAGCGCCTGCGCGAACGGTCCGTACGAGGCCTGAACTGGCGATGATTCCATGTGTCTCTCCCGCACTGGCGCCGCCTTATCTTGACGCTGTCAAGATTCACTGCTGGTGTCAAGATGACAATGCGGCGTCACTACGGCGAGGTGCCACTATGAGGTGTGGGCTACCATCACGGCGATCTGCCGGCCGCGCTGCTGAAGGCCGTGGAGAGCGCGGTCGCTGAGTGCGGCGTGAGCGGCGTATCGCTGCGCGACGTCGCCCGCCGGGCTGGCGTGTCGCACAGCGCACCGGCGCACCACTTCGGCAGCAAGGCAGGCATGCTCACTGCGTTTGCGACCGCCGGGTATGAGCTGCTCGCGCGCTCGGTCATGACCGAAGCCGAGCTGTCACGCCCGGCCGATGAGGCAAGCGAGCTGGCGGCGCTTGGCCGCGGCTACGTGCGTTTCGCGATCGGGCATCCATCGCACTTTGAAGTCATGTTCCGGATGGATGTCCTGAACGCCGACGATCCCGCATTCCGGCGGGCGAGCGAGGCGGCATACGCATTGCTCACGGCGACCATTGAGCGCTGCCAGGCGGCGGGTCGCCTGCACGGGCGTTCTGCCGAGGTTGTCGCGGTAAGTGCGTGGTCACTGGTGCACGGCCTTGCCGCGCTCTGGCTCAGCGGGCGGCTGTCGGAGCGGATCACTGAGCAGGATCCGCATCGGCTGGCCGCTGCGGTGTCTGATCTGTTCGTCGACGCCGTGCTGCCGCCGTAAGTGGTCGCCTCAACTTCGCAGGTGCCGCTGGATCCCGACCTGGTAGGCCTCAGCCAGCCATGCCGTGAACTCCTCGTCGACCTCTTCGGGTGCGCGCAGCTTGAACTGGTGCACCACGTTCCGCGGCGAGTAGACGTCGATCCTGGTAAATCGCGGGCTGCGGATTTCCCTGGCGAGGACCAGGTGCCCGGCGAGCCATTCGCGCCGCGGCATGAATGCCGCGAAGCTCATGCGGGCGTGCAGCGCGATCCTCGTCTTCTCCGGAAGGACCTCAACATTCCCGAAGGCCGTGACCACGGCGAGCACTTGCTCGAAGGTCGTGCGTACGTACGGCCCTGAGCCGGCGAAGTGTCGTTCAAGCTCGCCGAGGCTAGCGCACGTATGCGTCTGATTGCGGTTGGCGAAAGTGCGGCCGCAGTGCGGACATGTCCACATCGGCCGCTGCGGATCAGCGCGGCTCACCTCGCGCACGCCGTGGTCTGGAGTGGCTACGGACGCGAGGTCAGCGTCTCCACGCCGTCCCCGGTCAGTTCGCCTGCCGCGGGCTTCCTGCCGGTCATGGCCATCAGCAGCGCCAGCATCGGCCCGCTCACCTCGGGGCCGTCGCCGGTGGACCATTCCGTGTCGGTCGCGCGAAACTTCAGCCCTGTGATTCGCCGTTTGGTTCCGATGATCAAGTTAGAGCCTTTGAAGAAGTTGGCGGTCTGAACGAGGGCGTCGGTCGGGTAAGCGTGCCTGAGCCCTAGCGGACGCCTGATGTCCTCGCTGTGCACGATCGTCTCGCCAAGAATGGTGTCGAGCGGGCCCGGCGGGCGCCCAGTTGAGGTCACGATCGCCTCGAATCGGCCGAGAGTGTCCGCGGGCGACGCGCCCTTCTCGGCTGCGATCCCCTTGTTCTGGACATTTTCGAAGTTGAATCCCGATCCGGCGAGCCTGACGAAGAAGGCAGGTGCGCTCATCTTCGCGGTCGCCGTCATGTGGGCCAGCACGTCGCGCACCGTCCAGTCGGTGCACAGCGACGTCGTCGACCACTGGTCGTCCTGGAGTGACCCGAGTTCGGACGCGAGAGCCTTGCGCTCGGAATGAATCACTGGCCAGATTTCCATCGCCCCACCCATGCCTTTCCGCCTGGCCCGGATCCACCGGGCCGACATCACGAACACTAGCGCGCACGCATGGCAGGGCCTTGGGTTCAACGCCCGATGGCGGAGGTTTGCGACAATAGGGCCGTGAGCGACACGGTCAGTGAGAATCGGACACCTGGCGATGGCTACGCTGCCTACTCCTACCTGCGGGCGGGCGATGATTTCCGGAGCTTCGAACTTGCGCCTGAATTCGGCCGGGTGCCGGCCTACCAGGCCGGATTGACCGCGGATCAGCAGCAGCGTGCCAGCAGTTTGCTGGACGAGAGCCTGGTCATCAGCCTGCACGACCATCCGGTCAGGTTCCCGCTGCGGATGGAGGAGACCCCCGAGTACAACAGGACCGGCCGCCAGCATGCCGCGTACGCGGGCCTCGCCGCGTCCGGCATGACGGTTGTCTTCGACAACATGATGGACGGCACGGCCTGCGTGACAGGTAACGCGCCCTGGCGGTGGGACGACATCGTCACCGATCTCGGAATGCGCCAGGCCGACCTGGCGCACCAGCACCACGTGATGACCATCCGCACGGTGGCTGACATTGACGAGGCACAGCGAGCCGGCCGGGTCGGCCTGGTATTCGGGCTCGAGGCTGCCACGCCGATCGAGAACGAACTGGACCGTCTCGATGTGCTCTACGGCCTGGGGTTGCGGCAGATCGGCATCGCGTACTCCGATGCGAACACGCTGGGCAGCGGGCTGGCTGAGCCAGTCGACGGCGGGCTGACCGCGTTCGGCCACCGCGCTGTTACCAGGATGAACCAGCTCGGCCTGGCAATCGACCTGTCGCACTCCTCCGACCAGACCGCGCTCGACGTCTGCCGGCGGAGCACCAAGCCTGTGTTCATCACCCATGCCGGCGCGCGGGCGGTCTGGGACATACCGCGAATGAAGCCCGACGACGTGCTGCGTGCGGTGGCCGAGACCGGCGGCGTCATCGGGATGTCAGCGGCGCCGCACACGACGCTGTCGGCCAGTCACCCGAGCCACAGCATCGAATCGGTCATGGACCACTTCAGCTACTGCGCCGACCTTGTCGGCATCGAGCACCTCGCTTTCGGCCCCGACACCTTGTACGGCGATCACGTGATGCTGCACAAGATCTTCGCCCGCTTGCTCAGCCTTGGCGCCTTCCGCGGCCCTGCGTTCGACCCCGTTGCGTACGTGGATGGCCTGGAGAATCCGACAGAGAACTTCGGCAACATCATCGGCTGGCTGGTCAGTCACGGCTACGACGACGATGCGATCCGCGCGGTCGTCGGCGGCAACATCTACGCCGCCCTGCAGGCCATCTGGGTTGCCTAGCGCAGCTGACTAAGGGCGCAGGCCGCGCGACGGCGGGCCTGCGAGCGTGAGTGCTAGCGACAAAGCGGCCAGGGTGGTCACGGCGATGGTGACCAGCAGCGTTCGGCGCGACGCGAGCCTGCGGCCATGCCGAGGCGAGACGTGGGGGAGCAGCCAGATCGCGGCGCCGAGACCTATCACAGGAAAACCGACGACTGGCCGGATCTTCAGTATCGCGGCCCCGAGAGCGATGAAGGCGATGGCGCTCCTCGTCCATGCCAGGTCGGTGCGTTCGCCGGCCAGCACCGGCCGCTTTTGCTCATAATCGGCTGGCGGCTGAGCGTCCGGCTCACCTTTGCCATTGGCCTCGTTCACCGCGATGCCACCTTCGAGTACACGTCCAGAGCTCCGGCCAGCAGGGCGATCACCGCGATGGTGAAAGCCAGCAGCCTCGGCAGCTGCGAGCGGACAAGCGGTGCGCCGAACCGCAGCGCGCGCTGGTTCGCCCGCCATTCGAAGTAGCTCAGCACCGACATCGCCGCGCCGAGCAGGATCAGTGGCGTGGCGATCGCAGCCCTTCCCCACGGAACCTTCGGGAAAGGAGGCAGCAGCTGCGCGACCGCCAGGCCGCCGACGACCAGAGCCAGGGACGTGCGGCTCCAGGCCAGGAAGGTACGCTCGTTGGCCATCGTGAACCGGGCGTCGGGCTCCGTGCCCTCCTCGGCTCCCGGCTTTGCATGATTGCTCAAAGGACGTTTCCGCTCCTGCTCAGCACCGGTGAACGCGCTGAGAAAAGTTTCTCGCAATGATGTCGAGAAGCAGGTGCCGGCTCCGACCGGGCGGTGAGAGCGCCTCGCTGGGGCGCGCTGACGCGAAGGAAGATCTGAGATGAAGTACCTCATGCTGATCTACGGGAACGAGGAGAAGTGGAACTCGTTCTCCTCTTCCGAGGAGTGGCAGGCCGCGATCGCGAAGCAAGATGCCTTCAACAAGAAGTACGCGCAGACCGGCGAACTGCTCGGCGCGTACGGGCTGGCCGATGCCGCCGCTGCCAAGCTCGTCAGGCGGGCGAAGGACGGCTCGCCTGCCGTCACCGACGGCCCGTACCTGGAGACCAAGGAGTACATCGCCAGCTTCTACCTCCTCGACTGCGAGAACGAGGAGCGGGCCCGGCAGCTCGCGGCAGAGATACCGTTCGCTGACGAAGACCCGGTCGAGCTGTGGCCGATCTTGCACGAGGCCGCGGAAGACTAGTGCCGCATGATGCTCCCGGCCATGATGCCCGGGATGTCGGGGATCTGCTGCGTGAGCTTGCGCCGCAGGTCCTCGGCTCGCTCGTTCGGCGGTACGGCCAGTTCGACCTGTGCGAGGACGCGACTCAGGAGGCCCTGCTGGCCGCGGCCACCCAATGGCCTGCCGAAGGGCAACCCGCCAATCCGCGCGGCTGGCTGATCACGGTGGCCGCCCGGCGGCTGATCGACGAGATGCGCAGCGAGCACGCGAGGCGCCAGCGCGAGGACGTCGCGTACTTGGCGACGCCGCAGTCGGAGCTGGTAGGGGCCGCCGCGGATGCCGGCCGGCCTGGTGACCGGGACGACTCGCTGGCGTTGCTGTTCGGCTGCTGCCACCCATCACTGTCGGCGCCCAGCCAGATCGCGCTCACATTGCGGGCGGTCGGCGGCCTGACCACGGCACAGATCTCTGCCGCGTTCCTCGTGCCCGAGGCGACGATGGCCCAGCGGATCAGCCGGGCCAAGCAGACGATCAGGGGGAGCGGCGTGCCTTTCGCCGTTCCCGCCGGGCCCGACCGTTCCGAGCGGCTCAGCGCCGTGTTGCACGTGCTCTATCTGATCTTCAACGAGGGCTACACCGCTACGGCTGGCGAAAAGCTGACCACGCCCCACCTGTCTGACGAGGCGATCAGGCTGACCAGGTGGCTGAGCGGCCTGCTGCCGGACGACGCTGAGGTCACCGGCCTGCTGGCGCTGATGTTGCTGACCGACGCGCGACGGGCGGCGCGGACCAGCGCCCATGGCGAACTCGTGCAGCTGGCCGATCAGGACCGATCACTTTGGGACGAACCCAAGATCGCCGAGGGAGTCGCGCTGATCAGCGGCGTGCTCCCGCGCGGCGAAGTCGGGCCTTACCAGCTGCAGGCTGCGATCGCGGCGGTTCATGATGAGGCCGAGTCGATGACCGCGACCGACTGGCCGCAGATACTGGCCTTGTACGACCTGCTCGTGAAGGTGGCGCCCAATCCGGTGGCATCGCTGAACCGTGCCGTCGCCCTGGCTGAGGTGCGGGGGCCGGTAGCCGGTCTCGCTGAGCTCGAAGCGCTCGAGGCCGATCCCCGGATCGCCGGCAGCCACCGGCTGCTGGCCGCGCGGGCGCACATGCTGGAGCAGGCCGGCGAGACGGCAGCGGCGGCGGAGTGCTACCGGGAGGCCGCGAGGCGGGCAACAAGCCGGCCGGAGCGCGTCAACCTCGTCAAGCAGGCGGCCAGGCTCAGCGGATAGGCGTCACGGGGCTCGTCCGGCCGGCGGTCCTGCCGCTTGCTGGCTCTTAGCGGCGGGCCATGCCGCTGATAGATTAAAAGGCGCAAAGAGGGCGAGCGCGAGCGAGAGGAATCCGGGGCATGGAAGAGATCCTGGGCAATGGCGACCTGGAACTACTTCGCAAGGACTTCGCCGCGAACCCGGCGTACAAGCTGGCGCAGAACGCGGTGACCCGCGTGACCGTCGACGACGTCGCGATCAACAGGGATGTGATCAATAACTCCGACCATTCGCTGTCGGTCCTGCTCGATGACTGGAAAGTGACCGATCAGCAGCGCAGCGGCCGGTGCTGGCTCTTCGCTGGCCTGAACCTGCTGCGAGTCGGCGCAATGAAGAAGATGGGTCTCAAGGAGTTCGAGTTCTCGCAGAACTACGCGATGTTCTGGGACAAGATCGAGCGCGCCAACTACTTCCTCGAGGCCGTGATCGAAACCGCTGACCGGGACATCGACGACCGGACCGTGGCCCACCTGCTCGAGGCGGCGGCAGAGGACGGCGGCCAGTGGAACATGTTCGTGGCCATCGTCAACAAGCACGGGCTGGTCCCGAAGGCTTACATGCCGGAAACGCAGAGCTCAAGCGACACGGGCCGGATGAACTCCGTGCTGCGCAGTCAGCTCAGGCAGGGAGCCAAGGCGGTTCGCGCCGCGTTCGAGAGCGACGGCATCGACGCCGCCCGGCAGGAGAAGTCTGAGGTACTCAAGGTCATCTACCGGATCCTGTGCATCCACCTCGGCACCCCGCCCGAGCAGTTCGACTGGCAGTGGAGCGACAAGGACCGTAACTTCCACCGCGACGGAGTGCTCACGCCGCAGGAGTTCGCGGCTAAGTACGTCGACCTGCCGATCGATGACTACGTATGCATCGTGCATGACCCGCGCCCGTCGAGCCCGACTGGCCGCACCTTCACCGTCCAGTACCTCGGCAACGTGCTCGGAGCGCCGCCGGTCACCTATCTCAACGTCGACATGCGGCTGATGAAGGAGGTCGCTTCCCGGGCGCTGCAGAGCGGCGAGCCGGTGTGGTTCGGCTGCGATGTCGGCAAGATGATGAGCAACGAGTACGGCCTGTGGGACGCCGAGCTGTACGACCTGCCGTCCGTCTACGGCACGGAGTTCTCGCTCGGCAAATCCGACCGGCTGCTCTATCACGAGACGCTGATGACGCACGCGATGCTGTTCACCGGCGTCGACATCCTGGACGGCGCGACCCGCAAGTGGCGGGTCGAGAACAGCTGGGGCACCAGCCGCGGCAAGGACGGCTTCTACACGATGAACGACTCGTGGTTCGACGAGTACGTCTTCGAGATCGCCGCCCGCAAGGACGCCTTGCCCGAGTCGCTCAGGGAAGCGCTCGCTACCGAGCCGATCGTGCTACCGGCCTGGGACCCGATGGGCGCCCTCGCCCGCTAGTCGACTAGCCGCGGCCGATGAACGGCATCTTCGTGGCCGCGATGGTCAGGAACTGGACGTTCGCGCCGAGCGGTAGTTCTGCCATGAACAGGACCGCGTCGGCCACGTGCTGCGGATCGAAGGTGGGCTCGGGCGCGACCGTGCCGCCGGCCTGAAGCGCGCCCCGCTCGAGGCTCCTGGTCATCTCGGTCGCGGCGTTGCCGATGTCGATCTGGCCGCATGCGATGTCGAACTCGCGGCCGTCCAGGGCCAGCGACTTCGTCAGGCCCGTGATCGCATGCTTGGTCGCGGTGTAGCCGGCCGAGCGCGGCCGCGGGCTGTGCGCCGAGATCGACCCGTTGTTGATGATCCGGCCGCCCATCGGACGCTGAGCTTTCATGAGCCGGACAGCGTGGCTGGCGCACAGAAAGGCGCCGGTCAGGTTGACCGCGACGATCCGCTGCCAATCGGAGTATCGGATCTCGTCTACCGCACCGCCCGGGCCGAAGACTCCGGCGTTGTTGACGAGCAAGTCAAGCCGGCCCCAGCGCTGCTCAACCGCATCGAAGAGCGCGGCTACCGACTCGGGAACGCTGACGTCGGTCGGAACTGCCATCGCGTTTCCGCCTGGATCGGCAGCGGCGATCGTGTCGGAGAGCTCCCGTTCGCGGCGGCCGGCTGCTGCCACTCGCCAGCCGGCCGCCAGCAGCGTCCTGGAAATGCAGCGGCCGAGACCGGAGCTTGCCCCGGTGACGACCGCGACGCCGGTCAAGACGGGACGACGGCCAGGCCGGCTTTGGCGACGTCCATGTCCTGGGAGTAGTGGCCGCCGCTCACGCCGATGGCACCAGCGACCTTGCCGTCGATCATGATCGGGAATCCGCCGCCGAACACGATCAGGCGGTCAATGCCTGGTGCGGCGCCCATGGCTAGCGGCGCGTCATCCTTGACGAAGTCATGCCAGGCGTCGGTTGACAAGCCGAAGCCCGCCGCGGTGTACGCCTTGTCCTGTGCGATCTGAACCGAAAGCAGCGCGGCGCCGTCCATCCGGCTGAACGCCTTCAGCACGCCGCTGTCGTCCACAATGGCAATCACGAAAGGATGGCCCATGTCGGCGGCTTTGCGTTCGGCCGCGTCGATCATCGTTTTCGCCAGCTCGGTGGAAACGCTGGCCCGGTCAAATGTGGCCGCCATTGTTTTACCCTCCTGTTCGGTCCCCAGGCGCGCGGTCGCTCGAGGCGTAACGCTGCTCGACCTCGCGGACCTGAGGCAGGCCGATGAATTCGGTGAACTCGCCGAAGCTGGGCAGCTCACTCAGAACGGCAGCAGGGGTGCCCGCGGTGGCGATCTCCTGAAGTATGCCGCGCATCGCAGCGGTCGCGGCAAGCAGTGTGCCGATCGGGAAGATCACGATCCGGTAGCCGAGCTCGCGTAGCCGCCCGAGGCTGACCGGTGGCGTCTTGCCGCCCTCGGCCCAGTTGAAAAGCAGCGGAACGTCGGGAAAGGCATCGATCGCTGCCGCCGCCTCGGCGTCGCTCATGACGGCCTCGATGAACAGGACGTCCGCACCGGCCTCCCGGTACAGCCTGGCCCGCTCGATCGCCCGGTCGAAACCTTCGACGGCGCGGGCATCGGTCCTTGCGATGATCACGAAATCGGGGTCGGACCTGGCCTCGACGGCCGCCCGCACCTTCTGCGCCATCTCGTCGGGCGCGATAACCTGCTTGCCCTCCATGTGCCCGCACTTCTTGGGCGCGACCTGGTCCTCGATGTGGATGCCAGCGACCCCGGCTGCCTCGTAAGCGCCGACAGTCCTGATCACGTTGAGCGGGTTGCCGTAGCCGGTGTCGGCGTCAGCGATGACCGGGATGTCGACGCAGCCAGCGATCCTGCCCGCGTTGTCCGCCATCTCGGACATCGTCAGCAGGCCGACGTCCGGGCGGCCGAGCAGCGCGGCTGAGGTGCCGAAGCCGGTCATGTAGACCGCGGGGAATCCTGCCTCCTCAACCAGACGCGCTGCCAGCGGATCATAGGCGCCGGGCGCCACGATGGTGTCGCCGGATCTGAGCAAGTCGCGCAGGCGCCCCGGCCCGCCTGTTCCCCTGGTCAGTCTCGCGGTCACGAGGTGTCTCCCGCAGCCACCTGTCCGCCGGGAGCGTGCTTGCCGCAGCCGCACGGACGCGGCGCGGTGACCATGAAGCCCTGGACGACCAGGCCGAGGATGGTCTCAAAGATGTCGTCCTCGGTCACCCCGCCGAGGTCGTCCCTGATCTGCCAGATGTGCGGGTACTCAGCCCGGTCGACCGCCAGGTAGGCCCGCGTCCACGCGGAGATATCCGCTGCCTGCTGGCTGGGATCGAGTGCGAGGAACGCGGCTTCGCTGCCCGCCCAGGCCAGCGTGAAATCGCCGATTGCGCGGTACATCCTGGCTGCGGCGGCGCCGGTGAATCCGGCCTGCAGTACCGCACCGATCAGCACGTTGACGACGCGCATCTCGGCGGGCCGCTGCGTTGTCCTGGACGCGGACAGCGCGGCAGCGGCAGGATGCGCACGATAGGTCGTCCGCAGCCGCCTAGTCGCATCGTTGACGGTGTCGACCCAGCATTCCTGGGGGACGAGCCCGGTCGTGGCCTCTTCGATCAGCCGGTCAGCGATCGCCAGGACGAGGTCGTCCTTGCTCGAAAAGTGCCGGTAGACCGCGGTCGGGTCGGCTCCTAGCGCCCGGCCGAGCTTGGGCAGGCTGAAACCGTCGGCTCCCTCGGTGTCGAGCAGGCGCAGGCTCTCGGCGACGATGGCCTCCGGCGTCAGGCTGCCGCGGCGCAGGCGCCCGTTCCGGCGCCCGGCGGTAGTGCTCGTCATCGCCTGCCCTGTGGTCATTATTTGCTGTTGATAACAGCTTGATTAACGTCCCTAACGAGGAAGCTACTCGAATGCGGGCACCTCCTACAAGGCTTTGTCAGAGGCGTTGACTAGGAGCCTGGCAAGTGATCTAATCACCCGCTATAAACCCCCTGAAACAGGAGGTCCGGGTGCGGCCGGATCCCGAGCTCGTGTTCTTTAACGGAACGGTCTTCGATGGTGCCCGGTTCATGCCTGCAGGCACCGTCGTGCGCGTGCGGAACGGCAAGATAACCGCGGCCGGACCGGGCGATGCGGCGGCACTCGGCGGCGCCGAGCCGGTCGACCTGGGCGGCGGCACTCTGCTGCCGGGGTTTATCGACGCGCATGTCCATCCTGTTTTCGCCGGCGATCGGATGTGCCGCTGCAACCTCGCCGAATACAAGACCGCCGCCGAGTACGCCGATGTCATCGCCGCCTTTGCGGCCTTGCACCGCGACGCCGAGTGGATCACCGGCGGCGGCTGGTCGATGGAGGCCTTCCCTGGCGGGATCCCGACCAAGGAGCAGCTGGACCTGGTTACTGACGGCCGGCCTGCATTCTTGCCGAACCGGGATGGCCACGGTGCCTGGGTCAACAGCCGGGCGCTGGAGATCGCCGGCATTGACGCCAGCACCCCTGACCCGCCGGACGGGCGGATCGAGCGCGATTCATCCGGCCAGCCGGTCGGCACCCTGCAAGAAGGCGCCCAGCACCTCGTGTCCCGGCTGATCCCGGCCGCAACAGCTGATGACTGGTACGCCGGCCTGCTGGCCGGCCAGGAGTACCTGCTCTCGCTTGGCATTACCGGATGGCAGGACGCGATTGTCGGCAGCCACCCTGGCCTGCCGGATCCGATCGATGCCTACCTGCGGGCCGCCGGCATCGGCACGCTCAAAGCCAATGTCGTCGGTGCGCTCTGGTGGGAGCGGGATCGCGGCTTCGAGCAGGTCGCCGAGATGGTCGAGCGCCGCCGCACCGGCCAGGCCGGCCGGTTCCGTGCCACGAGCGTGAAGATGATGCTCGACGGCGTCGCGGAGAACCACACCGCAGCCATGCTGGAGCCTTACCTGGACGGGCATGGCTGCGCCACCGAGACGTCTGGCCTGGACTTCATCGATCCTGACGAGCTACCGCGATTCGTCACCGCATTGGACGGCGAGGGCTTCCAGGTGCATTTCCATGCGCTCGGTGACCGGGCCGTGCGGAATGCCCTCGACGCCATTCAGGCCGCACGCGAAACCAACGGCGACAGCGGCCTCCGGCACCACCTCGCGCATCTGCAGGTCGTGCACCCCGACGATATTCCGCGGTTCGCGGCATTGTCGGCGACGGCGAATATCCAGCCCTTGTGGGCCATGCACGAGCCGCAGATGGACGAGCTCACGATCCCCTTCCTCGGCGAGCGCCGGAGCGGCTGGCAGTACCCGTTCGGCTCGCTGCTCGCCGCTGGTGCCCCGATGTGCGCGGGCAGCGACTGGTCCGTGTCAAGCCCCGACCCGCTCGCCGGGGCGCATGTGGCGGTGAACCGTTCCATGCCGGACGAGGCAGAGCCATTCCTGCCCGAGCAGGCCGTCAGCCCTGAGGCAATCTTCGCCGCCTACACCTCGGGAAGCGCCAGGGTCAACGGTCTCGAACGGGTGACCGGCGCGATCGCGGGAGGCCTGGACGCCGATTTCGCCATAGTCGATGCAGACCTGGCGCACGGCGGCCAAGGTGAGATCTGCCGGGCGTCGGTCGTCCAGACCTGGGTCCGCGGCGAGGTCGCCTACCAGCGGACCTGACACACATCTGACAAACGGAGCCCGGCAGCGCGGCCGGGTAGCACGGTGAATGCCGCATTGGGCGGCGAGCACCGAAGCCTGACTCGGCTCTTCGGCCGGGGCTGGAACTAAGGGCTCCGCGGCCTGTGCCGGGGGGATTTGAGGAGGACATATGGCCAGCACGACAAGCAGGCGGGTCGGGATGTCCGTCGCGGTGGCCGCCACGACCGCAGCACTGGCGCTGGCCGCCTGCGGCCGGTCGGCGCCGGGCACCGGCGGCAGCGGGGGATCGGGCAACGTCATCTCGCCGACGAAGGGCCTGGTGGTGAGCACGACGCCGGGCACCAAGCATGTCGCGACGGCGACGTGGGCGGTGTACCGGGACGTCAACTCGCTGGACCCGATCTTCGCCTTCGACTATCCGGAGAACACGGCGCTCTCGCTGATGTGCGAGTCGCTGCTGAAGCAAGCCCCTGACGGGTCGATCGGCCCGGGGCTGGCGACCATGACGAACCCGTCGCCGACCTCGCTGGTGTTCACCATCAACAAGGCGGCCAAGTTCTGGGACGGGCAGCCGGTGACTCCGGCCGACGTGGTCTACAGCCTGGACCGGGCGATGAACCCGAAGCTCGGCGGGTTCTACACGCTGGTGTTCAACCGGGTCAAGTCGATCGCGGCGACAGGCAGCGATCAGGTCACGATCACGCTCAAGCAGCCCGACTACTGGCTGCCTGGCGAGCTCGCCTCGATGGGCGGCATCGTGATCGAGAAGGCGTTCGCCCAGAAGCAGGGCAAGAAATATGGCACGCCGTCCGGCAGCATCATGTGCACCGGGGCGTACAAGTTCAAGTCGTTCGTCCCTGGCGTCGGTGTCACCGCGGTGCCGAACACGAACTACTGGCAGCCCTCGGTCAAGCCCCTGATCGGCCAGATCATCATCAAGGGCGTCGCCTCAGACACCCAGCTGACCTCGGGGCTGACCACCGGCGCGATCCAGGGCACCTTCACCTCGGGCGGCCTGTCCACGTTGCCGCAGCTGAAGGCCGGCAACAAGGTGAACATCTATAACGGCCAAGGCTGGTCCACCGACGCGTTCATCGTGGACAGCTTCAAGGGCGTGCTCGGTGACGTCCGGGTCCGCCAGGCCTTGTCCCTGGCTCTGAACCGCCAGGCCATCATCAACAACGTGTACAAGGGGGCGGCGCTGCTGCCGCACTGGCTATCTAACCCAGGCGTGTTCGGTTACGGCAAGTCGGTGTTCAACAAGGCATATGACTCCTCGCCGGTCATGCCGTACGACCTCGCCAAGGCCAAGAAGCTCGTCAAAGAGGCGGGAGCCGTCGGCAAGACGTTCACGATGGGCACCTCGCAGCAGATCGCCAACATCGCAGCGGTCACCGGCGCCTACCAGGCCGCGGCGAATGCGATCGGACTGAAGACCGTGCTGAAGAACGTGTCGGCGCAGAACTACATCAACTTCTTCATCGACCCCAAGGCGAGGACCGGGGTGGACGGCTTCCTGACCGTGAACTACGGCGACTACGCGGACCCAGCGGCGCTGCTGTCCACGCTGGTCGTCCCCGGCGGTTCGCAGAACTACGACAACTTCAACGACAAGAAGATCCTGAACTGGCTGGAAACGGCTCGCTCGACCGCCAACGCGAACGCCAGGGCGGCGCTGGTCGCCAAGGCGGAGGAACGCGCGGCGACCATCTTGCCGTGGATCCCCGACGTGCAGCCGGAGAACCTGCTGATCATGTCGAAGAACCTCACTGGCGCAACCGCGTCCTTCGCCTACATGTTCGCGCCCTGGGCGAACACCCTGGGCGGGCGGTGAGCTAGTGCGCTGGCGGTTCCTGACCCGCAGGCTGGCGATGCTTGTCGCCAGCCTGCTGGTCGCGAGCTTCGTGATCTTCGGGGCGCTGTTCCTGGCGCCGGGAAATCCGGTCGCCGCGCTGTCCGGCGGCCGGTCGCTGCCGGCCAGCAGCCTGAAGGTCCTCGAGGCGCGCTATCACTTGAACCAGCCGTTCTTCGCCCAGTACTGGTACTGGCTGGACAACGCCCTGCACGGAAACCTGGGCATCTCGATCACGCTGAGAGAGAACGTGAGCTCACTGATCGCGTCCCGGGTCTGGACCACGGCCGGGCTGGTGCTGTACGCGTCGCTGATCATCCTGGTGATCGGGATCGGGATGGGCGTGCTTGCCGGGCTGCGGCCGGGCCTCACGGACACGTCCGTGCTGGTGACCAGCGCGATCTCGGCCGCGATCCCGTCGTTCGTGGCCGCGATCATCCTGATCGCGCTGTTCGCGGTCAAGCTTGGCTGGTTCCCTGCCCTGGGCAACGGCACTGACCTGGTGAGCAACATCCGGCACTTCACGTTGCCCTCGTTCGCGCTGGCACTGTCGTCGCTGGCGATCGTGGCGCGCGTGACCAGGTCCGCGATCAGGGAGGAGGCGGACAGGGAGCACGTGCAAACGGCCACGAGCCGCGGCATCCCCTGGCGGCAGCTGGTGCGGCGCCACATCCTGCGCAACGCGGCGATCCCGATCACCACGGTGTCGGGCATCACGATCGCCTCGCTGATTGCGGTGGCAGCGGTGGTGGAAACCGCGTTCAGCCTGAACGGGCTCGGCGCTTACCTGGTCGCATCGGCTCAGAACAAGGACCTCGCGGTCGTGCAGGGGATCTCGCTGGTGCTGGTCACCGCTTTCGTGGTGATCAATATGGCGGTCGATCTCGCCTACGCGGCCCTCGACCCGCGGGTCTCGCTAGGAAGCAGGGCCGCCTGATGGCGTCTTTCCTGGCAATGAGGTTGCGGGGCGGAGGCGCGCGATGAGCGTCGTTCCTGGCGGCACCGCCGTCCCGATCGTCGCGGTGAAGGCACCACGCCGCGGTCGCGCTGTCGGGCTGCTGCGCGGCACTGGCGTTGCGGGCATGATCTCGGCGGCCGTGATCGCGCTAGCGACCGTGGTCGCGGTGATCGGCGGCCTGATAGCGCCGTTCAGCCCGACGGCGCCGAACCTGGCGCTGGCCTTCGTGGGCCCGACCGGCGGGCACCTGCTCGGCTTCGACTACGAGGGCCGGGACGTGCTGTCCAGGCTGCTTGCAGGAACGCAGTCCTCCATGCTCGGCCCGCTCGCCGTCGTGCTCGGCGCGCTCGTCGTCGGCACCGCGCTGGCGGTGATCGCGGCCTGGCGTCGAGGGGCAATCGATGCGTTCATCGGGTCGGGGCTGGACATCCTGTTCGCGTTCCCCGGCATCCTGCTCGCGGTGCTGGCCGCGGCTGTGTTCGGCGCCGGGCTGTGGGCGGCGGCCATCTCACTGGCGATCGCCTATATGCCGTACGTCGCACGGGTGCTGCGTGGCGCTGCGCTGAAAGAGCGAAGTCAGCCTTATGTTGCAGCGCTCGAGGTGCAGGGCGCGTCCGCTACCGCCATTTGCCTGCGCCACATCGTGCCGAACATCATGCCGCTGATCGTCGCCCAGGCGACGATCCTGTTCGGCTATGCGATGGTCGACCTGGCGGCGGTATCGTTCCTCGGCCTCGGCGTCCAGCCCCCGGCCGCGAACTGGGGCGTGATGATCTCGGAGAACCAGGTGGGAATTCCGCAAGGCTATCCGCTCCCGGCGCTTGCCGCCGGGGCGTGCATCGTCGCCGTGGTGATCGCATTCAACGTTCTCGGCGAGCGGCTCTTCGAGCAAGCGCAGGCGAGGCAATGAGTTATGTAGAAGGGGCGCAGAGCGCCACTGCCGTCCACGCCGGCGGTCCGCTGCTGGAGGTCGAGGGACTGACCGTCCGGCTCCAGGTCGAAGGCGAGCGGCGCGCCGTGCTGCGGGACGTCTCGCTCAGCATCCGTCCTGGCGAGGCGGTCGGCCTGGTCGGCGAGTCCGGTTCGGGCAAATCGATGACTGCGCGCGCGATCGACCGGCTGCTGCCCCGCGGCGCGCAAGTCGACGGGCAGATCAGCTTCGACGGCACGGACGTCATGGCACTGGGCGGAGCGGCGCTGCGCGGATACCGGAACCAGGTCGCGATGATCTTCCAGGATCCGCGCGCCCACGTGAACCCGGTCCGCAGGATCGGCGACTTCATGACTGAGGCGCTGCGGACCAACCTGGATGTACCTGCCGGCGAAGCGAACCGCCGGGCTGCCGACATGCTTGGTCAGGTCGGCATCGCCGACGGGGCACGACGGCTGCGGCAGTACCCGCATGAGCTGTCGGGTGGCATGCTCCAGCGGGTCATGATCGCAGCGGCGCTGCTGACCGAGCCCAAACTGCTGCTCGCCGACGAGCCGACCACGGCGCTTGACGTCACTACCCAGGCAGAAGTGATGGCGATCCTCGATGACCTGCGCCGCGAGTTCGGCCTTGCGATGCTGTTCATCACGCACGACCTGGAGCTGGCCGCGGCTATCTGCGACCGCACCGCCGTGATGTACGCGGGGCAGATGGTCGAGGTACGCGAATCGGCGCTGCTGCACGACGACCCGCTGCACCCGTACACCGCTGCCTTGTCGGCGGCGCGGCCGGACATCGCACAGACCGCAGACCGGCTCGCGGCGATACCGGGCCGGCCGCTGTCGGCATTCGAGGCACCCGACGCCGAGTGCGCATTTGCGCCCAGGTGCCCGCACGCGCAGGCAATCTGCCGTTCCGAAGTGCCCGAGCTGGTCGAGCTGGACGGCGGGCTGTCGCGCTGCGTGCGCGCGATCGACCTGCGCGGGCAGCTGCAGACCGCGAGTCTCGCGAAGGACGAGAGCGATGCCTGAACCCGTCCCAGCGAACAACGGTCATCAGCCAGTTCTCGAGGTCAGCGACCTCCGCAAGGTATTCGGCGACCTTGTCGCGGTCGGCGGCATCAGCTTCGCTGTCCCTCCGGCCAGATCGCTGGCGATCGTCGGCGAGTCCGGATCAGGCAAGACCACGATCGCGCGGATGATCGTCGGGCTGGAACGTCCGACCGCGGGATCGATCACCGCGTGCGGGCGGGACCGCTCGGCTCCGGCTCGCTCGGCCAGGGAACGCCGCCGCCGCGGCAGCGAGGTGCAGATCGTCTTCCAGGACCCCTACACCAGCCTGGATCCCCGGCAGACCGCCGAGGCCACGATCGACGAGGTGCTCAAGCTGCACCACGGCTGGCCAAGCGCGGAGCGAAAAGCAAGGATCGAGGAGCTGACCGAGCTGGTTGGCCTGGACCGGCGGCAGGCAAGGGCGCTGCCAAGGGCGCTCTCCGGCGGACAGCGGCAACGGGTCGCTATTGCCCGGGCGCTGGCCGCAGAGCCGCGGGTGCTGATCCTTGACGAATCGGTGGCCGCGCTTGATGTGTCCATTCAGGCGCAGGTGCTGAACCTGCTCGCCGACATCCGCGACTCCACTGGCGTCTCCTACGTGCTGATCAGCCACGACCTGGCGGTGGTGCGCCAGCTAACCGACGACGCGATCGTGCTGCACCGAGGCGTCGTGGTCGAAGAAGGGCCGACTGCCCGCATTCTCGACGACCCGCAGGACGACTACACGAAACGGCTGCGCGCGAGCGTGCCACGGCCCGGCTGGAAGCCCCGGCGCGGGGCGCTGCGCGCGGCGGATGCCAGCAACGCCGGCCCGACGGGGGAGGAGCCCAGCACGCCATGACCGACCTGCACTACCTATCCGCGGCCGACGCGCTGGCGAAGTTCCGCAATAAGGAACTGTCGCCGGTAGAGCTGCTTGAGGCGGTGATCGCGCGCGCCGAGGTGGTGGAGCCCGCCATCAATGCCTTTGCCGAGTCGCGTTTTGACGAGGCGCTCAAGGCGGCCAAGGCGGCCGAGGCCAGGTACGCCAGCGGCGAGCCGATCGGACCGCTGGATGGAGTGCCGGTGGCGATCAAGGAGGAAGCCCCGATCGCCGGCCAGCTCAACACCCTCGGCTCGCTGCCGTTGCGGGACGTCGTGGCCACCGAGACGGCACCTTTCGTCCAGCGGATCATCGACGCCGGCGGCATCGTGCACGCCAGGACTACAACGCCGGAGTTCTCAAGCGCGCCAGTGACCTGGACCAAGCTCTGGGGGGTCACCAGGAACCCGTGGAACACTGCGTTCTCGCCTGGCGGCTCGAGCGGAGGTTCCGCTGCGTCGCTTGCTGCGGGCTCGACGACGTTGGCGACCGGCTCGGACATCGGCGGCTCGATCAGGATCCCGTCGTCCTTCAGCGGCGTCGTCGGATTCAAGCCGCCATACGGCCGCGTGCCCGAGGTTCCACCGTTCAACCTTGACCATTACTGCCACGAGGGTCCGCTGGCCAGGACGGTGGCCGATTGCGCGCTGCTAGAGAACGTCATCGCCGGGCCGCACCCGAGCGACGTTGTATCGCTGCGCCCCAAGCTCGAGATCCCCGGCACGCTGGACAGCATCGAGGGGATGCGGATCGCGTTGTCGGTCGACCTTAACTGCTACAACGTCGACGCCGACGTCGCGGCGAACACGCTCGCCGCCGCCGATCGGCTGCGCGACGCGGGCGCGACCGTGCACGAGGTCACGCTGCCGTGGGACCTCGCCACGATCGCGAAAACCGTGGATACTCACTTCGGCATGATCTTCGGTGCCTCGATGAAGGAGCTAACCGACCAGCACGGCGACGAGATGACGTCTTACGTGCGCCGTCTGGTGGCTGAATCGGAAAAGGTCAGCAAGGACGATTTCTACCCTGGCCTGATGCTCGAGGCCGAGTTCTACGCTCCGCTTGGCCAGATACTCGAGGACTTCGACGCACTCATCTGCCCGACCTTCGCCGTGCCCGCGCTGCCCGCCGAGTACGACACGGGCGACCAGGTAGTGGTGAACGGCACGCCAGCCGAGCGCTGGCTGGATGTGATGATGACGCTGCCGTTCAACATCGCAAGCAGGTGCCCGGTGCTCAATGTTCCGTCCGGGCTATCGAAGGACGGCGTGCCGACCGGACTCGCGGTTGTCGGCAAGACCTACGACGACGTCACCGCCTTCCGGGTCGCGGCAGCGCACGAAGCCCGCCTGCCCTGGCTGAGCGGGTCGGGACCGCGGCCAGCCCTGTGACCGGTTCGGGTTCGGCTCCCTTGATGACCGGGGCGCCGCCATTTCCCGGCCACTCACAGGTAACGCTGGCGAACTGGCAGGACCCGCCGTTCAACCGATGGGCGTTTCAGCACGTGCGGGAGCTGATCCCCAGCGCTCGGATCGCCAGGAAGACCGGCGCCGTTCACCCCTTGCCAAGGCAAGAACGCCAGCTCGCGAGCCTTGCGTTCGGCTGGAAAGGTCAGGAGCTGACGGTCGGCGAGTTCCTCGACGGTACATGGACCGATGGATTCCTCGTCCTGCACCGCGGCGCGGTGGTCACCGAGCAGTACTTCAACGGCATGCGGCCAGAAACACCGCACCTGCTGATGTCGGTCTCGAAGTCGGTCACGTCGACCGTTGCCGGGATCCTGGCTGGCCGCGGTGCGCTCGACCCCGCCGCTGAGGTCACGACGATCGTGCCGGAACTGGCTGGCACGTCGTTCGCCGGCGCGACGGTGCAGCACCTGCTCGACATGCGGGCAGGGACTCGATTCAACGAGGATTACGCGGACCTCGACGCTGATGTCCGCAGGTATGAGCGGGTGTACCTCTGGCGTCCGGCCGCTGGCGAGACTGCGAGCGATGCGATTACGTACTTTGGCACATTGAGCAACGACGGTCCGCACGGCGGTCCATTCCGTTACCGGTCGATCCTCACTGACGTGCTCGCCTGGGTGATCGAGCGCGCGGCGGGCGAACGGCTGCACGAGCTGATCAGCCGCGAACTCTGGCAGCCGTTGGGCGCCGAGTTCGACGCCGAGATCACGGTCGACCGGCTGGGCAATCCGATGGCAGACGGCGGTGTGAGCGCTACGCTCCGGGATCTGGCCAGGTTCGGGCTGTTGTTCCTGCACGGAGGGCGCGCGGGAGGCCGGCAGGTGGTGCCGTCGTGGTGGATCGACGACACGATTCGCGGCGCTCCTGACGGGCCGCGCGCGTTCGCCGAGGGCGACGAGCGTGAAGGCTATCCGGCCGGCGGCCATTACCGGAATTGCTGGTGGGTGCGCGATCCTGGCCTGCCCTTCTACCACGGCAGCGGGATCAACGGGCAGAGCGTGTTCGTGCACGGCCCCTCGCAAACCGTTGTCGCCAAGCTGTCTACGTGGCCGGACGCCTGGGACGAGGCCTGTTACGGCCAGACCGTCGCCTGCGTAGAAGCGATCGCTGAGGCCTTGACCGCCGGCCGGGTCTGAGTTTCGACACCGTCGCCGCTCGCCCGGTTCTTACCGGCCCGGCTGGCCTGGTAGTTCACCGTCGCCGGGGCTGACCAGCCCCGTCTCGTACCCGTAAACGACCGCGTGCGCCCGGTCGCGCAGCCTGAGCTTGGTGAGGATCCTGCTCACGTGGGTCTTCGCTGTTGCTTCGCCAATCACCAGCGTCCTGGCGATGTCGGCGTTGGAGAGGCCTCGCACCAGCAAGCCGAGTACCTCCCGCTCCCGGTCGGTAAGTTGCCTGAGGTCGGGCGCGGCCGCCGGACGGCCGCGGACGAAGTGCTCGACCAGCCGCCGCATCGGGGCGGGTGATACAAGAGCGTCGCCGGCTGCCGCGGCCCGGATCGCGAGCACGATCTCTTCCGGCGGTGCGTGCTTGAGCAGGAACCCGCTGGCTCCGGCCAGCAAGCCGCCGAAGACGTACTCGTCGAGGTCGAAGGTGGTGAGCAGGACGACTCGTGGCGGGTCTGGTGTGAGCGCGACGACCCGCCTGGTGGCTTCGATCCCGTCCAGCTCAGGCATCCGTACGTCCATCACGACGACGTCGGGCCTGTGCACCGCTGCGCCGCTGACCGCCTGCAGTCCATCAGCGGCCTCGGCGACGACCTCGAGGTCGGGCTGGGTGCCCACAAGCTGCGCTACGCCCGTACGCACGAGGGGCTGATCGTCGGCGATCAGGATTCTGGTCGTCATGAGGCGCTCGGAAGAAAGGCACGGACCACGAACCCCTGCTCGCAGCGCCCGGCTTCGAAGTGCCCGCCGAGCAACCTGGCGCGCTCGCGGAGCCCGGCCAATCCCGCGCCACCGCCGGCCGCCGGGCATGCGCCGAGCCCGACGGGTCCGTCGTCGGCTACTTCGACGAGGAGCCCGGTCGGGCTATAGCGCAGCCGGACGGCCGCTGTCGCCCCGGCTGCGTAGCGGATCGCGTTCGTCAGGCTTTCCTGCACGACGCGGTACCCGGCCAGTTCGACGTCGCCGGCGAGCGGCCTCGCCTCGCCGTCGATCGTGAGTTCGGCGCGCAGGCCCGCGTGCCTGGCGCGCGCGATCAGGCCAGGGACATCGTGCAGCGTGGGATGCGCACCAGGCTCATCGTCGGCGCCGGGCATCCCGTGCATCCTGCGCACGAGCGCGTTCAGCTCGTCGAGTCCCTCCCTGGCGCCTCGTTCGATCGTGCCGATTGCCGTGACAGCGGCCTGGGGATCGCCTGCTGCAGCGAACCTAGCCGCCCCGGCCTGCACCGCGATGGCGCTGAGCTGATGCGCCACCACGTCGTGCACTTCACGGGCCAGGTTCGCCAGCTCTTCGTCATGGGCCTGCCTCGCCAGGCTCGTGACCAGGTCCCGGTGAGCTGCCATGATCTCGCCGACCGCCAGCGCGGTAGCGAACAGTGCGCAGGCGATGGCGGCGGTATGGTTCCCGCCGATCGCCTGCAGCGTCACGATGGCGGCAATCACGGCCGCCGCAACCAGGACGCGGGCTGCCATCCGGAGGGTCCGGCTCCCGTAAGCGCCGAGGCCGTAGGCGGCGGTCAATACCGCCGCACTTGCCGACCACAGGTTCAGATGCGCCGCGAACTTCACCCCGAGCGCGGCCGCCGTCAGGGCCAGCACGAGGGCAGGTTGCTGACGCCGCCACACGAACGGCACGGACTGGAGCGCGGCCAGTGCGACGATGCCCGCGATCGCCAGGTTCGTGCCGCCGTGCCCGGGCGGCCGCCACCACCACGGCACGTCGAACAGCGCCCAGATCGCGAGGCTCGCCGCGATCAGGCGGTCGGCGGCGGCGGGAGTAAGGCGCCAGGCAAGAGCACGTGACATGGCTTGACCATACGATGGACCCGGCGCGCGGCTCATACGGTCACATCCACAGCGAACCGCCAGCGAGCGGCCAGGCCGGCGACCGCAGCGGTGATGCCCATCCCGGCGAGGCCAGCGAGCTGGCCGAGGTGCTGGCCGCTGCCGCCGAACCTGCTCCAGAAGTTGGTCGGCAGATAGCCGTTGCCGGCAAAGCCCATCCACGCCTGCACGTAGGAGGCGGGGGAGGCCTTGCCGATGGTGGCGATGCCGGCCAGCAGGAGTGCCAGCAAGAACACGCCTGCGGTCAGCGCTGTCGTTGCCAGCTGCCCGCGCCCGATGGCCCCGGCCGCGGTGCCGACGGCGGAGAACAGCCCGAGCACGGCAACGGCGCGGCCGATCGCGGCGGCCGATGAAGCCAGTCCGGCCAAGAGCCCCGCGTGAGTCGATGGCAGCCCGGCGGCCGCCGCGATCAGCGGTCCGGCCAGTGCCAGTACCGCCCAGCACGCGAGCATGGTCGCCACGCCTGCCGACCAGATCGTCAGCCACTTCGCGGCCAGCACCATGCCTCTGCGGCCCTGCCGGCTGAGCAGCTGCCTGATCGTTCGCAGTCCCCATTCACCGCCCCAGTGGCCGCCTGCCACCAGCGCGATCAGCGCCAGCCCTGGCAGCGAGGCGAGCATTCCCGCGGCGACGTGCCCGATCTCGCCTGGCTGGGCGAGCGCGCTCGTTGCCGCCGCGGCGGCTCTCGCGGTCGCGTGCGCCGCCGCGATCACGTGCCGGCACTGGGCTGTCGATGTTTGCTCGCAGACATCGGGGATCCGCGGGCTGGTGAGTCCGCCCCGTGCGTTGTTCGCAGCACCCCAGGTGATCAGCACGCAGAAACACGTGACGGTCAGCGCGGAACCCCACACCAGCGGCCTGGACAGCTTGCGGAACTCAGCCCGCAGCAACGACATCATCTTCGTCCTCCTCCTGGGCGGCTGCCGCGCGCTGGGTGAGATCAAGGAACCTGTCTTCCAGGCCGGGCTGCTCGGCGATGACGGACTCCGCGATCACCCCTCCGGCCACAAGCGCGGCGTTGACATCTCTGCCGCTGCCATGCTCGACGACGAATTCGGCTCCGGTGTCAGCCGCTCGGGTGGACGGCCACCTGGCAAGCAACCGCGCGGCTGCTCCCGTGTCTGCGGGATCAACGCGGACCACGACACGTCGCCTGATCACGCCCAGCGTGGCAGGCGGACCCTCCTCGATGAGCCGGCCACGCACGATGACCGCCACCCGGTCGCATACCTGCTCAACTTCGGCGAGCAGGTGACTGGAGAGGAAGACGGTGGTTCCGTCCGCTGCCAGTCCGCGCAGCAATTCGCGGATGTCCCTGATGCCCGACGGGTCGAGCCCGTTCGTCGGCTCGTCAACTATCAGCAGCGGCGGCCGGCCGAGCATGGCTGCCGCGATGCCGAGCCGCTGGCGCATGCCTTGGGAATAGGTCCTGACCTTCTTAGCGGCGGCACCGCTCAGCCCGCTCAGTCCGAGCACCCTGGCGACCTCGGAACCGTCTGCCCGGCAGCCGCCCGTCTCGGCGAGAACCTGCAGGTTCTGCTGCCCGGTGAGCCACGGGTAGAAAGCAGGCTCCTCGATCATTGATCCGGTCCTGGCTGTCGCGCGGGGATCTGGCAGTCTCGCGCCGAGCAGTTCGATCTGCCCTGAGGTCGGCCCGATGAGCCCGAGCAACATCCGGATGGTCGTTGTCTTGCCTGCGCCATTGGGTCCGAGGAAGCCGTAGACCTGCCCAGGCCCGACCGCCAGCTGCAGCCGGTCAACCGCGGTCGTGCTGCCGAACCTCTTCGTCAGCTCGCTGCACGCGATCATGTCCATGGCTTGACGGTAGGGTTTTGCCGCGTCACGATCGCCGGCCGCGAGATCTATCTGGTGTCATCTTTTTGGTGACGGCCGCCGGCGGTACCGTTGCCCACAAAAGCAGCGGAACGCGGCGTGGAGAGGCAGCGCAATGGCTGAGCTTGTTGGCGACCTTGAGCTAGCCGAATTCGACATATCCGACGCCGGGCTGGCTGGCGATGCCTATCACGAGCGGCTCGCCGCGGCCAGAGAGCATGGCTGGCTCGTCAAGTCGCCGATCTCCTACGTTGTCCTTGACCGCGAAGCTGGCGAGTTCTTCCTTCGCGCCAGGCAGACTGCCTTCCCCGGCCGCGAGATCGCGGAGCTCTTCGGCATCACCGGAGGTCGCCTCGCTGAACAGATCGACGCCAACATCCTGAACCTGACCGGTGACCGTCACAGGAGAATTCGCGCCCTCGTGGCTCCGGCCTTCACGCCGCGGGCAGCTGCCAAATGGCGGCCGGCCATGCGTGACATCGCCGCCGCGCTCTGGGCCGATCTCGAGGGCCGCGCCGACTGCGAGTTCGTGTCCTGGTTCGCGGGACCGTTTCCGGCGCGAACTATCGCGGCGGTGATCGGCGCGCCGCAACAAGACGCAGCGGTGCTGCACAGGCTGTCGAGCCTGGTGCAGCAGCAGTTCGACATCCGGGCGCTGGCCGAAGATCCGCAGCGGATCGAGCAGGCGGTCCGCGAGCTCTACGACTACGTCGACGGCCTTCTTGACCTGCGTCGCCGCGAGCCCGCCGACGACCTCATCAGCAGCTTGCTCAGAGCCGAGGCGGAAGGCGAGCGGCTATCGGGGCCTGAGTGCGTGAACCTGGTGCTGAACGTGCTGGCCGGCGGAGTAGACACGACGGCAGCTCAGCTGGCGCATGCGCTCCGTCTGTTCGCCACGCATCCCGCGCAATGGCAGGCGCTACGGGATCGACCAGAACTCGTCCCGCGCGCGGTGGACGAGGTGCTCCGGTTCGAGCCGATCACGCCATTCACCGCGAGGATCTGTACCGAGGAGCTCGAGCACAGGGGCGTGATCTTCCCGGCCGGGACCATCGTGGCGGTCTGCGCCGAGCGTGCCAACCGGGAAGCCGGATCCGGTGACGCGTTTGACATCATCGCGGAGCCCGCCGGCGGAGACCGTGTGCTGACCTTCGGCGCTGGCCCGCACTTCTGCCTGGGCCAGAACCTGGCCAGAGCGGAACTCGAAGAGGCGCTCGCGTTTCTCGCACCGCGCCTGCCCGCCCTTCGGCTCGCCGGGACCGAGCAGCTTGGCGGGGTCGAAGGGATCTACGGAATCGATTCGCTGCCATTGGCCTGGTCGGCGACATGACATATCGGGTTACGCACCCTGGCTGAGCTCCCAGCGGGTGCCGTCTGGGGTGTCCCTTAGTTCGACGCCTGCGGCGGCCAGTGCGTCCCTGATGACGTCAGCGGCCGCGTATGCGCGGTCGGTTCGCAGCGCTTCCCTGAGCGCGATGAGCGGTTCGACCGCCGGACGCAGCCGGTCAGACGGATCGATCAGGCCCTGTTCCGCGGCTCGCCCCAGCCGCGAGACCAGTCCGCGCAGCACCGCCCTGGCGCGTTCGGAGTCGTCATTCTCGTCGGTGTCGGTGGCCCAGGCCTCGATCGCAGCCTCCAGATCAAGAATGGCCGACACCATCGCCCGGCTGTCGCGGTCGCTGGTGGCTGCCGCAAAGCGCCCCTCTGCGTCCGCGGTGACCTCGTTCAGCGCCTTGGCGGCGTAGCCCTGGCCGGCCTGTTCCTCGCCTGCGGATGTTTCCTCGTCGCGGCTAGCCGCTACGTTGCCTGCCGCCGATTTCCCGCTGCGGACCAGGCTCCGCAGCTCCTCGAGGGTTGTCTTGGTGCCCGGCGGGAGCACGGTGCTGACCCCTGCCTTGCGGACAGTCGTGACGCCGCGTCCGACGACCTCGACTTCCATCGCCGTCAGGTCCAAGATGAGCGCGGTGTGCTCGTCGACACCTAGCACGGCTGCGTCATCGGGAAGCTCGCGCTCAAGGATGGCCAGTCTGCGCTCGCCTAGGTAGCAGAAGCGGGTGTCGTGAGTGCCGCCCTCGGCATTGTCATAGTGCGGGATCACGGCAACCTTGAGTCCGAGCAGGCCGAATAGGTCAAGGCCCGCCAGCCAGTGCGGGTCGGCGCCGACCTTGTAGATCTCATAGACCGGAACGGCCACGAATCCGGTCGCGGCGGCTGCTGCCGAGGCGATCACCGTGAGGCCTGCCCCTGCGGCGATTCGCTCGCGCAGCGCGTCAGCTACCGGCCCGCCACGCCATCTGGCCAGCGCATATGTCGGGCTGCCCGGCCCGGCGAACACCCAGTCGGCCGACCGGATCGCGGCCAGGGCGGCCGGGGCTTCCGGGTTCTTCTCCGGCGGCAAGTCGGCGTCGCTGATCACGCTTACCTTCAGGCCCACGCTGCGCGCGAAGTAGGCCTGAGCCCTGGCCGATATGTCGCTGACGTTCTCCTGGAACGCGTAGGCGGTGTCGAGCAAGACGGCATTATGGTCCCCTGGGCCGAGCCTCGCCATCAGCGCCTTGTGAATGGTGACCATGGTCGGGCTCGTCTCGCCGGAGCCCATAATGACCAGCATCCTGCACTGGGCCGCGTCGCCCACCAGCTGCCTCCTCGAAGCTCGTGGCTCAGGAAGTACCGACCGCACAGATACCGCCGGTCCGTACCATACTCATTCGCTCTGACGCTATGCCGTCGCTGCGGTGGCCTTCCTCGCGACCACGATGAACCGTCTGCCGCTCAACGGCAAAGGCCACCTGGCGGGTTCCTCCCAGGCCGCCCTGAGCGCGGGCAGGAATGCCTCGAGGCTGTAGTCCGGTATCGCCCAGCCGACAACTTTCAGGTAATAGATCACGGCACCGACGTGCTCGAAGTGTCGGGTTTCCTGACCCGCCGCCGTATGCGCGATGGTCAGGCCCGCCGCGTTCAGCTGGGCTACCGCGAGCGGGAGCCAGGTGTCCGGTTCGTCCGGAGGATCGAGCCCGAGCAGCTCAAACAACGCGTCGTCGCTGTGGTAGTCGACCTGCTGGGTGACGAACGCGCCGCCAGGCGCCAGCACGCGCCTGAGCTCGTCGGCGCGGAAGGACTCGTGCCTGTTTGTCACCAGGTCGAAAACGCCGTCGGCAAACGGCAGCAGGCCGGCCCGGTCCGGTGCCGCAGAGATCCCTTCCTCGCTCATATTGTCTGGTGCGCCGTCGCAGTGAATGACGGGAATTCCGGCCGCCTTGAGGCGCCGCGCCGCGACCGGCACGTTCGGCCGCCACGACTCGGTGGCGATCGTGTGGCGAGCCCGCGGCGTGATCCTGGTCAGTTCCTCACCGCCGCCGGTGCCCATGTCGAGCATGACGCGCGCGGTGCCGGCGTATCTCGCTGCCTCGGCGCGGTAACTCCAGGGCAGGTCCTCGCTCGTCGACCGCGCGTCGAGCCAGCTGAAGTCCCACCCCGTGAACGGTGCAGCGACGGCCTCGGCGACAAGCTCATCGAATGCGATCGCGGAGGGGCTGGCTCCCGACGTGCCTGACACCTGCTAGGCAGGCTCGGATTGCTGCCGGGCGATCCGGCGGAGCAGGAAGAAGCCGCCGACGCCGATGGCGATCTCAGTGAGCCAGAGCGCTGGATAGCCGGGTACCGAGTATGCGGCTCCGCCGCCGATGTGCATGCCGTAGAGCCACCAGGCCACCGGCTCGAGGACGAAAACGGCGCCGATCAGGCCAGCCGCCGCCACTGAGCGGCGTTGCCGCCACCACAGTCCCAGCGCGCCGAAGAGGGGCCCGGTAATCAGACCGCCCTCCGCGTAGTACCTGATCGTCGGCATCGTGAGCGACAGATCGGTCAGCCACGAATGCTGGCCGAGGTCGAGCACGAAGCTTTCCGCGAAGTAGAACCCCGTCAGCCCGGCGAGCGTGGCGAGCAGCCCGAGGAGCGCGCCGACTATCACTTTGCGACCATCGGCTGCGGCGCCGGCCAGGAAAGGCAGCAGCAGCCAGATGGCGCTGACGTTGCCAACGGCGTCGCTGAGTCCTGCGCCATTGCCCTTGATCCAGGCCATGACGACGCCGAAAACGAATGAGGCGGCCATGATGAGCGCGATCTTGCGGCTGGTGGACCAGCGCTGAGGCAGGTTCTGCTCCATACCAGCGAAGGTTAACCGGCGTAAATCGCTATCCGGGCACATTTGCGCGGCGCTACGGCGCCAAGAACAGGCTCTGATGTCAGATGGTCACGAGATCATGAGAGGCGTGTATCAGTTCGATGATGCCGAGCGCCGTCGGCGGATTGCGGTCCGGCACGCGCTTGCGCCTGCGTTCCGGGTCAGCGGCGAGCCGCGCGGTCCTGCGGCAGTCGCAGACAGGCTTGTAGCGCTGCACTCCACTGACCCGGCGACGGTCTACCTGTCAATCGTGGCCAGGACGGCACAGCCCGGTCCGGCCAGCTCAATCGAGACCTGTCTGTACGAGCGGCGCGATTTGATCAGGATGCTGGCGATGCGACGGACGGTGTTCGTGGTACCCGCAGGCATCGTGCCGGTCGTGCAGGCGTCTACGACGGACAGGATCGCCAAAGACCAGCGCGCCAGGCTGATCAAGTTGCTCACCGAAGCGACGGCTGTCGCCGATCCTGATCCGTGGCTGGCCGATGTCGAAGCGGCCGTGCTGCGGTTGCTCGCAGCGCGGGGCGGCACTGCGAGCGCGGCAGAGCTGTCAGCGGCGGAACCGAGGCTGAAAACGAAGCTGGTCATGGCGGCCGGAAAGTCGTATGAGTCGACCCAGACGATCACGAGCCGGGTGCTTCTCATCCTGGCCGCTCAAGGCAAGCTTGTGCGTGGCAGGCCGATCGGGACGTGGTTGTCTCAGCAGTATCGATGGGTGCTCGCCGAGCACTGGCTGCGCGAGGAAGCGGACGAGATTGGCGAGGCCGCGGCGCAAGCCGAACTGGCGCGGCTGTGGCTTGCCGCGTTCGGGCCCGCCCCGCTCGCCGATCTCAAGTGGTGGACCGGGTGGACCATGACGCAGGCCAGACGGGCGGCCGCCGGGATCGGCGCCGTCGAAGTCGGCCTGAGCGGCGGCGCCGGAGTGGCACTGCCTGATGATCTTGAAAACACCGATGACCCTGGCGCATGGGCGGCGCTGCTGCCTGCGCTTGACCCGACGATCATGGGCTGGTCGGAGCGAGCCTGGTTCCTCGGACCACACGCAAAGACGCTGTTCGATGTGAACGGCAACGCAGGCCCGACCGTCTGGGTCAACGGCCGGGTCGTCGGTGGCTGGGCACAGCGTGCCGACGGCGAGATCGCCATCCGGTTGCTGGAAGATGTCGGCGCTGATCACATGTCGTTGATCGAGGCCGAGGCCGAGCGCGTGGGGAAATGGCTGGACCAGGTTCGGGTGATTCCGAGATTCCGGACACCGACCGAGCGCGAGCTAACCGCCTGAGGGAGGTCAAGGTCGCTACTGGCCAGCCTCGGCAAGGCGGCGCAGAAGCTCCTCGCGCCGGGCCGCCAGCGTCTCGGCGAGGGCATCCTGCTCGTCAGCAGCCTGGATCAGCGATCCGCGATCCGTCGGGTCCTCTGCCTCGCCAACTCCCGAGCGGATCTCGGTAGCGGTGCGACGTACCCTCTCCAGGTCGGTCTCGACTTGCTTGAGCTGGGCTCGCAGGTCATCGGCCGAGACAGGTCCGGTCATCGGCTGTTCCTCTCGCAGGTTGGGGCCCGGCCATGTTGCACGTTCTGCCGCGTGGCGTCTGAAGATCGCACCAGGTTAGTAGCCAGCCTTCCGGCGGGCAGGCCACGCCCCGCCAATTCCCGCCCCGGGCCAGTTGTATGCCAGCCGGGACCGGCCTTGCGCGTCCTGTCATGAAAGATGCTCGAGTGCGCGCCTGGTCAGCACCCGCGCCAGATGGCACCGGAATTCCCGGTCGGCGTGGATATCTTCGCCGGGTGTGGTGCCCTCGGCAGCCAGTTCCGCGGCCTCGGCCGGACTGGCGCCGCCCGTCAGCGCTTGTTCGGCGGCGCTCGCGCGCAGCGGAGTCGAGCCCATGTTGGCCAGGGCGATCCTGCCGTTGATCGCGGCGGCGCCGACGATCGCCCAGTCGTTGGCGCGGCGGACGAATTTCTGGTAGCCCCACGGCACACCAGCCTGCCGCGGCACGCGTACGGCCGTGAGCAGCTCGCCGTCAGCGAGAGCGGTCTCGAAGAAGCCGGTGAAGAATTCGTCCGCGGGGACGCGGCGCGTTCCGGCAGGTCCTGACACCTCAACCGAGCCGCCGAGGACGAGCAGCGCCATCGGCAGGTCCGCCGCCGGGTCAGCGTGCGCGAGCGAGCCGCCGATGGTTCCCCGGTGCCTGATCTGCGGGTCACCGACCAGTGAGGCGGCGTGCGCCAGGAGCGGCGCCTCGGTCTTGACCAGCTCCGACGACGCCAGGTCGGCGTGCCTGGTGGTCGCGCCCACGACTATCTCTTCGCCGTCCAGGCTGACTCCGGCCAGGCCAGAAGCGCGCACGATGTCGATCAGGACCGCCGGCGCCGCGAGCCGCAGCTTCATCATCGGGAGCAGCGAATGACCGCCGGCAAGGACCTTGGCGTCGTCGCCATGCTGGCCGAGCAGGTCGATCGCGTGAGCGGCCGAGCCGGCTGCTACGTACTGGAACTGAGCAGGAATCATGCGGTCACCTCGGCCTGGGCAGTTGCAGGTTCCGCAGCGGCGCTCGCGGCAGCAAGCACCGCCCGAATGATGTTGTGATAGCCGGTGCACCGGCACAGGTTGCCTTCGAGGCCCTCGCGGATCTCGTCTTCGGTCGGGTTGGGGTTCTCCTGCAGCAGGCTGACGGCTGCCATGACCATGCCGGGCGTGCAGAAGCCGCACTGCAGGCCATGCTCGCTCCTGAACGCCCGCTGCACGGGGTGCAGGTCGCCGTTCTCCGCCAGGCCCTCGGCGGTGATGACCTGCTGGCCCGCCACCTGTGCGGTGAGGACGGTGCATGACTTCACCGACTCGCCGTTCAACAGGACCGTGCACGCGCCGCAGGACGTGGTGTCGCAGCCGATGTTCGCGGCGCGGAGGCCGCACACCTCGCGGAGGTAGTGCACGAGCAGCAGCCGCGGCTCGACCTCGTCGGACCGCTGCACGCCATTGACGGTCAGCTCGACCTGCATCATGCACTCTCCGTTGCGGTGGGTTGCGGTTCCGATCCAGCGGACTTCGCGGCCTGGACTGCGCGCCAGACGCGCATGGCGGTGGCGGGCATCTCAACGTGCCTGACGCCCAGATGCGCGACCGCGTCGACGATGGCGCTTTGCACTGCGGGAGTCGCGCCGATCGTGCCTGCCTCGCCGATCCCCTTGACGCCGAGCGGGTTGTAGGTGGTCGGCGTCTCCATGCTCGCCAGCTCGAAGCTGGGCAGTTCGGTCGCGGAGACAATCGGATAGTCAGCGAAGCTGGCGGTCAGCGGGTTTCCTTCAGCGTCGTAAACGACCTCTTCGAGCAGCGCCTGGGCTGCCCCCTGTGCGATGCCGCCGTGGCGCTGTCCCTCGGCGAGCAGCGGATTGAGGACGATGCCGGCGTCATCGACGGTGATCACCCGCCGGAGGGTGGCCTTGCCGGTCTCGGTGTCCACTTCCGCGACGGCGACATGGGTGCCGAACGGGAACGTGGCGCCGGGCGCGGCAAAGATCGAATGTACGAACAGCCGCTCGTCCCTGGCAAGATCGGCGAGCGCGACCGATGCCTCAGGGTCGCCCGCCACCGCGAATGCGCTCCGGCCCTGGTCGAACCGCAAGTCGCCGGCGCTGGCCTCGAGGGCCGCAGCGGCACGCTCCCTGGCCACGTCGATGAGCTCCCTCGACGCCTGCTGCACGGCTGCGCCGCCCTGCTGCAGGCTCCGCGAGCCACCGGTCCCGCCGCCGACCGGGATCAGGTCGGTGTCACCCCACTTGACCGTGAAGTTCTCGATCGGGATGCCGAGTTCCTCGCTGGCGATCATCGCCCACGCGGTGGAGTGGCCCTGGCCGTGCGGTGAGGTGCCGGTCAGGATCGTCGCGCTCCCGTCGGGGTGCACCTCGACCGTCGCGTTCTCCGACGGCGGTCCTGACTCGTCGCCGCCGCCAGTGATCTCCACATAGCAGGCAACCCCGACGCCGACCTGGGTGACGTCGCCGCTTGCGCGCCGCCTCGCCTGCTCGGCACGGACATCCGCGTAGCCGGCTGCCTCCAGCGCCTTGTCCAGAGCGGCGGCATAGTCACCGCTGTCGTACAGCGCGCCGAACGAGGTCTGGTGCGGCTCGGTGAACTTCTTGAGCAGGTTGCGCCGCCTGACCTCCGCCGGATCCATCCCGATCTCGGCCGCGAAGAGGTCGAACGCACGCTCCAGCGCTGCGGTGGCCTCAGGGCGGCCCGCGCCTCGGTAGGCGCCGATCGGCGTCGTGCTGGTGGCGACGGCGGTCGCGATGGCCTCGGCCTTCGGGATGTCATACGGGCCAGATGCCATCAGGATTGTCAGGGTTGGCAGGATCGCGCCGATCCGCGCGTAGGCACCCGAGTCCTGGATGACCTCAAGCCGGTAGGCCTGGACGTCGCCGTCCCTACTGCCGCCGATAGTGATCGTGTGCCGCTGCGCCCGACCGTGTGTCATCGCAACCAGGTTCTCGAACCGAGTTTCCGTCCACCGGGCTGGCCGCCTCAGCTTCTTGGCCACCCAGGCCACGAGAACATGCTCAGGGTCGGCACCGAACTTCGCGCCGAAGGCGCCGCCGACATCTGGCGTGATGACCCTGACCTGGCCTTCGTCGAGCTTGAGGTACTTGACCATGTCGTCGCGCGTGCCCTGGGCGCCCTGGTTCGGGATCCAGCAGGTCAGCCTGCCGTCCTCGCCCCAGGCGGCGGCGGCCGCGCGCGACTCCATCGGCGCGGGGGCCACCCGCTGGTTCATGAACGTGTGCGTGACCACGGCTTCGCAGCCGTCGAACAGGTCTTGCTTGAGGCTGGCGGTGTCACCGAAGTTCGCGACCACGTTGGTGCCCGCGTCCTCGAACAGGAGCACCGAATCCGCGAGCGCGTCGTCGAGATCAACGATCGCGGGCAAGATCTCGTAGTCCACGTCGACCAGCTCGATGGCGTCCTCGCCCTGATACGGGTCCTCGGTGACGACGACGGCGACGGGCTCGCCGACGAAACGGACCTTGTCGCTCGCGAGCATCGTCCTGGTCATCTTCGCGTTCATCAGGCCCGGCGCGAGAGGATCGATCAGCGGCAGCTCGAGGACGTCATCGGCGGTATAGACGGCGAGTACGCCAGGCGCCGCGAGCGCTGCCGTCTTGTCGATACCGCTGATCCTGGCGTGCGCGACGGGGGAGCGGACGAAGAAGACGTGGCAGGCGCCTGCCAGCTGCTCGTCCGTCACATCCTCGGTGTAGACACCGCCGGTCGTCAGGAACCTGGGGTCCTCGGTCCGCAGGACTCTGGTGCCAAGGATGCTCATAGGCGGTTAGCCTCCTCGATCGCGCTGCATCTGTGGCCGGAATCGGCGCGGGTCACAGTCGGTTTGGCGCGCCCGCCGGGGGTCGACGGCCTGCATCAAGACTCTACAAGTCCTCGCAGTGGTCTTTGTCGTCGGATGCCGGTCAGCGCGATGCAAGTCCGGCGAATCAGGCTCGTGCGGGAATGTCGCGCTGACCTCGGCAGTTGGACTAGCTGGCGGTCGGGCCTTTCTGGCGCTGCGCTTTTCTGGTCGGGACCGAAATCCTGTTGTGGTGGTCCTGACCGGCCCAGATAGGATCGGGCGGCCGGCTGCTCTTTGATTCAGATTGGAACTTCGAAATGCTTACGCGTGCGCTGATGCGCCGCTTCCCTGTGCTGGCCAACCGCAACTTCAGGCTGCTGCTGGCCGATCGCCTGCTGGCCCCGATGGCAGCCGCGTTTTCGCTGGTGGGCGTGTCCTTCGCGGTCCTGGCTGCTACCGGGTCTACCGCCGACCTGTCCTACGTGATCGCCGCGCAGGCCGCGCCGTCGCTGGTCTTCCTGCTCGTCGGCGGCGTCATCGCTGACCGGATCGCCCCGCAGCTCGTGATCGTTGCCGCGAACGTCCTGATGGCCGTCGGCGAGGGGCTCTTCGGCATCCTGGTGCTCACTGCCCATCCGGCTGTGTGGGTGATGATCGTTCTCGAGCTGGTGACCGGCACGGGCATCGCCCTGTTCTACCCGGCGTCGATGGCATTGCTGCCGCGCCTGGTTCCCGCGGATCAGATGCGGGAGGCCAGCGCGATCAGCAGGCTCACGATGAACGGCGCGTTGATGGCGGGCGCCGCGCTGGCCGGCGAGTGCGTGGCGCTGTTTGGCGCGGGCTGGGCGCTGGCGGTCTGCGGTATTGGCATGTTCGCGACCATTCCGCTGCTGCTCGCGATTCAGGTGGCGCCGCTCGAGCGGGCCGCCGCCGAACACGGCCACGAGCGCGCGCCGAGCATGCTGCGCGAGCTGCGTGAAGGCTGGTCGGAGTTCCGGTCGCACACCTGGCTGTGGGCCACGGTGCTGCAGTTCACCGTCATTCTCACGGCCTGGGCCGGCGGCTTCCAGGTGCTCGGGCCTGCGGTGGCAGACGCTCATCTGGGTGGTGCGGCGGCCTGGGGGCTGATCTCGGCCGCCGAGGCGACGGGCTTGATCGCTGGCGGGCTGGTCGCGCTCCGCTGGTCACCGAAGCGGCCGATGCTGTTCATCGTGGTGAGCGGCGGCGCGATCGCGGTCTCGCCGCTGTCACTGGCCATGGCGACATTGCTGCCGCTCTGGGTGATCTGCGCGTGCTCCTTCGTCCTCGGCGTGGTCATTGAGGCGATGTCGGTGGTCTGGACGGTCACGATGGCCACGAATATTCCGCCCGACAAACTCGCAAGGGTCTCCGGTTACGACGGGCTCGGATCGATGATGGGCATGCCTGTCGGCGCCCTGGTCGCCGGACCGCTCGCAGCGAGGATCGGTGTTTCAGCGACCCAGTACGGTGCCGCTGCCATCACGCTGATCGCGTCGGCCCTTGCGCTCTTCCCGCGTGATGTCTGGACGATGCGTTCGGGCCCGAGCGAGCCTGTGATGGTTCCGGCGGCACCGGCCTCCGCTGAGCAGCTGCCTGCCGAGGAACTGGCCGGCGAGCTGATTTAGATCAGGCCGCGAGCGTGGCTTCGCCGGTGAAGGCTGACCACAAGGCGGCGTAGGTGCCGTCGGCGGCGAGGAGTTCGGCGTGGGTGCCGACCTCAGCGATCCGGCCGGAGTCGAGCACGATGATGCGGTCGGCGCGCGCCGCCGTGGTCAGCCGGTGCGCGACCAGCACGGTCGTGCGCCTGGCCGTCAGCTGCTCGGTTGCCCGGATCACGGCCGACTCCGCCGCCAGGTCGAGCGCGGCCGTTGCCTCGTCCAGCAGCAGGATCGCAGGATCTACCAGGTAGGCCCTGGCCAGCGCGATCAGCTGGCGTTGCCCGGCGGACAGGTTGCGGCCGCGCTCGGTGACCTCGTGATCGAAGCCGCCTGGCATGCGGGAGATCATCTCGATTGCGCCCACTCCGCGTGCTGCGGCCTCGACCTCGGCGTCGGACGCCTCAGGGCGGCCGTAGGCGATCGCGTCGCGGATCGTGCCAGGGAACAGGTACGGCTCCTGCGGGACAACGCCTAGCTGCTGGCGGTAACTGGCCAGGTCGAAGTCGCGGACGTCGGTGCCGTCGATCAGGACCTGGCCGCCGGTTGCGTCGTAGAACCTCGCGATGAGCTTGACCAGCGTCGACTTGCCGGCTCCGGTCTGGCCGACGAGGGCGATTGTCTCGCCGGGCGCGACCTTCAGGCTGATCCCGGCGACCGCTTCCTGGGGCCCGCTGGTGTAGCTGAAATGCACATCGGCGAGCTCGATCTCGCCACGGAGCCGGCCGGCCTGCACAGGATGCTCGGGTTCTGGGGTGCTCGTAGGAGTCCTGAGCAGGGCTGATATCCGGCGGAGGCCGACGGCTGCTTGCTGGTAGCCGTCGAAGACCTGGGACAGCTGCTGGACGGGGGAGAACAACAAGTCGATGTAGAGCAGGTACGCGATCAGCCCGCCCGCGGTTAGCACACCGCTGTGCACTTCGCTGGCGGCGGCGAACAGCACAAGCGCGCCCGCGATCGTGGACAGCGCCTGCACGAACGGGAAGTACATCGCGATGTAGCGCTGCGCGCGCAGGCGCGAGGTGAGATAGGCGTTGCTGAGACCGGAGAACCGGTCCAGATTCACGCGCTCGCGCCGGTACGCCTGTGCTACCCGCAGCCCGGCGACGTTCTCCTGCAGGTCCGCATTGACGGCGCTGACCTTCTCCCGCGCGTCGGCATATGCCTTAGCGGACTTCATGCGGAATATGACCGTCGCGGCCACGAGCACGGGCAGGATGGTGAACAGGGTCAGCCCGAGCCTGATGTTAATCAGCAGCAGCGCGATCATGACGCCGAAGAACGTCAGCCCGGCGTTGACCATCGTGATGAGCCCGGTCTGCAGGAAGGTGGACATCGCGTCAACGTCCGTGGTCATCCTGGTCATGATCCGGCCGGCCATCTCATGCTCGTAGTAGTCCAGGCCGAGCCGCTGGAGCTGGGCGAAGATCTTGACCCGCAGCGTGTAAAGCAGCCGCTCGCCATTTCGCCCGACGACGACCGTCTGGACGGCATTCACCAGCCAGTCGGCCATGACGATGGCCAGTCCGGCCAGCGCGATCAGGATGATCACCCGGAAGGCGCCCGCCTTGATGCCGTGGTCGATCCCGCCTCGCATCAGCCAGGGCAGCGCGATGCTGGCGACGGCATCGAGCCCGTCGAGCAGCAGGCCAGCGATCAGCGCGACGGCGAACGGCTTCAGCAGCCTGCCCAGCGTGAAATGCAGGTCGCCGGCCCGGCTGAACTTCTTGTCCACATTCGGCGTGTCGTTGGCGGGCGGCAGCGCCGCCACCTTGGCGAGCAGCTCCGGGGTGGGCGGGATCCCGGCCAGCATGCTGCCGTCTCCGCCCGCGGCACGGTTCGCCGCGGCGACCCGCGCGCGGCTCGCGCCGCCGCTGCTGCCCGCGATGTCATTCGCGCCCGTGGTCGCGCCGTTCGGGCTCGCGGCGTGCTGGGCCGGCCACAACCGGGGGGTGATCGCCGGGTGACCGTTCGAGGCGTGCGCAGGCTCGGCGATTGCCGCGCGGCCGTCGGCCGGCGCGTTCTCGTAGTAAGCGAGTTCGCCAGCGTCGACGCCCTCCGCGTCATCGCCTGGTCCGGCGAGCAGGAGCCGGTACAGGGGGCAGCGCTCGGATAGCTCGTCATGGGTGCCGAGATCAACCAGGTGGCCGTCGTCGAGCACCGCGATCTTGTTCGCGAGCTGAAGTGTCGACCTTCTGTGGGCGATCAGCACCGTTGTGCGGCCGGACATGACGCGGCGCAGCGTCTCGTGGATCTGCGCCTCGACCCGCGGGTCCACGGCGGAGGTCGCGTCGTCGAGAACCAGGATCGCGGGGTCCGTGATCAGCGCTCTGGCGAGGGCGACCCGCTGACGCTGGCCGCCGGACAGGGTCAATCCTTGCTCGCCGATGACGGTGTCGTAGCCCTCGGGCATGCTGAGGATGAACTCCTCGACCTCTGCTGCGCGGGCGGCCGCGACGACCTGCTCGTCGGTCGCGTCTGGCCGGCCGTATGCGATGTTCGCCTTGATCGTGTCGGAGAACAGGAAACTGTCCTCCATGACCAGCCCGATCGCGGCTCGTAGCGAGTCGAACGTGACATCACGGACGTCCAGGCCGCCGATGCGCACGGCGCCGCTATTCACGTCGTAGAAGCGCGGCATGAGCAGGGAGATCGTCGACTTGCCTGAGCCCGAGGTGCCGACGACCGCCATGGTCTCGCCAGGCTGAACCCGGAGCGTGAGGCCGCGGAGCACCGGCTCTGACGGAAGGTAGCCGAACGTCACGTCGTCGAGCTCGACGTCAGATGCGCCTGCGGGCAGCTTGACCGCGTCGGGCTTCTGTGACAGCACCGGCCGCGAGTCGATGACCTCGAACACGCGGATGACGCTGGCCCGCGCTTCCTGGCCGAGCGTGATCAGGCCGGTTAGCGCGCGGACCGGCCCGACCAGCTGGGCGATGTAGGAGGAGAACGCGAAGAAGGTGCCCAGGTTGATGTCGCCGCGGATCGCGAGCCAGCCGCCGAGCGCGAGCACACCGACCTGGCCGAGGGCCGGGATCGCCTGCAGGGTCGGGTTGAACTTGGCCATCAGCCTGACCGCGCGGACCCTGGCCGCGTAGAGCAGGCCGCTCGCGTCCTCGAGCCGTTCGACTTCCTGTTCCTCCTGGCCGAAGCCCTTGACGACGCGGACGCCGGTGATCGCGCCCTCGACGGTCCCCGCCACGTAAGCGGCGTGCTGCTGGGCATCCCAGCTCGCGGGGAACAGCTTGTTACGCGAGGCGAGCGAGATCACGAAAAGAAGCGGGCCGACCGCGAGCGCGACCACCGTGAGCAGCGGCGACAGGATCGCCATCGCGATGAGCGAGAGCACGAAAAGCAGGATGTTGCCGAGCAGGAACGGCATCATCGCCAGCAGGCCCTGGATCATGTTGACGTCGGAGATTGACCGGCTGACGACCTGGCCCGTGTGCAGCTGGTCCTGACGCGCGCCGTCCAGCCTGGACAAGGACGCGAACATCTCGGTGCGCAGGTCGTGCTGAACGTCCAGTGACATCCGGCCGCCGAGATAGCGCCTGGTGTACACGCCGGCGAACCCGACGAGCGCCGCGATGACCAGGGCGGTCGCGCCGGTCCAGATGGGCTGGTGGTGGGTCAGGATCGCGTTGTTGACGATGTCGCGCTGGATCAGCGGGATGACGACCGCCACCACGGTGTAGACGAACGATCCGATGAGCGCGAACGTCACGAGCTTCGGGTAACGCCAGCAGTACCCGATCAGTCGCCGCAACCAGCGTCTTTGCGGGTCGGCCGACGACGTCATACTGCATCTCCTTCCGGGCCATGCAGTGTCCGCTCCGACCTGGCCCTGGTCGCTGCGTGCGTTGCTTGTCTCAAGCGCACGCTCTCCCCGCCATTGCCGCCTATGCGCCCGACGACAAGCGGCGGCGTAAATCCCATCGCGCAGCGAACAGGCAATGGCCCAGATGTGTCAGCGACAATCGCGGCGTTCACATTCCGCCCGACCCGGAGGCCACCTAGCCTGATCCGCCCTTCTGGACAGGCCGTTTGAACCGTCTGCGGCCCCGACACCGTCCGCCCGCTCCAGGCGGCGCCGACGCCACAGCGGCTCACCCATCCAGCTGCTGACTCGGTCGCTAGCAGCGGCCCCCGATTCAGTATCCGTGCACCCTCTGACACTGGCTCGCGGCTAGCTTCCAGGCCCGCTCGGGCCCTGGGTGGTGACCCTAGTTCGTTAGCCTAACAAAACTTTGGCGGAGAGGCAGATCGGCCAGAGCGGCCGCGGCGACGGTCAGCTGGGAGCCGGAACGCCTTCGAGCACAATCACCGGGAATACCCGGTCGGTGTTCTTCTCGTATTCGGAGCCAGTCCCGGAAACCATGCGGTACAGACGGTCACGTTCTTCTCCCGCTGTCACCACGGCGCGCGCCTGGAAGGTCTTGTCGCCGAGTTCCACCCGCACGGACGGATTGGCCCGCAAGTTGTGGAACCAGGCCGGATGCGTGGGAGCACCGGCCTTGGAGGCCACCACGAACACCCGTCCGCCGTCAACCGCGAATCCGAGCGGCACGGTAGCCGGGCGCCCCGTCCGCGCGCCAGTCGTGGTCAGCAGGAGGATCGGGAACGGCGGCTGGCTGACAACCCCATCATGAGCGCGGAACTCGCTGATCACGCCCTGGTTGTAGGCCAGAAATTCCTCATCGGACGGCACTGACGGCACGAATCCCTCCTAGTCTCTTCGAGAGACTGACCGTACTACACTGAGTTTCTCCAAGCAACTAACTATGCTGGACGGATGCCTCCGCGCACCTCGTTCGACGCCATCGACTGCTCGATCGCTCGGACCATGGCCGTCCTGGGCGAGCCGTGGACCGCGCTGATCTTGCGCGACCTGTTCATCGGAGTAACCCGGTTCGATACCCTGCACGCTCATCTCGGCGTGTCCCGCAAGGTCCTCGCCCTGCGCCTCAGCCGGCTGGTCAGCAACGAGCTCGTGGTCAAGCGGGCATACGCCCAGCGGCCTGCGCGATTCGACTACGTCCTCACCGGCAAGGGCTGGGAGCTGTGCGACATCCTGCTCGCCATCAGCGCCTGGGGAGACAAATGGACGATGGCGGAGGTCGGACCGCCCGCCCTGATTCGCCACACCCGATGCGGCCACCGCACAGCCGCCGACATCCGCTGCTCCCACTGCGGCGAGCACCTGCACGCCGCAGACACCGAGGTCACCCCACTGCGGTGATCAGTGAAACGCCGAGAGAGGTCAGACCTTGCCGGACAGGGCCTTGACCTGAGGAGCGGTGCACACCGAGCCTGGCTTGCCGCCGGTCATCTTGCAGATCGCCGCGGTGATGTAGTTCGCCGCGGCGTCGACGTTCTTGGCGACCGGGTCGTTCGGGTCCTGCAGCTTGGTGGCCACCTGCTCCCAGGTCAGGCCGTGCAGCACCTGCGGTGAGAACAGCGGGCCCGTGATGATCGTCTTACCGCCGAAGTCCATGAACGGGTAGCCGACCTGGCCTTGTGCGTTGGTGTCGTACTTGCTCCACAACGCCTGCTGGGCCTTCGACACCGGCTGCAGCGGCTTGCTGCTCACTGTCTGGTGTTCGACGGGCGTGAACGTCAGGTAGGGGCTGCTGTACTGCTGATTGTGGAACGTCAGCGTCGGCGTGTTCGGGTACACGTCGGTTGATGACGAGTGGATGCCCGTCAGCGGGCCGAACGTCCCGAACTTGCTGAGCGCTACTGCCATCGACCAGCGCATGGCCGCGCAGTACGGGCAGAACTCGGCGCCGATGTAAAGCATCTCCGGCTTGTTGGCCGAGGTGAGCGCGGTGTCGGTGATCGGCTTCACCGGGAGCCCGGAGTTAGCCAGGGAGCCGGTGCCGATCGTGCTCAGCGTGCTGTCAGGCACGCCAGTGATCTTCTGCGCGACCGCTTTAGGCAGCTGGCCGCCCCCGGGGGAGGTCTTGTTGTTGGACAGGCCCTTGACGACGATGAATGCCACGACGATGACGATCACCAGACCGACGGAGCCACCAACGATGAACAGCCTGCGCCGCTGCTCGGCCCTCTTAGCGGCCGCCTGCTGTTCGGCGATCCGCTCCCGGGCGTTGCGTGCCCTGTTTCGTGTTGCCTTACTCATCTGACCTGCTCTGCCTCTTCTTATGCCTGCTCAGCGAGAGTCGCTGTCCAGGCTAGTCGTTGTCCGTTATCGGTTTGACGCCCGAGAAAGCCGCGCGGCCGACGATCAGCGCGAACAATATGAACGTGAGGATGTGCACGCCGGTGCAGTACAGGCAGATCGCGTTGATCCTGAACAGCTCAGCCCAGATCAGGTAGAGCACGAACACGATCCCGACAACAACCGACCCGAGCCTGGCCCAGTGCACGACCGACCAGGGCGCCTTCCAGCCCCACCGCGAGTTCACGACGACCATGAACACGAAGAACGCCAGGCCAAGCACTGAAACTGGGATACCGATGATGTGCGACTCCGGGCTGGTCGTCACGGCTTCACAGTTGACGGTGCTGCTTTCCGCGCAGCCAGCGAAGGCCGTCGACCCGCTGAAGTGCTGGTACGTCAGGTAAGCAGCGTCGGCCAGTCCGAGCAGCGAGACCAGCATGGTGGTGAACGCCAGCCCACCGCCTGACCAGCGCACCGCCGCCCCGAGGCCGCGGCCGACCGGGCCGAGCACACGGCCGAATGGCGACTGGCTCGTGACCTCCGCCGGCTGGGCGGTCCGGGCCGCCTGGCCAGAGCGGGACTTTCCGTTCGCAGCGCCGCTCGCCTTACCCGTCGAGGCGCCGCCCTTCGCGCGGGCGGGTCTGGCTGCCGCGGCCGCGCCGCCAGCTGACTTCCTTCCGGCCGGTGCGGTCCCGCGCTTGCCGGACTTGCCGGAGGTCTGCCGTGTTGCCATCAGATGCTCCCGCTGGCTGATGTGACTGCGGTTGAGGTGCACACATCACCTGGTTTGCTGCCGGTCATCGTGCAGATGGCCGCGGTGATGCGGTTGGCGGTGGCGTCAATCGCCTGGCCGACCGTGCTCGACGGTTTGGAGAGGTCGGCGGCGACCTGACCCCAGGATAGGTTCGCCAGCAGCGCGGGATCGTAGCTCGCGCCATCTATGACGTATTTGTTGCCAAAATCCACGAACGGGAACGAGTTGTTGTAGCCGGACAGCACGTACGGCGGCGCGTCGTACGTGGCCATCAGGGATCTGTCCCTCGCCGTTACCGGTTGCAGCGGCGTTTTGTCCACCCGCTGGGCCTCGGTCGGGCTGAACGAAAGGTACTTACTCCGGTACGTCGACTTGTAGAAGCTGAGTGTCGGGGTGCTCGGGTCCACATCGGTGCTGCTGGAGTGGATCATGCGCAGCCCGGAGAAAGTGCCGAACCGGCTCAGCGCCACGGCTACTGCCCACCGTTCCGCAGCACAGAACGGGCAGTACTCGGCCCCTACGTAGACGACTTCGGGCTTCCCGTCGCTGCTGACCAGTGTCCTCACCGCGGGCCTGACGGTCTTGATCGCACCCGCGAAGATGCCCCCCGGCGCTGGGTAGGCGGATCCGGCCGCGATCTTGTTCAGCGTGCCAGCCGGCACCGACGCGATCGCGCGGGTGACACTGGCAGCCGTGTTCGCGTCGGCTGTGACCGGGCCTGATGTGCTGGCGGATGACCCATCGGCCAGCTTGACCACAATGAGGATCGCCACCAGGACCAGCACGACGGCGACACTTGCGCCCGCGATCAGTCCGTTCCTGCGAATGTCGGGACGGCTGGCAGACGCGGGCTGAAGGGCGACATCCTCGCGGGCATGCTGCTGACGGTCTCGCTCAGCCTCGCCCATTCCTGACCGCCTCTGAGGATGTATGAGGTAGTTCTGCCGTTCGCCGCAGACCATGCTAGGGGCCGCGGACAGCCGCCGGTTGCGCTGTTACCGAAGCGCCGCGCAGCCCGCCTCGGCCCGCGAAGCCCGAGCCAGCTAAGCAGACAATCCTGAACGTCCGCTGAACGCACCCTCCAGATTCCCGGCCGGACGCCAGACGGGCGGAGAGCCTGCTCTTGCGGCACGCGGTGTCAGGAGTTCTTGCGTTGCGCAAGTTACAGTGGCTATGGTCCCGTTTATGACGCTGAAGATAGGTAGATTGCAGGCCGGCGTGATCGTGCTGGCATGCCTCGGCATGGCCGCGGCCGGCTGCAGCTCATCCGGTGGCTCTGGCGGCGGTGGCGGTAGTGCCAAGCCGTCCGGAACTGCGAACGTCGCCTACGCTGCCTCGCTGTCCTACCTCAACGAGAAGGTCTTCGGGCCAGCGTTCGAGAAGGCCAAGGGGTACACATATCGAGGTACTGCCGGGCCGTCGGACGGCCTGTCCGCCGAGATCGCTGCCAAGACGATCTTCCCCAACGTGTTCATCACCGTCGGCGGCAAGTCGATCGAGTCGCTGGGGCCGAAGTTCACGAAGTGGTACGTCCAGTACGCGACGACCTCGATCGTCGTGGCGTACAACCCCAACAGCAAGTACGCTCCGCAGTTCGAAGCCATCGCCAAGGGCAAGAAGCCGATATCTGACCTGTTCACGCTGATGCAGCAGCCCGGCTTCCAGCTCGGCCGCACGGACCCGAACACCGACCCGCAAGGCCGCGCGTTCATCTACATGCTTGAGCTGGCTCAGATGAAGTACCACTTGCCGAAGGACACCGTGACCAAGATCCTGGGCGGTCCGCTCGCCTCGGCGAAGTCCGATCAGATCTTCGAGGAAGCAGCACTGGACTCGCGGCTGCAAGCGGGCCAGGTGGACGCGGCGAGCGCCTACTTGTCTCAGGCCAAGCAGCTGCACCTGAAGTACATCAGCCTTCCGCCTGACATCAACCTGGGCGACGCGTCCTTTGCCGACAACTACGCGAAGGCCTCGATCACCATCACCGACACCAACGGCAAGGAGGCCAAGACCGGGTCGCCGCTGACCGTCGACATCACGGCGATCAGGGGCGCGAAGGACGCGGCAGCCGCGAACGCGTTCGTGGCCTATGTCCTCTCGCCGGCCGGACGCTCGCTGTACGAGCACCAGGGCGGCTACACGTTGCTGAAGCCAACGTTGACCGGACCAATGAGCGCCGTGCCAGCCTCGGTCAGGAAAGAGCTTGGCAGCTAGTCCCACCGTCACCGTCACTCCGCCGGCGCCTGAAGGAGGCAGGCCCGGCGGGGCGGCGGTACCGCGAGGTCTGCGTTATGCAAACCGCTCGCTGGCCATAACAGGGACGGCCATTATCTGGGTCGCACTGCTCGGACCCGTGATCGCACTGCTCACCCATTTGTCGTGGCACAGCATCAAGACCTCGCTGAGCTCGCCAGGCGCATTCGAACCGCTCATCCTGTCGGTCGAATCCGGTGCCGTCACCCTCGGCGTCCTCGTGCTGCTCGGGACGCCGCTCGCCTGGGCGCTGGCCAGGGGCACGCTGCCGTTCCCGCGCATCTGGGAAGGGGGGGTGCTGGCCACGCTGCTGCTGCCGCCGCTTGTGATCGGGCTGCTGCTGGTGTTCATGGTCGGCCCGTTCACGCCGATCGGGCACCTGCTGTCGGGCATCAACCTGTCAGCGACCGATACGTTCCTGGCCCTTGTCATCGCTCAGGTCTACGAATCTGCGCCGTACTACATCCTCGGCGCGCAGGCTGCGTTCAGCGGTGTCGATCCCCGGCTGGAACAGCAGGCGGCCCTGCTCGGCGACCCGCCGAGGCGGGTGTTCCGCCGGGTAACCGTGCCGCTGGCGGCGCCCAGCCTCGCGATGGCGCTCGCCATCTCGTGGGCCAGGGCTATGGGAGCGTTCGGCGCCGTGGTTATCATCGCCTACCATCCGACTGCGCTTCCGCTGCAGATCTGGACGACGCTGCAGGAGACCGGCCTGCCGTCGGCCCTGCCGTTCGCCTTGGTCCTGCTGGTCGTCGCGCTGCCGCTGCCGCTCGCTGCCTACATCTGGAGCGCCCGTGCTCGAAGCCGACGTCGAGGTTGACCGGCGCGACTTCACCGTCCGTGCCGCGCTGACCGTGGCTCCGGGCGAGAGGCTCGCGCTCTTCGGTCCGTCCGGGGCCGGCAAGACGACCATTCTTGAGATGATCGCCGGCCTGGTCCGCCCCCGCCGGGGGCTGATCCTGCTAAGAGGGCGTGTGCTTACCTCGACCGACAGGCCGGTCACCGTGATCCCGCCGTGGCGGCGACGGGTCGGCCTGCTGCGGCAGGATCCTGGCCTGTTCCCGCATCTGTCGGTCCGGGCCAACCTGCTGTACGGCCGGCCGGGGAGCGACGCCGAGGCCGCTTCGGAGCTCACCGAATTGGCCCGCGTGCTCGGGATCGATGAGCTGCTCGGATCCATGCCAGCCAGGCTGTCCGGCGGGCAGGCACACCGGGTCGCGCTCGGCCGGCTCTTGCTGTCGCACTGCGACGCCCTGTTGCTCGACGAGCCGTACACCGGACTCGATGCCAGCCTCCGCCGGACGCTCACTGACCTGGTCGCCTCGCTTGTGGCCGAGCGCGCCGTCCCCTCGATCCTCGTCGCTCACGAGCTCGCCGAGGCGCAGGCATTCGCGGACCGGCTTGCCGTTCTCGACCGGGGTGAGGTGCTGCAGACTGGCGAACCCGGTGCGGTGGTGTTGTCACCAGCCACGCGGCGTGTTGCCGAGCTGGTTGGGTACGCGTCGTTCGTGCCGCTGCCTGCATCACCTGGCCAGCCCGATGCGGCGGTTGCGGCCATCCATCCCGACCGGGTGGCGGCGGGCAGGCGACCTGAGCGTGGCCTTGTCCTGGATGGCATGGTCACCTCATGCCGCCCAGCAGGGGCACTATGGGAGGTCACGATCATGACGGGTGCGGCGACC
>DATELR010000174.1:0-10623 GCA_035276345.1 Streptosporangiaceae bacterium | reverse complement strand
GAGGCCGGGTTCAGCGGCAAATCGATCCACGCGCTGGCCAGCCGGGGCGTCCTCTTACGAGTCCGCCGGGGTGCGTACGCCAGGGCGGATCTCGCTCACCACGTCCAAGGGTCCGTTCAGTTGCGCGAGCGAACGCTCGCGATCGCCGCCGCCGTGGCCGTGACCGGCCCGGACGCCGCAGCCAGTCACCACGACGCCGCCCTGCTGCATGGCATCGACTTACTGGACCGGCCGCCACCTGCATCAATCGCGGTGAGCCGGCCCGGCGGACACGATCGCATCCTTCGGGGCTCGCCGACAGTGCGGATTCGGGCGACGTCGCTTCTGCCCAGTCAGGTCATTACTCGCAGGGGCGTCCCGGTGACGTCGGCGGCCAGGACGGTAGTCGATCTTGCCAGGACAACAACATTCCGGGCCGGCGTTGTCGCTGCGGACTCGGCGCTGTACCGGGGCAAGACGACGAGCGCGGAACTGGCGGCTGTCGTCGGCTCATGCAGTCGCTGGCCAGGCATGGACACGGCCCGTCGGGTCGTCGGCTTCAGCACCGAGCTCGCGGAGTCGGCGTTCGAGTCGATCGCCAGGGTGACCTTCGACGAGCACGGCCTGCCGCCGCCGGAACTCCAGGTATGGGTAGGGGAAGACCGGCCAATCGCGAGGGTGGACTTCCTGTGGAGCCAGCACCGTACGATCGCGGAGGCGGACGGAGCGCTCAAGTACGCCGATCCCGATCGGGCACGGCAGCAGCTGTACCGGGATGCCGAGCTCCGCGACGCCGGGTTCGAGGTGGTGCACTTCTCGTGGCGCGAGCTGACCGTGAACCCGGCTCAGGTAATCGGGTGGATCATCGCAGCGTTCGCGCGGGCGAGCACGGTCCGCACGGCGGGCTGAACGCTGCTCTTCTGTCGGGTCAGCTTGACAGCGCTGGCTCGGCGGAGTCGGCCGCTTCTGGCGCGTCGACCTCGCCTCGGTCCCGCAGCGCGTACGTGAGCCTGATGATGGCGATCCAGATCAGGGCCGTGTTAGCCACGTGCACCCACACCAGGCCGGCCGGCAGGCCTGAGAAGTATTGCGCATAGCCGATCGCCCCCTGCAGGCCGATCAGGCCGAGCACGATCCAGCAGAGCCTGACCGCGCGGCGCGGCGCCTCGGTCACGTGCATGATCAGCGTCAGCATCACAGCCAGCGTGCCAAGCACCCAGCCGATGTCCGCGTGCAGTTGGGTGATCGCGGTCAGCGACAGGAAGTGGTAACGAGGCACGTCGCCGGCACCGGCGAGCGGCCCGGTTCCCGTCACCAGCGTTCCGGCGAGCATCATCAGCGACGCCACCAGGACGAGCGCGCGGGCAACGAGACGCACCAGCGGCGCGACGAGCGGTTTGGCGGGCTGCGTGGTCTCCGTGCACCGCACGTGCAGCGCCACCGCTGCCGCCAGCACCGGCAAAGTTGCTAGGTAGTGCAGCGATACCCAGAACGGAGAAAGCTTCGTCAGCACCACGATCCCGCCGATCAGCGCCTGTGCTGCTATCCCTGCTGGCTGGGCGGACGCGAGCCAGACCAGGTCCCGACGGCGCTTGCCATCAGGTCCGGCCCGGAACCGCCATGCGGCAATGAAAACGGCAATGGCGATAACAAAGATCGCAGTGGTGACCAGCCGGTTGCCGAACTCCACCCACTGGTGGATCAACGGGTCGCCGTGCTCGCCCGAGGCGACAAGGCTGTTGGCTGTGCAGTCCGGCCAGTCAGTGCAGCCAAGCCCGGACTGGCTGAGCCGGACGGCTGCACCAGTCGGGATGATTGCCAGCGACGCCAGCACGCCGACAAACGCGATCCTGCGCATCGCGAGCGGCGTCGGTCGCAGCAGCACGCCCGCCCAATGCCTGACCAGCGCGGTCGCCCGCCATCCGGGGTTCGCGGTAGCTGGCTGAGCGGACACGGCCCTATCGTATGGTGCCCCGCTCGTCCCTGTGCAGCGCCATGACCGTCATCGTCCGGACGATGACTGGAGTGTCATGCTTGCGGGGCCGCGGCTGCCTTGTTCTCACCGAGTGCCGCCCCGGCGCTCGCGACGACCACGCAGCTGATCGCGATCCACTGCGGCACGGACAGGGCCTGGCTGAGCAGCACCAATCCGGCCAGCGCTCCAACCGCAGGCTCGAGACTCATCCAGATCCCGAAGACCCGTGCCGACACCCGCCGCAGCGCCTCAATCTCAAACCGGTAAGGGATCACTGAGGACAGCAGCGCGATCGCGAGACCTGCCCCGAGCACCGAGGGCTTGACCAGCTCTCCGCCCGCGCTGATCACAGCAACCGGCGTGATGACTATCGCGCCCAGCACCATCGCGATGACCAAGCCAGCCGAACCGCTGAAACGCCGGCCCGTGGCCGTTGCGAGCAAGATGTAGCAGGCCCAGGACGCGGCCGCCGCGAGCGCGAACAGCACGCCAGTGAGCTCGGTCGAGAAGTGCGAGGCATGACTGGCCGCGCCGTCACCAAGCTTGGCCACGCTGACGCCTGCCGTCCCGAGCAGCGTGACGCCGGTGCCTGCCAGCAGGACCCAGAGCACGTCGATCAGCCTGCGCGACGATGCAATGGCCACGGCCAGCGGGCCGAGGAACTCGATCGTGACCGCGATGCCGAGCGGGATCCTGGCGAACGCCTGGTAGATCGAGAAGTTCATGACACCGAGCGTCACGCCGAAGGCGAGCACCACGACGGCGTCCCGCCAGGCCCGCTCGGCGATCACGCCGCGAACCGCCCTGATTGTGGGGCGCGCGCCGAGCGCGGCCAGCAAAAGTGCCGCCGCCCAGAGCCGGACGCCAGTCAGCCCCGCCGCGGTCACGGTGCCGAACATCCGCGCAGCGAGCCCGGCGCCCACTTGCACGGTCAAGATGCCGGTCCCGATCAGCAGCGGCGGCGGCACCCTGCCGAGCGGATCGCGTCCGGCGCCTCGGGAGGGCGGTGAAGCTGGCGAAGCGGGCCTGACCGCGGCCTGACCGGACTGCGGCACCGCTACTCCCAGCGGAAGGTGCGCGCGGCAAGGCCAATGCCGATGACTGCCCAGACGACGAGCACGATCAGGTCCCTGACCGGCAGGCCAGCGCCGTAGCGCAACACCGACCGAAGGCCGTGCGACATCGCGCCCGACGGCAGCAAGAGCAGGATCGGACGGGCGGCAGCGGGGAACTTGGTCAGCGGGAAGACAATCCCGCCGAGCCCGAGCAGCAGCAGGTAGATCAGGTTGGCGGCGGCGAGCGTCGCCTCGGCCCGCAGTGTGCCCGCCATCAGCAAGGCCAGGCCGCTGAAGGCGGCGCTACCGGCCACGATCACCAGAAGAGCCGACAGGACGCTTACCGCAGTGACGACCGGCCGCCAGTCCAGCAGCGCGCTCACGATCACGATCAGCACGATCTGGCCTGCCTGCACCGCCAGTACCGTGACTGCCTTGGCCCCGATCAGGCCGCCGCGTGCCAGCGGTGTGGCACCCAGGCGTTTGAGCACCCCGTAACGCCGCTCGAATCCGGTACCGATGGCCAGGCTCGTGAAGGACGTGGACATGACCGCTAGCGCCAGGATTCCTGGCGCGATGAAGCCGATCCGGCTGCCGTGGCCCACGTTGATCAGCGCCTCGGAGCTGAACACCACAAGAAGAAGCACAGGGATGATGAGCGTCAGCAGCAACTGCTCGCCGTTGCGCAAAAGCGTGCGCAGCTCAAGACCGGCCTGTGCGGCGATCATCTTCGGCCGCGGCGAAGCGCCTGGGGCTGGCGGCGGCCAGCTCAGCTCGGTCACGACCGCAGCTCCCGCCCGGTTAGCTCGAGGAACACGTCCTCCAGGGTCCGGCTCTCGATCCGCAGGTTCTTAGCAAGGACGCCCTGCTCGGCGCACCAGGCGGTAACCGTCGCAACCACCTGGGGGTCGACTCCCGACGGCAATTCGACGAGGTAGGCGCCGGCCGGTGACTCCTTGACGACGCTGGTCGGCGGCAGCGCACCGAGCAGGCCGGACGTGTCGAGTCCGGGTTCTGCCCTGAACCGCAGCTGGCCCTGGCTGCCGGTCAGTTCGGCCGGCGTCCCCTGGGTGACCAGCGTGCCGTGGTCGACGATCACGACGTGATCCGCGAGCCGCTCGGCCTCCTCCAGATAGTGCGTGGTGAGAATGATCGTCGCCCCGGCCGTCCTGAGCCCGGCGATCAAATCCCAGGTCGCGTGCCTGGCCTGCGGGTCAAGCCCTGCCGTCGGCTCGTCCAGGAAGATCAGCTCAGGGCGCCCGATGATCGCAGCAGCAATCGCGAGCCGTTGCTGCTGACCACCAGACAAGCGGCGGAACGGGGTCCTGGCCGACTCAGCGAGACCTAGCCGGTCGAGCAACATCGACGGCTCGAGCGGGTGCGCGTAGAACGCCGCCATCACCCGCAGGTAATCGGCCGGCCGTGCGGTCGTAGGGATCCCGCCGGACTGGAGCATGACGCCGACCCGCGGCCGGAGTTTCCCTGCGTCCTTGACCGGGTCGAGGCCGAGCACTCGTACTGTTCCGGCATCAGCGCGCCGGTATCCCTCGCAAACCTCGACGGTCGTCGTCTTACCCGCGCCGTTCGGCCCGAGTACGGCAGTGACTTCTCCCCGCCCGGCGGACATGGACAATCCGGCCACTGCCGTGGTTCGTCCGTAGCTCTTGACCAGCCCGCTGATCTCGACGGCCGGGGTTCCGCTCACGCAGGCGAGTCTAGGGGCCCAGCATCAGCGCTCTCGCTACTGCCTTGCGCGACAACTCCGCCAGAGGTGCCTGTCAACGCCGACGGCAGGCGCCGAGCCGGATCGTGACAGGATGCTTCACGCTTGGTGCCGAGACCCGTACGGGCACGCAGCGGTTGCCGCGGACGAGATAGGCGCCGTAATAGTTAGTGACTCCATCCGTGGGCTCCACGCATGCCTCGAGGGTGACACCTGCCTCGCCGCTCCGCATGGTGTACCGAGTCCCGGGAGTCAGGTAATCCTTGGGGCCGTAAAGAAATCGCAGGTAGCGGCGTGCCTGTCCGGCCGCTTTGAGTACCACCGTCGACCCAGGCTCCATGCCGCTAAGCACGACAATGGCGACGTAGAGCCGGATGCGCCCTGAGGAGTGCCCGCCGTTGATCAACCACAGCGGCCCTGCTGCGTGCCAGGCCTCTGACCGCCAGTTGCGCCCAACTGCGCCAACGTTCGCGCCATCGTTGCATCCGTTCAGAACAGTGCCGGTGGCTGCCACCGCATGCAGGCGGTTCTGGCCTGACTGCTCGGAACGGTGGGACGTCTGCGCCGCGTCAGGCCGGTGCTCGGTCCGAAGCGCAGCGGTAACTGGCGGAACAGCTAGCGCTGCGGCCACCGCTACTGCCAGCACACTCGCGCCGACGCGGACCTGATGTCGTCGGTGACGCCGCATGACCGCGGCGAACAGGTCATGGGGAGCAGGCTCCGAGGCGGCGATCAAAGCGGCACGCAACCTGCGCTCCAGGTCCGTCATCTCGGCTCCTTCCCGCCGGGCACCTCGGCTCGCAGATCAGCGCCGACGGCCTCGCGCAGCTTCGCCAGCGCGCGAGACGCCTGACTCTTCACTGTGCCCTCGGAGCATCCGAGTACCGCCGAGGTCTCAGCCTCCGAAAGGTCTTCCAAGTAACGGAGAACGATCACCGCGCGCTGCCGCGCGGGCAGCGCTGCCAGCGCCCGGAGCAGCTGATCTCGTTCAGCAACGGCCGCAGACTGGTCGGCGAGGACCTGACCCGCCTCAGGTGCCGGCACCGGAATCTCGGGCCTGCGCCGGAGCCGCCGCCAGCGGTCGACCGACGCGTTGACAAGCATCCGGCGTACGTAGCGTTCGGGGTCGCCGCCCCGGCTGATTCGGCCCCACCGCCGGAAAGCCCGTTCGAGCACCTCCTGCAGCAGATCTTCCGCCTCAGCACGACGGTAACCGCACATCAGCAAGGAGAGCGTGAACAGCCTTGACGAGGAGGCGGCAACGAATTCCTCGAACGGCGCGGCGCTAGCCGCCGCGAAACTGCCCGTCACGCTGACCGCGGAGTCCTGCAGGCCGGTCATACCTACACCCACGATGTGGTGCCTAAAAAGGTTGCAGGAACGGCCATGCCGATCCGTATTGATTACCTGGCGGCGACCTCGGTCAGGACCGGCTCGATCCTCGCGAACACCGGCTCGGGAGCTGGCAGTCTCGCGGGAGAGACCTGGGCGGCGATTCGGGCGCTCGCGTCGGGCAGGAAGGGCTCGAGCTGGCTTGCCAGCTCGCGACAGGAGCGCACCAGGAGTGCCAGGATCGCGTCGAGGTGACGGTTTGCCTGCTTGTCACCTGCAACGGCGGCAGGGGCCAGCAGCCACGGCCTGCTCTGGCTGATGAAGCGATTCGCTGCCACCGCGATCGACCAGGCCGCCGACGTTGCCTGACGGAAGTCGCCGACGGCCAGTGCCGCGTCAGCCTGGGCAAGCACCCGCTGGCTGGCGTCGACCAATTCCTGGGATCCTGGTGGCAGTTCGGAGCATTCGGGCACGACGCCGTCGCGATACTTCCTGACCAGCGAGACGACCCGGTTGACCAGGTTGCCGATACCGTGCGCGAGCTCATCATTCGCGCGCCCGATCAGCCGCTCCCTGGTGAAGTCGACGTCACCTACTCTCGGCACCTCGCGCAGCAGCCACCAGCGCAGGGCGTCGGTGCCGTATGCGGCAGCGATGTCCGCCGGGTCCACAGCGCTGCCGCCCGACTTGCTGATCTTCCTGCCTTCGACGGTCAGGTAGTCGTGCACGAGGATGTCGCTCGGCAACGGCAGGCCTGCCGACGCGAGAATGGCTGGCCAATACACAGCGTGGAACCGCAGCACGCCTTTGCCGAGCACGTGGACCCGCCGCCCGGCGCCGGTCCACCATTGCCGCAGGCCAGCCTCGTCCCGGCCATAGCCGAGGGCGGTGATGTAGTTGCCGAGCGCATCCCACCAGACGTAAATCACCTGGCCCGGATCGCCAGGCACCGGGATGCCCCAGCCGTGGGCGCGCCCGACGGAGCGGGAGACGGAGAAGTCTTCCAGCCCGCCCTCGATGAAGGCGAGCACCTCGTTCCGGCGTCCGGAAGGCTCGATCCGCAGCCGGCCCGAGCTGATTTCGTCGTGCAACCGCGCTGCATGCCTGGACAGCCGGAAGAACCAGTTCTCCTCGGCTACTAGCTCGGGCCGGCTCCGGTGCTCGGGGCAAAGCCCGCCGTCGAGTTCCGCCTGCGTGTAGAACGCCTCGCAGCCGACGCAGTACAGGCCCTCGTAGTGCTTGCGGTACAGATCGTTCGAGCAGGCCCGCCACAGCTGCTCGACGCCGGCTCGGTGGCGTGGGTCGCTGCTGGTCCTGATCACGTCGTCAACGCTGAGCGATAGCGGGCCAGCCAGCCCAGCGAAAGCCTCTGCATTGGCGTTGACAAACGCCTGAATGCTCACACCCGCATCCCGGGCGGCGATCACGTTCTTCAGCGAGTTGTCATCGGTGCCGGTCTGGAATCTGACCGGGTGACCCAGACGGCGGTAGTGCCTGGCCAGCACGTCGGCCTGCACGAATTCGAGCGCGTGGCCGAGATGTGGCCGCGCATTCACATAGGGAATTGTCGTGGTGAGATACACAGGTGCTGTTGTCATCGGAATCCTCCAGACTGGCCGCCGGGGCTCCGATACAGCGCATAAAAAACGAGGCCCCGGAACAGGGCCTCGAACTGATCATTCGCACGCGTCACTGGCCCCGCGAGCGGGGCATCATCTCCTGATGTAGCGAGCGCGTCATAACGTCATCATAGCTTCTTCAGGCTCCCCTTCAGGTGAGCGCCGCCCAGGCCGATAATCGGACAGAATGCTGACGACGGCGTCCTGGGCGGCGCGAGGAGCGCGATGACACAGACCGTGTGGGATGTCGGCGGCGACGTGCGCAGGGCACTCCGTTCTATCGTCGGTGATCCGCAGCTTGGCACGGCGGTGCTGACCGATCCTCACGTGATGACCAACTTGCTGAAGGACCTGCTGCCCGACCTGCCACGCGAGTCCGCGCTGCTGGTGGCAGCGGCGCAGTGCGACCTGGTCGGCGTGCTCGGCGGGCACCTGGATTCCGGGCTTGACCTCGGCACCTCGTCGCGGCTCGCCGCGGGGTGGTTTGCCGAGCGGATGCCGTTCACCGACGACGCCTGTGCCTGGGTCGTGCGTGAACTCGCGATCGCGCTAGGTGCGGATCCCTCGGCGATCCTCCTGACGACGCTTCCCGACACGGTTCCAGCTGGTCCTGAGGACCTGTTCGAGGCCACAGCCAGCGTTGGCACGGTCGTCGGCTGGGGCGACAACGACGAGGGCGAGATCGACGTGCCCGCTGGCCTGCATCATGTGGTCGCCGTCGCGGCGGGCTGGTACCACAGCCTCGCCCTGACATCGGCCGGCCAGGTGATCGCCTGGGGCAGCACCGCGGACAATCTCACGAACGTGCCCGCCGGGCTCGGCGGAGTCACGGCGATCGCGGCCGGCCGGCTGCACAGCCTGGCGCTGACCGTCACCGGAACCGCTATCGCGTGGGGGAGCAACGGCTTCGGGCAGGCCCGCGTGCCGTCCGGCCTTGGCGGGGTGACCTCGATTTCGGCCGGCGCCGAGCACAGCCTCGCGGTCGCGGAAGGCAAGGTCATCGCCTGGGGAGGTAACGGCTGCGGGCAAACCGACGTGCCACCTGGGCTGCCCGCCATTGCCGCCGTCGCGGCGGGTGCTGAGCACAGCCTGGCCCTCACGGCGGACGGCCAGGTCATCGCCTGGGGACTGCCGGACTTCGGCGAGACGACGGTACCCGCCGGTCTCGACGGGGTCGTCGCTATCGCGGCCGGCGTCAACCACAGCGCCGCACTGACCTCAGACGGCCACGTCGTCGCGTGGGGCCGCAGCGACAACTCAGAGTGCGCCGTGCCCCCGCAGCTCGGCGACGTAGTCGCCATTTCCGGCAACGGCACACACTGCCTCGCCCTGACGGGGTCCGGCAAGGTCGTCGCGTGGGGCAGCAACGACTGCGGCGAACGCGACGTGCCGGCCAAGCTGTCCGGCGCCACCTCGGTCGCGGCCGGCTACGGCCACAGCCTCGCGGTGACGGGCTAGGGGATCACCTCGCGGTCACGAACGCCGCCAGCTGCGCGGACTGATCCAGCCGGCTCGGCTCGTGCATGTACATCATGTGACCGGCCTCGTAATAGGCGAACTCGACGTTGGCGGCTAGCTCATCGGGAATGGCCAGGTGCCTGATGTCATTCTCGGCGGCCAGGTAAGGGGTGGCGGCGTCGTAGTACCCGCACGCGACGTGCAGCCGCATGTGCGGGTTCACCCGCATCGCCTCGGCCAGCTTGTCGAGCACGAACATGTGCTGTGCCTCGAACTCCTTGTACGACCAGGGGCGCACCCGATCGGTGAGCACCTCGTACGGCAGATCGCTGGAGTAGCCAAGCTCGGCCCGCACGTAGTGGTTCAGCGCGGCAGCGTAGGGGCCGATGATGGCGTCGATCGACGGATCGGTGGTCCACTGCTCCCTGCCGTAGTCGCTGTCCCAGCCGGCGAACCGACCGTCGATGCGCCCGACCGTCCGCCGCTGGTCTCTCAGCAGCTCAGTCAGGAACCTGATGTGCTCAGGACGCAGGTCGACTCGGTCCACGTAGTCCTCCGACAGCCCGGTCAGCGACGCGATCTTGGTAATTGCCGCAGCCCGCTCCTCGGCATCCAGCCGTGAGCCGAGCGCAAGCACGCGCGGGTAATCGCTCGCCGCGTACTCCTCGGCCTCCTCGAGCACCTCGCGGAGCGGCCGATCGCCGTGCTTGCCGTGATAATTCGCGATCGCCGCGTAGGTCGGCAGGTAGTTGACGTACGGATCGTCGTTGCCCGGCGTGAACATCTGCGATCCGCCGTTCAGGAAGCACGAGATCAGCATCAGGCCGTTGAGGTACAGCCCGTAGCGCTCCTGCAGGTGCCTGGCGAGGCCCGCGGCCCTGGTTGTGCCGTAAGACTCACCGCAGAGGTACTTCGGCGACATCCAGCGGCCGTTGCGGGTGGTCCACAGCCTGATCACCTCGCCGACCGATTCGATATCGCTGCCGAAACCGTGGAACTCCTTGCTCTTTTCGCCCTTGACCGCGCGCGAGAAGCCGGTCGATACCGGGTCGATGAAGACCAGGTCGGAATGCCTGAGCAGGGTCTGCTCGTTGTCCGCGAGCCCGTACGGCGGCGGGAGCAGATCGCCGGCATCGCCCATCAGCACCCGCCGCGGCCCGAGCACGCCAAGGTGCAGCCAGATGCTGGACGACCCTGGACCGCCGTTGAATGCGAAGGTGACCGGCCTGCTGGCCGCGTCGCCGCCGTCCATGGTGTAGGCGACCATGAACACCTCGGCCTTGGGCTGCGGGCCGTCGAACTTCTCGTCTGTATGCGCCTCAGACTTGAGCACGACGCGCCCGGCGGTGGCCGTGTAGGTCAGTTCCTGGCCATCAATGGTGATGGAGTGCGACGTGGTGACAAGATCGTCAACCGGCTCCTTAGGCGCTTCCTTCGCCGTGGCGCGGTCCCCGTTGCCGCCAGCCTCGTTGCTTGCCTTCG
>DATELR010000173.1:0-9106 GCA_035276345.1 Streptosporangiaceae bacterium | reverse complement strand
CAGGAATACCGCGAGCGCCGCCCAAGCGATGGTGATCATGCGCGTTTCATAACGGAACGCGCGCGGTGACAGCCGCACCCGGCGCAGAAGCTGCACCGAGCCGACGAGCACGCAGCCGAGGGCGATCGGGCACAGCACCATCCAGGCGATCTGGGTGGCGGGGAAACCTCCGAGCGCGGCTGGATGCACCCAGTACGAAGTGATCCACATCGTGGCGGCCCAGCCGAATGCAGCGACGCCGCCTGGGATGCCGCCCTGATGCGCGAGCAGGTGCCCACCCGTGCCTGGCCAGGCGTTCTCGAAGTGATGCGCGCCGATGACCAGCACCGTGACTCCGGTGCCGATCAGGGCTGCGGGCGCGGCGAAAGGCCGCCGGTGGCCGCGCCTCGCGGCCACGATCACTGTCCAGGCCACCGGGGCGGCTGCCAGGATCGTCAGCGCTGCCAGGAGCAGCAGAGCGCCCGACATCAGCGCCATGCCCGCTGTGATGCCGCGAGCGTGCGGAACCGACCACTGCAGCCCGACTGCCAGTTGCGCCCACATCGCACCGCCCGCGAGGACAGCGGTTGCCCCGCAGATCGCTACCGTCGCCAGCCCTGCCCGGGCCGCGGCCGCAGGGTCGAGCGGGTGGCCGGTCAGTCCTGCCCCGGCGAGCCTGGCCCGCAGGCCCGCCATCGCGACGTTCGCTGACCGGCGCCGGGACCGGCCCTGCTCGGCTTGTTCAGCAGCCAGCAGCTCAGCGAACTCCTCGCCGTAGCGGATCCGCCAGGAGCGCGGGTACCACAGCAGCAAGGTCCTGATCCGCGCGGCATCTCCCTCGTCGCCGTCGGCTGCCGGCGTCGTGTCAGTGCCCATCACGTCGGTGCCCAGTGGCCGGCGAGCCGGCTCAGGCCGACTTCAGTGACTTTGCGCTGGGATTCCAGATAGGTGCTGAGCGCAGCAGCGCCAGTCGCTGTCAGCCGGTAGGGACGGCGCCTGTCGCTGCTCTCGACGGCTTCGATCATGCCGTGCGATTCAAGCCGGCTAAGGGCCTCGTACAGGGTGCCCGGCGCGAGCCGGACGCCTGCGAACGACTCGATGTCCTTGGTGAGGGCGTAGCCATGTTTGGGCCCGTCGGCCAGGCTGGACATGATGAGGCTCGCTGGGCCCGACGACCTGCCGAGAGTCTCGAGCGCGCCGGCCGCATCAGCTTTCATGCCCGGCATTCTATATCGGTTGCCGATCGATCGGTAGCCGCATTAGCGAGGACGAGACGCGGTGCGGTCATCGGCTTGGCGGGGACGAGGTACGGCAGATGGGTGATCAGGATGTTCCTGGCCAGCGGGTCGCGCATCCGCCAGATGCCCGCATCGATGACAAAGTGCGCCATCACGACGCCCAGGTAGGCCCCGAAGATCAGGCGGCCCGCAGGGCGGGCGTCGTGCAGGTGCGATGCCCCGCTGAGCAATGCGCCGCCGACGAACGCGACGTTGGCCAGCAACGCGAGTCGCAGTAGCCGGGAGAGCGCGGTGCTGCCTGCTGATGATTGCGCGCCGGATGTTGACGCCGAGGTGCCGCTGGCGATCAGCGTTACTAGCAGCAAGTACTGCAGCCCGTGCCCGATCGTCAGACCACCGACAGCGGCGTAGGGCGACGCGAAGGCGAATGCTGGCACAAAGAACAGCAGGGCAATCAGGTAGGCCGCGCTAAAGCCGGCGGGACGCTGCGCCGGCGGCCGCCTCGCGAGTGCTGCTGTCCCCGTCACAGCGCTCACCAGGAACGTCGCCGCTGCCAGCAGGATTACCACTGATGCGGCATGGCCGGCGGAACCAATCCGGAGCCCGAGCAGGGTCGGCCTGACGATCAGGGAGGCGATTCCTGCCGAGCCCGTCGCCAGCAGCGGCCATCGCTCCGCAGGTCGCAGCCCCTGGACTCGCCGGGCCGAGGCGGCGAGCGCGGCCATCCCGATGTTCTGCTTCTGATAGTGGAACAACTGCCAGCCGAAGTACGGCAGCAGCAGCCAGGCAAACGCGGCCGGACTGGTTGCGCCCGCTGCCGCCGCCGTGACGACCACCAGCCCGCACGGCACCCACAAGCACCTGACCAGGTGGTTTCTTGCATAGGCGCGAACTGCGGGCAGCGAGAACAGCCAGCCCGTTGACGCGACGTGTACCGAGGACCCAGTGAACAGCAGCCAGGAAAGCGCTTGTACGGGGGATGCGCCGGCCGGCGGCGCGAGCGCAACTGCAGATGCCACGGCAGCGACCGTGAGCAGGATCATCGCCCAGAGCCAGGCACTCGCACGCGTCACGGAGCCAGATTACTTCGGCAACCGATCTATCGGCAAGCGGTACGTCGGGAACCGAAGTAGCGTGCCGTCAAGGCTACTGCGCGGCTGGTGGCGGCGGGACCTTCTGAACCCGGAACCTCGCGATCACTGGACCGAGAACCCGGTGCCAGAGCAGCGACGGGATGCCGGTGATCCCGGGAATCTTGATGCCCGCCAGCGCGAGCGCCCGGATACCGGTGCCCTGAACCGCGGGGAACACGGCATCAGGCGAGACTCCGCGCAGCCTGGGCGTAATCGCGCTTGAGTTCTGGTCGCCGCCTGCGGGCCGGTCGGCAACCCCTCGCGGCCGGCGCGACGGCGGCTCCCCTGGCGCGACGGCGCCGATCGGATCGGTCGTTGCGCTGTGATCCGCGGGCACGGCCGCGGGTTCGACGTAAGGGTTGGCCTGACCGTCGACAGCCGGGACGACGTTCTGTTCCGCACCGGATGGTTTCGGCTCATTCTCGGCGTGGAGAATCTCGTCTTCGGGCGGCGGCGGGCCCATGGTGACGTGGAGCGTCGGCAGATGGTGATCGCCGGCTGGCTGCAGGGTCAGCTTGACGAACATCGGTGCCCGCGCCACCAGGACAGTGCCGGCCACCATCGCGGCGATTCCCGCTGCCTGCAGAGCAAGCAGCCACGGCGTAATGTGCACGACGTCGCCGAAGACAAGAACTCCGAGCGTGATCCCGGCAAGCGGCTCGGCCGCGGTGATGGCCGGAAGCGACGCGTGGAGCGGGCCCGCGCTGAAGGCGCTCTGGACAAGCCAGAGGCCGACGGCTGCAGTTCCGACGACGGCGTATCCGGGCCACGTGGTCAGCAGGGTTGCCAGCCCATGCCCGTCGATAATCTCGACGCTGCGCCTGGTCAGCGCGTCAGCGATGCCGAGTATGAGACCACCGCCTGCGCCGGTCAGCGTAGCCCGCAGCTTCAGCGGACCACTGCGGCCAGCGATGGCCAGAGCGGCACCGATTCCGCCTATGACGGCCGCCGCTGGCCAGTGCGAGAAGGAACCAAACGACTCGGACAGCGCGCGCACGGATCGGCTTGCTGACAGCGCGCCGACGCCGGCGCACAGCAGGACGGCACCGATCAGCTCCGTCCTGCGCGGGATCTCGCCGGATATCGGCGCTGCCAGCAACAGCGCGAAAATAAGGTTGGTCGCGAGCAACGGCTCGCTGACCGTCAGGCTCAGATGTCCCAGGCCCCACGCCGAGAGCGCCTGGCCCACGATCATGACTGCGATTCCGCCGAGCCAGATGCGCTGGCGGAGCAACTCGGCAATGAGCCGCAGATGAAGGTAACTGCAAGGCAGCTTGGCTGCTGCTCGCTGCTGGAGAACGAATCCGACCCCGAGCAGCATTGCCGCGATGACGGTCACGGCAATGTACATGATCTCCGGCTGCCCGCATCGTGGCCGGTCAAACGCCGGCCGGTCTCTTGGCTTACCTCAGCATAGCTGCGACTTGGCGGCTTTCCGTTTCATCGCACCTGTGGATTTCCTTAGCCTCCGCCACATCCGCCACCTGCGTTCGCGAAGGGCTGGAATACCAGGATAAGAACAGTGAGAGTACCAAGAAGCAATAGGAGAAGTGCCCCACTCATCACTTTCCGGCCGGCATGAGCCTGAGCCTTTACGCCTTCCTCGGACGCTCTGACGTGTTCAAGCTCACATGCCGAGAGATCGGCTCCGGTTACCTCAAGCTTGGGACTTGATTGCATGCAGGCACGATAGCTCGGAATCCGAGCTATCGGCTACCGATAGATCGGTGAGTGATGTAACAGACGTTCGCTGACCATGATCGTGTCGTACTCTCGGCGCGGCGGGGTAACGCGCAAAGATGGCTAGTGTGATCGATCACCTCTCGATACAGTGCGCCGACATGGCGGCAAGCAAGGTCTTCTACGACACCGTGCTCGCGCCGCTGGGCGGCGGCAGGGTGCTCGACTTCGGGGATGTCATCGGCTACGGCGTTCCGCCGGCGCCGGAGTTCTGGCTCGGGCCGAGGACGACCGGTGAGGGCTTCCGTGAGTCGCACATCGCATTCAGCGCGGTCAGCCGCGAGGCCGTTGACAGGTTCTTCGCGGCCGCGACCTCGATAGGCGCTGATGTGCTGCACCAGCCTCGCCTCTGGCCCGAGTACCACCCGGGCTATTACGGCGCGTTTGTCCGGGATCCGGACGGCAACAACGTCGAGGCCGTCTGCCACACCGGCGTATAAGACGCAGCCGAGGGATCTTCCATGGCAGACCTGATCGCTGACATTTTCGTCTCGCTCGACGGCTACGCCGGAGGGGAGAACACTGGACCGTTCTTCGGTCTCGGCGGTCCCGAGCTGGATGAACGGCTGCGCGAGGTTCTTGGTGAGCCCCAGCTGGTGCTGATGGGCCGGTATACCTACCTGGCCATGGCCGGCATATCGATGCCGGGAACCGACGAGGTCAGCCGCAGCATGAACGAGCGGCCTAAGGCAGTTGTGTCGAACACGCTGAGCGAGCCGCTGGAGTGGGAGAACACCCGGCTGATCAGCGGCGACCTGGGCGTTGGCATCAGTGCGCTCAAACAGACCTCGGACGTGCCGATCCGGACGATCGGGAGTATGGCGCTGGTCAGCAGCCTGATCGCGCTGGGCCTGGTCGACCTGCTCAGGGTCACCATCTTCCCGCTGACTCTGGGGCCCGACGGCCGCGAGCCGATGTACGCCGGCTTTCCGCGCGGCGAGTTCGAGCTGGTCACGAACAAGGTGCTCGACAATCGCCTGGTGATGCTCGAGTATCGCCCAGCCGCGGGGGTGTCGGCCTAGTAGACGGCGGTGATCTGCCGGTTCGCGCCGTCGACCGTGATCTGGCCGCCGAACGGGACGATCTGCTGCGGATCGGTGTGACCGAAGTCCGGGCCGAGCACGAACGGAACATCCGGGTGATATTCAGCCATGGCCCGGCGAACTGCCTCGTACTGTGCGGTCGTGTAGCTGGCCTTCTGGGCTGGATCGTTCGGCTGCTCAAACGACCACGCCTTAGGGCGTCCCCAGACCACGGCCCCGAACCGCTGCAGGAGACCGCGCTCGCCCATGCACATCAGCACCCGGTAGACATAGTCGGCGGGCGGCAACTCCTCCGACGTCTCCAGGAGCAGAACCGCTCCGTCGTACTGCTCGTCGGGCAGCAGGTAGCGCCCGGCACGGAGGTGGAAATCGAGGATCTCCAGGTTTCCTCCCCACGAGGGCCCGGTGAATCTGGCCCGCGGACCGTGCCAGGTCCAGTCCTCGGACGGGAACATGTCCGGCTCCGCGCCGAGCGTTTCGGGTTCGGCCCAGTTGCGCTCCTGGTCGCTGTATTCGGGCAACGTCTCGATCGGCCGCGGGCCGCGGCCGAAGACCGCATGATGCAGCGATTCCCTGGTGACCGGGTGCATTCGTCCGGGCCGCCCGAACTGGACCATGATCGCGCCGCCCTGGTAGGAGACCAGCCCCAGGTTCCACATGAAAAGGTTCAGGTTGTTGTTGTCGCTGTACCCGAAGAACGGTTTCGGATGGGCGGTCAGCAGATCGGCATCCAGGTGCGCGAGAACCTTGAGTTCATCGTCGCCACCGATCGTCGTGAAGACGGCCTTGATCTCAGGATCCGCGAACGCCGCGTGCACGTCGGCGGCCCGCTGCTCGGGCGACGCTTCGGTCGCGCGCGTGGTCGGGTACTCAACAGGCCTTAGCCCGAAGTCCTCACTCAGCCGAACCAGTCCCAGGTCTACGGGTGCCGGGAAGATCGCGGCTGCGCGTCCCGAAGGGGATACCACAGCGACGGCATCGCCGGGCGCTGGCTTGGCGGGATACCTAAAGGAAGGTGGCATAACGAAACCTCGATGGCTAGGTGATGTTGAGCAAGACTGCTCTCAGCCGGTCGAACGCGGTTGGCCGATGGGGCCCGGCCATGAACTCCTTGATCAGCTGTGCGTTTTCCTCCGGGCTGGCTATCGCCGTGTCGCACTCGACGTCGTAGATCCCGTGCGCATGGACCTGCTCCTGCTGACCGGCTGCGTGTCCCGGTTCCCGGTCGCCGCGCGCACGTTCCCTGCGCGCCAGCACATCGGGCGAGCAGCGGACTGCGACGAAGACAACCTCGTACCCGTCTAGTACGCGCAGGCAATCGATCAGCCGCCACTGCTCGCTGAGGACGTGGTCGACGATCACGTCGTTGCCGGCCTCGGCCATCCCGGCGACGGCCCGGTGGAACCCCGCCCTGGTCCTGGCCAGCACCGCGTCAAGTTCGGCGGGTTCCAGTTCGAGCGTCCTGTTCTTGGAACGCATCGAGTTAATCGCGTCAACAGACATGTGGAACCAAGGCTGATCGAGCACCATCAGCAACGCCTCGGCGATGCTGGACTTACCTGAGCTCGAGGTGCCGTTCAGGAAGATGATCCGCCCGCGACGCCGCACCTGGTTGCTCACCCGACCATCCTGCCCGCCTCAGGTCGCGGCCGCGACGGGATAATCCGTGGCGTGCAGAGCGAGCTAGAACGGCTGATCAGCGGGAGCGAATGGTTCTCCCGCGTACTGCAATGCGTCCGCGACGAGTCGATACCCGACGCCTGGGTTGGGGCCGGCGCCCTTCGCGATCTGGTCTGGGGCGAGCTGCACGGGCACGGTTTCCGGCCCGAGGACGTACACGATGTTGACGTCGCCTTTTTCGACCCGGCCGACCTGAGCAGGGAACAGGACGAGCGCATGACCGCGCGGCTCAATGCACGCTGCCCGGGCGTGAACTGGGAAGCCCGCAACCAGGCGGCCGTGCACACCTGGTACGCGGACAAGTTCGGCGGTGCACCGCCCGCACCGCTCACCTCGATCGAGGACGCGATCGGAACCTGGCCGGAGACGGCGACCGCCGTGGTCGTCCGGCTCCGCCCTGACGACGCGCTTGAGGTCTGTGCTCCGCTCGGCGTCGCTGACCTGCTGGACGGAATCTGGCGCAGGAATCCGAGGCGGGTCAGCCTCGCTGAGTCGCTGGCCCGGCTAAAGCGGCACCGCCCCGCCGAGCGCTGGCCGGGAGTCACCGTGATCACACCTAACTGAGCGCTGCTGTCGCCGCCCTCCGTCCATCTGGCGGCCCCGGCCCGTCGGCGTCGCGACAACGGGGGCACCCTCTTGCTGCTCTAGCAACAACTAGGGACCCCCGTTGACAGTTGGACTCTGGCGCCTTGGAGCGCCGGGACATTGGCGTCCATGGAGCGGTAGGTTCGGTGCAGTTGATTGCCAGGGAGGACCGATGTCCTGCACGACCACAGACGACTCGGACCGGTCCTGATGGCGGTATCCATGCTGCCGGAGGCCGGCGAGATTCAGTTCGGTCCAGTCCGACTCCCAGAAGGTCGCCGCGTTACCCCGTACGAGCACGATGAGCCTGTCGCCTGGGTGACTCTGCGAACGGTGCCAGATCCGGGTCTTGTCTGGTCGGCACTGATGGACATGCACGGCGAGACCGGTCTCCTGCCGGTTGTCCTCAACGACGAGGCCGACGACTACGACGACCTGTTCATGGAGCCCTGCGACGTCGCGGAGATCGACCGGCTCGACGTTGCCCAGCTGCTGGCGACACGTTGGCAAGGCGAGCTCCAGGACGACTCCGGCGAGAACGATCACGGCCCGGGGTTCCCTGGCACGCCACGGGCTACCGAGTTTCTCGGGCTGAAGCAACCGGGGGAAGGCGGCAATAGCCTCTTCGACATCGTGCGAGCTGTCGTCGGCGCGGTGCACGATCCGGATGCGCAAGAAGAGCTGAGGCGGCGATCCGAGCTCGACCGGGAGGCGCCCGAATGGCAGGAGTGGACGGCCAGGTCCCGTGAGCGAGAAGCCCGGCGCCCGAACGTCCCGTTTCCTGGACTGGCGCCGCCAACCGATGGCAGTTTGACCAGCGCAGCACGTATCGCGGCGCTGCGCTCGCTCCGGCCAGCCAGGATTGGGCTGATTGCAGCCCAGAGACCGGCCGATGTGCTGGCGACCGTCGGGTGGAGTTGCTTCGACGATCCGGCTTATGGCGACGGCATCCGCAACGCCGTATGGATCGGAGCGGTGCTCAGATCCTGGGAGATCCGGTTCGGGGCGCGGCTGCTAGCCATCGGACCCAGCGCGGTCGTCAGGCTTCTCGTCCAGCGGCCGCCGCGAACGTTCGAAGCAGCCGAGAAGATCGCAGCCGAGCACTCGGCGTTCTGCGACGAGTGCGCGGGCCACGGTCTCCGGACGGTGCGTGAGATCGCTCCCGTGCTCGTCGACGCGCCGATCTGGACGTTCTGGTGGGACTGAGTCAGCCGATGCCGCGGCGGCGCAGGTAGTCGGCTACTGCCGTGCTCGGCGGCTTCGGGTCGTCGGGGCTCAGCGTGATGTCGGCCGTGCTGGCTCCCGCATCGAGCAGGAGCCCGACTGTCCGGATCCAGTCCGCGGCCGGATTGCTGTCAGGATGCTCGCCGCTACCGACGAGCGCCCAGTCCAACGGAGGGCTGTTGAAGATTGAGTCGGTTGCCTCAAGGTCGGCGCCGCGACCGATCAGCAGACCTACGACGTCCGCGCTCCCCGCGTACGCGGCGGCGTGCAGCGCGGTTCCGCCGTTCTCGCCGCGAGCCTGGACTGAGAAGCCAAGGTCGAGCATGACCGTGACGGCTCGAAGGTTGCCGGTCTCTGCAGCCTGGCCCAGCGCCGCACCCTGCTGGGCGTCGGTCAGGCTGCTGAACAGACCGGGATCGCGCTCCAGGCACTCTCTCGCTGCGCTGACATCGCCGCTGAGGCACGCGGCCAGCAGTTCGTCAGC
>DATELR010000172.1:0-18274 GCA_035276345.1 Streptosporangiaceae bacterium | reverse complement strand
GAGGTGCCGATCTACGGATGGCTTGATTCGTGGTGCCTGGGCTGGGCCCGGTTCGGCTGGGACGGCGGCCAGGTATGGGGATGGGATGGCCTGATCAACGGCGAGCGGTCGTTCCTGCGAATGGTGCCAGACCAGCAAGCTGCGGTCGTGCTGATGACCAACAGTGGCACCGGGCGGGCGATGTACCGCTCGCTGTTCGCCGAGCTGATGGAATCGCTCTTCGGGATCAGCGTGCCGCCGCTGACTCTCGCGGCGTCGCCGGATGCAGCCGGGGACCTGGCGCGTTTCGCCGGATTCTACGCGTGGCCGGACCGGCAGGTTAACGTCGCGGCCGCCGGGAACGGCCTGCTGATCACCAGCGAGGACGGTCAGGTCGAGGCACTTCCGCTGAACGACAGGACCTTCCTTGTCGACCCCGCCGATCCGGACAACCCGACGGTGACGTTCGGTGCTTTCGACCCGGCGGGCCGGCCGGGAGTGCTCTACGACATGCTGTGGGGCCTCCCCCGGGCCGGCGGATGATGGCGCAGGCATGGCTGACCAGGATGTAGACGAGGCGTTCACACACAGCTTTCTTGCGGACCTGCCGCCAGAGCTGACCGGCAGGTTGCGTGAAGAAGGTGAGCGCGCCGACTACCCGGCGGGAACGACGATCTACCGGGCCGGAGCAGACCCGCTAGCGGCGCTGGTCGTGGCCGGGACGCTGCGGGTGTACCTCACGTCTGTACAGGGCCGGCAGGTCACGATCCGGTATGCGCGGCCGGGCGACGTGCTCGGCATCGCTGCGCTGGTGGGCGGGCCAGCCCCCACCGGAGTCCAGGCGGTAGAGCCCGCGAGCGTGTTCCGGATCAGCACCCGGACGCTGACAGCAGCCGCGCACGACGACGCGCGAGTCGCCTGGGCCATCGCCCAGGAACTCAACCGGAGGCTGTACGACACCCTGGAACAGACCGCAGTCAACGCGTTCGGAACTGTGCGCCAGCGGGTCGCCGCCCACCTGCTTGACCTTGCCTCGGCTCAACAGCACCCGCGAGGCCGACTCGTTGCCCGCGTGTCCCAGCAGGAACTCGCCGACGCGGCGGGCTCGGCCCGCGAGGTCGTCGCGCGGACGATGCGCGACTTCCGGGTCGCCGGGATCGTGTCCACCGCGGCGGATTCCGTCGTGATCCTTGACGCGGCCCGTCTGTACGCCGAATCCGGTGGCTCCGCCGGCCTGTGACTTAAGTCCGCCGGAGCGCGATCGAAGTCACTGACCTGGCAGCGATACGACGGCAGCCTGGCTGTGTCAGGCCCGGAAGCCGGGCTGTCGCCAGGGAAAGAGATTCCAGCCATGAACGCCTCGATCGCGAGATCACGAACCGAAGCCGGATCGGCGGGCGCAGTCAAGGCCGTATCGGTAATCAGCACCGGCACGGTGAGCATCCATCCCGAGCATCCCTACGGAAGCCGCAAGCCGCTGTACTGGTGGCTGCTCACGTCCCGCCGATGGACGCCACCGCGGCCGGTGAACGTCTACGTCATCGAGCATGCCCAAGGACTGATCCTGTTCGACACGGGCCAGGACCGCGCCTCCGTAACCGACAGCGGCTACTTTCCCGGCGGGCCGACCGGCTATCTGTATGACCGGCTCGCCCGGTTTGAGATCGGCGAGCGCGACACCCTCACCGAGCAGCTCGCCACCCTCGGATACGCACCCGCCGACGTCAGCACGGCGATCTTGTCGCACCTGCACCAGGACCACATCGGCGGCCTGCCCGAACTGGCCGGCTCCGACTTGCTCGTATCGGCCGCGGAATGGGCCGAGCTAGCCAGGCCCGGCCCGGAAGTGCGTGGATTCCTGCGCAGCCACATCCAGCTGCCTGGCCTGACATGGCGGCAGATCAGCCCGGAACCCACCCACGACCCATCAGTGGCGCCCTTTACCGAGTCGCTCGATGTCATGGGGGACGGCTCGCTGATCCTGCTGCCGACCCCCGGCCACACCGCAGGTTCGATGTCGCTGTTGGTGCGCCGCGCCGGACGGCCTCCGCTGTTGCTCGCCGGGGACCTCACCTACGGCGCCGAGATCCTGCAGCGCGGCCAGCTTCCGGGCGTCGGCAACCGCCGTCGGCTCGCCGAAAGCTCGCTCAAGGTCCTCGCGCTAGCCGCCCAGCAGCCGGGCCTGGTCATCCTGCCCGCCCACGACCCCACAGCCGCCCAGCGGCTACTCGAGAGCTAAAGAGGAGACCACAATGGCAACATTCCGCAACACCGTCACGATCGACCGGTCCGCCGAAGACGTGTTCGCGTACCTCGCCGACTTCGGCAATATCCCGGCCTGGAATTACGCGATCGAGCGCACCGTCCCGACCTCACCCGGGCCAGCCAGGGTGGGTGCAACCTACCGGCAGACCCGCACCATCCCGCGCAGGAGCGAAGAAGGCTTCCAGGTCACCGAGTTCAAGCCACCCAGCCGCCTCGCCATCAAAGGAGACATCGGTCCGTTCGATGCCAGCAGCAGCTACCTGGTTGAGCCGACGGCAACCGGGACCCGGCTGACCAACGAGATGGAACTTGAACCCACATCAGCGCTGATGCGGCCGCTCGCGCGGGTCGCGATTCCGAGAGTTAAAGCAGCCGTCGCACGCAACCTGAACGTGCTGAAACAGGTCCTGGAAGGCACCGGCCCGGCAAGCTGAGAACATCAGCCGCCAGCACCCGGGAAGCTCCCCGCCTCCCGGGTGCCTATGCAGCTTCAGCTCTACGGCGCTAGGCGAGCCGTGCTGGTTCTGCCGTCATGCTCGGGTGCCCTGGTTCACCGTGGCCGGGGCTGCCGAGGGACGGGCGACCTGCATCCTGATCGCGAGCGCGATGACGACCAGGGCGCACACGTCAAAGATCGCTGCCGTGGTGAACGAACTGGCCATGGCGTGGGTCAGGATCGCGTGCGCCCGGGAGATCGTTTCGGCGCCGGGAAGCGCATGGCGCGCATTCTTGCTCACGGTGCCGAACACGGTGACCAGGATCGCCAGTCCCAGCGCTCCGCCGACCTGCTGCGTGACGTTCACCATGCTGGACCCCGCGCCGGAATCCTCCGGCCGGACTCCGGCCAGCGAGGCCATGGTCAGCGGGACGAACGTGATCCCCATGCCGGTGCCGAGCAGCAGCATCGGCCCGAGAATCCCCTGGACGTAACTGGTTTCCGGTGAGATCTGCGTCAGCCAGGTCATCCCGGCTACGACCGGAAGCAACCCCGCCAGCATCGGCGTCCTGGGGCCGAACCTCGCGATCAGTCGCGGTGCGAGCCGTGACACTGCGAACAGTGCCCCGGTCAAGGGCAAGAATGCGACCCCGGCGAGCAGCGGGCTGAACCTCAGGATCTCCTGCACATATTGCGTCAGGAAGAAGAACATCCCGAACATTCCGGCCACGAGGAGCAACCGGGCAACGTAGGAGCCGGACCGGCTGCGGTCGGCGAACAGCCGCAGCGGCGTGATCGGCTGCGGGCTTCGTGCCTCATTGACGACGAACGCCGTGAGCAGCACTGCCGCCGCGACGAACGCGGTGACCGTGAGCCGGTCCGTCCAGCCGCTGGATGCGGCCCGCAGGAACGCGTAGACCAGCGACGACATGCCCGCGGTCGAGGTCAGCGCGCCGACCAGGTCGAACCGGCCTGGCTGGCGCGGCGACTCTGGCAGGACCTTTGGCGCTGCGAGCAGCACCGCGACGCCGACCGGCACGTTGACGAACAGGACCCAGCGCCAGGACGCCCACTCGGTGATGATGCCGCCGAGCACCAGGCCCAGCGAAGCCCCGCCCATCATCACGGCGGTGAAGATGCCGAGCGCCCTGGTCCGCTCCCGTCCCTCGGGGAACCCGGAGACGATCGTGGCCAGGACCGCGGGCGAGGCGATCGCGCCGCCAACACCCTGGAGGGCGCGCGCGGTCAGCAGCCACGCAGCTGAGGTGGCGAGACCACCGGCCAGCGATGCCGCCGTGAACAGTGCGATGCCGATCAGGAACATCCGCCTGCGGCCGAGGATGTCACCAGCCCGGCCGCCGAGCAGCAGCAGTCCGCCGAAGGTGAGCGAGTAGGCGTTGAGCACCCACGCCAGGCTGGAAGCGGAGAAGTGCAGACCGTGGGCGATGCTCGGCAGTGCGATGTTCACCACGGTCAGGTCGAGAACGATCATGAGCTGCGCGCACAGCACGATGGCTAGCGCGAGGCCGCGCCGGTCGCGGCGACGGGTTGGCAGCTCAGGGTTGACAGGTGCGGGAAGTGTGACAGTTGAAGTCACTAGGTTCCTTCCATCTGCGATTGCACAGCACCGTTGGCCCCATGGGTCGCCAACGGGCGCTGAGCGAGCTACTATCTATTCGGAGGATCCCTCCGGTAACTATACGGAGGCTACCTCCGTTTTGCAAGTTGGAGTGAGGTGACCGCGAATGCAGGCGTCCGGATCGGCCACGCCGCGCCCTGCGGACCGGGGGATGCGCGCCGACGCCAGGCGCAACTACGAGAAGTTGCTTACCGCCGCGGCGGAGGCGTTTACCGAGCACGGTGCAGACGACGTCTCGCTGGAGGAGATCGCGAAGCGCGCCGGCGTCGGGATCGGCACTCTGTACCGCCACTTCCCCAACCGCCACGCGCTGCTCGAGGCGGTCTACCGCGAGCAGGTCGAGGCCCTGCGGGCCAGGGCCGACGAGCTAGTCGCGACGAAGCCGCCCGCTGAGGCCCTCGGAACCTGGCTGCGCGACCTGGTCGACTTCGGCCGCACAAAGCGCATGCTGACGTCGGCGATGCTGACCACGGTCAGCAGGGACTCGGAGGTCATGACCTCAAGCAGCCGCATCATGCGCGCGGCCGCCGCCGACATCCTCACCGGCGCCCAGGAGGCCGGCGTCGTGCGCGCGGATGCCGACCCAGCCGACCTGATGCGGCTGGTGCACGCGATCAGCATGACGACCGAGTGGGCGGGCGATGACAACGAGCAGGCCGACCGGCTGCTCACCCTCGTCCTCGACGGACTGCGCAGCCAGCCGCCCGGCCAGCCCGCTTGACGGCAATGCAGCCTGTCGCCACGTTGGAATGTGTTGTGCTCGACTGCCCTGATCCGGCGCAGCTCGCTGCTTTCTATCGCTCCTTGCTCGGGGGCACGATCAATCAGCCGGATCCGCGGTGGGTGGTAGGCGATCGCTGGGCGACGCTGCACACGCCCGCCGGCCAGGTGCTGGCGTTCCAGTTCGTCGACGGCTATGTCCCGCCTCGCTGGCCCGATCCGGCACATCCACAGCAGTTCCACCTGGACTTTCATGTGGACGCACTCGAGCAGGCACACGCGAGCGTGCTCGCGCTGGGCGCGCGGCTGCTGGAGTCAGCGCACGGTTGGCGTGTCTATGCCGATCCGGCTGGTCATCCGTTCTGCCTCGTTGGCAAGTAACGCCCTGGTCGGCGATCCGGAACTCCGGTGACGTTTCTCAGGCCAAATCCGCTCGCTCACAGGGTTGTGGCACAAGTTGTGCCTTATTGTGATCTGGCTGCTGCACGAGATTTCGGAGGTAACTGATTAACGCGCTACTTACGATCCGGGCGAAATGTCCGGCGTAGCATTGCTTGCCTGGAGTGTCACCGCCCTGGCTGGGCTCTATCTCCTGGCAATCTGGCTCATCGAATACGACCCGGACTTCCAGCACGCCGCGGCCACGAGGCTGCCTGTCGTTGTGGTGTGCGGGCACGTCTTCTTCGCGGTGGTCGGCCTCCTGTCCTGGGTGATCTATCTGATCACGGACAAGAAGATCTTCTGCTGGGGTAGTACCGCCGCTCTGGTCGTCATAGCCACGCTGGGATTCACCATGGCCATCCGCTGGATCGGGGTTTACCGGGCTACACGGCGCGCACTGCCATCGGAGCCGGCCATCGCGGGGGCGTACGTGCCACGAAAGGCATCTCCTGAGCGAGGGTGGTGGTCGGCAGACGAGAAGCGGCCGGCGGGCCCTCCTGGCTCCTCGAGCGACCAGGCCCGCCCCGGAGAACTGGCCGTTCCGCCCGAACGCCATTTCCCCGTTACCGTCGTCATTGCCCACGGCATTTTCGCCGTGACGACCGTCGTTCTCGTCGTCCTGATCTTCTTCGGCGTCGGCGGAAGCTGAGACGATCCTCGCGCGCCCAGCGACGCTAGCGACTAGGAGTTGCGCTCGCTAGTCGCTAGCGTCCGACCGATGGAAGCGCAGTTCGAGGTCGACCGCCGCCCGCACCCGGCGCCGTTATGGCGCGATCACTAGTTCAGAGATCTCCTTGCCGCGCAGGGTGAAATGCAACTGCAAGTCGACGACGCCACCTGGAAAGTCGCCCTCCAGGTGCTGGACCACAGTGAAGTGTGCATCATCGATCTTCGTGGCTGCCGTTACCGTCGTCGTGTAGTTGTATTCGCTCCCCGATCGGGCGAGCCAGCCACGGATCTCATCGCGCCCGTGATACCTGTGGCCCTCATCAGTCACAGCGGCGTCTGGCGTGAATACTGCGGCCGTCGCCTCCAGATCGTGTTCTCCACGCGCGACCAGGTACTGATTGATTAGCTCGGGCAGATCGTTCACAGCAACCGCACTTGCCCGGCTCCCTGTTGTCTTCATGACTTCAGGCTCGAGCCTCCCGCTGGGAGAAGCTCAAGGGCCAACTCTCTCCCCCAGGGAGAGGGTGCACAGTGGAGGTATGCATACCGGCCTGACCATCGGGGAATTCGCGACGCTGACCCATCTGAGCATCCGGACGCTGCGCCGGTACCACCAAGCTGGGCTACTGGAGCCGGTCGAGGTCGACCCTCACAACAGCTACCGCTATTACTCCGCAGAACAGATCCCCATCGCGCAGGTCATCCACCAGCTTCGCGAACTCGATGTACCACTAGCCGAAGTGAAGGCCCTCCTCGCCACCGGCGATCCCGAGACACGTAGCCAACTCATCGCCGGTCACCTCGACCGCCTCGAGAAGGCACTGAACCGAACTCAGGCCGCCGTCGTCTCCTTGCGCCAGCTGCTACGCCCGGAAGGCCAGGACCCGCAGATCGAAGTGCGATCAATCCCCGCGCGCACGGTTCCCGGCATCACCGCCAAGGTCGAGCTCTGCGACAGCCGGAGCTGGTACGCCGGCGCGATGGCCGAGCTGGAAGCCACATTCCCGCGCAGCGATCGCACCGGGCCACCGGCGGGCCGGTACGCCAATGAGCTGTTCACCAAGGGCCGCGGAACGATGACGGTCTACCTGCCGGTCCGCGCGCCGCGCGCAAGCGGACGGATCGAAATCGTCGACCTAGCGGCGGTCGAACTCGCCGTCGCAATCCATCCAGGCAATCACGACGACATCGACGTCACCTATGGCCGGCTCGGATCATGGGTGGCTAGCAACGCGCTCGCCGTCGACGGCCCGGTCTATGAGACGTACCTGGTAGGGCCGCGAGATACAGACATGGCCGAACAATGGCGTACCGAGATAGGCTGGCCGATCTTCCGGATCGCCGTCGACGGACCAAGCGCGACTCTCGTCACGGGGCTAGGCGATCGGCTAGTCAGTCATGATGCCGGGCTCGAAGAACTCGGCGATCACCTCAGTCAGGGCGTCGATGGTCTGCCGCCGGTGGGTCGCGAGCAGATCCCTGGTGACCCGCCAGTCGGCTAGCTCGTGGTCCGCCACAACCGGCGGCCTGGCTCCCCGGTCTAGCAGCGTCCGCAGCAAGACGACGTTGGTGTACAGCCACGGGATCAGGCGGCCGCTCTGGTCCCAGTTCGGGAGCTCCCTGGCCGTGTTCAGGTAGTCGCGGAGCTGCCGGTGGCTGTCCCATCGGACAAAGCCGCTGTCTTGATGAAGATTGGACAGTATCGGGTTGTAGAGGTTGCTCACTGACTTGCCGAATACCTTGCGCCACATCTGCCAGAGCGCAGCCTCGTCGCGGCCGCCGAGGGTGATGATCGAGTTCGGTCCAGCGCTGTTGACGAGGCGGTTGAAGTGCGCCCACAGCGTCACCGGGGTCAGCAGCTTATTGCCGTCCAGCCGCTCGAGCGCGTGCAGAACAGCACCGAGCTGGCCGTCGCGATCAGCGTCGATCGGGAAGTCGATGATCTTCGCGACGTTCAGTACCTCGAGGATCGACGGGCTGGACCGAGCGAGGTAATACTGCGTGACGCGCCACGGCGTCACGGGCAGCTGCCAGGCATGCTCGCTGAGCGGCTCGTCGATGAGGCCCTCAACTTCTGACAAGTACTGGCTCAGCGACTCAACCACCGGCAGGGCAGAGCCTGGCACGTCCGCGAAAATCCGCCCGATGTACTCCTCGAGCTCCAGCGACCTCTCCGCCGCGTGCTCGATGCCAAGGTCGTCGAGGCACAGGATGACACGCGCCCCCAGAGCCGACAGCGCGGCAGCGACTCGTCCCTGGACCGCGTGAATGACCGAACGCCGGCGCAGCCGGACCGACCAGTAGACCAATCCGGGCTCGACGCCGGAATCTGAAGCCGGGTTGTCCCAGCGCCAGCCGAGCAGCCGGTCGAGTTGCCCGAGCAGGTCACTGGGTTGCTCCGCTGCGCTCTCGACGGTCGGCACGTTGAGCGCCGGCGGATCGCTCGCGGCATGGGAGTTCTTCACCGCCGGGAAATCCGGCAGATCGCTTGGCGGGACCCGCAGCTTCTGCAGCAGGGAGGGGAACAATACGTCCGTATTAATGCCGCTGTAGGCCAGCAGCACCGAGGCGTCCTCGAACCGCTCCCGGACACTGGCGCTGTCGCGCCTGAGTGCCTCGGGGTCGGAGGCGTGGAATCCCCACATCACCGTGACGTTCCGCCAGCGCGCGACATGGGCCAGCGTGCGCATGAAGATGTCATCCCAGCCGCCGTATCCGATCGCGCAGGCGGTGGTCGACAGCATGAACTCCGCCAGCTCGTCCTGAAGCGTCGGCCGCGACTTCGTCAGCTGCAACGGGTCATGCAGCAACGGCCGGAGATCGCTCGGGTCGCCTCGCCGCCAGTAACCGTGCAGATGGACGACGTGAATGGCGTCGTCTTCGATGACTGAGCTGAACGACCCGTCCGTCTTAAGCGACAACGTGGCGGCACGGTGACCGCTCCGCCGGAGCGCTATCTCGATGAGCGGGTCAAAGTTCGGAGTGAAGATGCGCCGGCCGAACGCATCGGGGTAAGTCGTTAAGACATCAGCAAGAGCCTGCACACCGGGCGGAATCGTCCAGTTCCCGATGTCGTTCTCGATCTCTCTCGACTCGTGCCAGCTCATCTCGCGCCACGGCGGCCGGTGGATCGCCGGCGGGTACGCGTTGAGGACCGCGGCCTGCACGACCAGGTCGAATCCGGGCGACGGCAACCACTCGTTCACCGTGTGGCAGTACCGGCCGTAGGTCTCCCCCAGTGTCCGCGAACTGCGCCTGGCAGCCGCGAGCGCGGCGGTCAGGTCCTCGTTGTGCTCGCCTTCGACGTACCGATCGGTCAGATCGAGCATCGCGCTCGTGCCGGGCACCGAACTGGCTGTCAGCCCGGAGCCGACCACGAGGGTGAGCCTGTCGTTGCGCTGAATGATGCGCGACAGACGGTGCACGAGGGCGTGGTAGGTCCCGTAACTGTCCATACGGTTCACAGATACTAGATGCCTGCGACAGCCTCGGGCACGACATCGCAGTTCAGATACCTGCTGTAATGTCCGGCCAGGTTCAGCTCACGTCCGATCGCGTCTGCCAGCACTGACCTGTCGTCTCCGCTTCGGCCCAGGGTGATCTTGCCGTTTCCGCCAGCCCCCTCGGTGAGCAGATCACCGGTGCTGTCGATCAGCAAGACCGAGTTCGGCGCCTGATTGCTGTCGGTAACCCGGATGAGCAGCGGATGCTGCTGCCGCGCGCTGTCCGAGACGAATGCCAGGAGCTCGTCGAGGAACGCCTGGCCCGGCGGAGCGCTGCGCGGCGACGACGCGTGCGTGCGGGCGCGGCCGGCAACGGCGACTACGTGCAGGACCCACTTGCGCACGCCCATCTCCGTCAGAAGATCGCGCAGCGCGGCCAGCTGAGTGACGCGCGCGTTTGACGCGGTGAGAACGGTCTGGACGCTGACCGGTATCCCTGCCGACTGCGCTGCCTGCAGGGACCGGAGCGCCAGCTGCCACGAACTGCTGCCGTCAGCCTGGAACGGCTTCCTGATCGGCCGCTGCGCGTCGTTGATGGACGGATCGGCGCTGTCCAGCGAGATCCGCAGGTGCGATCCCGTTTCCGTCAGCACGGGCAGCAGGCTCTCTATATCGCCGGCTCCTGACGAGTCGACGACGACGGCCTTGGTCGTCGCGAGCTTGCGGATGAGCTCGGCAGCCTGGCGCGGCCGCGCCAGCGGCTCGCCGCCCGTGACGACGGCGACCATGGCCTCGATCGCATCGGCCGTGCCCAGCACGCGCGCGGCCAGGTCGTTCTCCGGCTCGCTGCGGCTGCGCATCATGAGGTCGTCGGCGTAGCAGTACGTGCACTGCAGCGGGCAGTGCGCAGTCGCGAAGCAGTTCACCAGGAGCGGCCGGTCGCCGAGCGGGCGCAGATCGGTCAGGCTGCCGCAGGCTTCAGGCGTCCGAGTTGCGTCTGCTGCTGACCGAAGTTCCGCGGTCCGGTCTTTATCGAGGGCGAAAAAGGTATCCCAGGACGGCACGTAGACCACTGAGCCAAATGGCTCATCGCGCCATTTGACTCCGTCAGCCAGCTGAGGCTGCACTAGCTGCGTCCTTCCCGGTGCCTGCGCGAGCGGGGTGCGGACTGCCCTGGGTTGATGATGATGGAAAGGCCAAGCTTGCCAGCCCACCGACACGCGGCCGACCAGTTCCAGTCAAGTCTAGGCATCGGTGGACGGCCCTAAACCCGCCGCCGCTCAATGCTTGCGATTAGCCTGTCTACGTTCTCATCCTCGTCTGGCCGACCAGCGGGTCAGTTGCGCCCGCGCCAAGCCGCATCGCGGGGATCCAGCTCATGCTTAACCGCGAGCAAAGGCTGTTTGTCGTTGTCGGCTTCACGGGAGCGCTCGGCGGTCTCATCCACACCGCGAGGTCGTTGTACGAGTACGCAGGTAACCGGATTCTGCGTCGCAGCTGGCTGCCGATGTACATCTTTCGGATTTGCGGGCATCTCGGCCCTCGTGGGGTTGTTCTCCCCTGAAGCGGCCGAGAAGCTGAAGCAGCTGTTCAGCACGTTGCTGGCGCCGGCGCCGCGCGGGCGCGACTCGCTCTCCGCAGCTGGCCCCGCGATTGTCCGTCTGCATCCGGAATCAGGCACCGCTGGGACGCCGGTCACCATCACCGGCCGGAACTTGTCCGAGGCCACGGCCGTCATCTTTGGTCAGGCCATGACTCCCGCCATGGTCGTGTCAGACGAGCAGGTAACAGCGCTGGTTCCGGCGGGAGCGACGACCGGGCAGGTTCGCCTTCTTGCCGGCGACCAGATCGTGAATGCGCCGCGCGAGTTCTCTGTGCCGAAGGCGAATCTGGCTCCAACGTTGGAGCAAGGTCAAGGCACGTGAAGTATTCCGGTCAATGGTGCGAGAGATCGGCGACAATTGCAGAGTGGGACGCCCGCGGATCTTGCTCGGCACCGCTCTCGTGGTCGCCGCGCTTTCCGCGGCAACGACGGCACTCATTGCTGATCGGGCGCAGTCGTTCGCTGATGTGGCTGTCGGGCGGTCAGCGCCACCATATGTGGTCGAGGGCGGCAGCTCCATCGTCGTCGTGCGGTCGACGTCGACGCATCACAAGATCGCGCTGCTTCGGGCGCCGCTCGACTGGTCGTACCAGACTCACTTTGGTGAGGACGCCGTCGCCGGCTCGGCGGACGGAAAGGTCTTCGTCGCCGCATTTACCGAGGACAGCATCAGGAAGACCGCGCTGTTCAGCTTCAGCCTCACGAGTGAGGGGCGCGTCACCGGTTTCCGGCAGATTCCGCATGGCGTGATCCCGGGCCTTGGTCAGGTGAGCATCGCCGTGTCACCGGACGGAACATGGGCCGCCGTCTCAGGCACACCGCAAACCCGCGCAGCAGGAGTTCCGCGAGGCCAGGCAAGGATCTTCCTGATCAACACCCGGACAGGGCAGCTAAAGGTGTGGCAGGGCGGACTTGCGCGGCCGGGATTCGAGCTGACCTTCCCGAGCATGTCCTGGGGCTCGGCGCGGTCGCTGTACGTGCTAGCGCAGTGGTGCAGACGCCAGGTGTTTCCGCAGGGCAACGTTGCGTGCAATGCCTATCACGCCCAGCCGGTCTCCGAAGTCCGCGTCATCGACTTGTCTGGTCTCGGTGGATCACTGCGCGCGGCGAAGCCCGTCATCAGCAATTCGCCGCAGTACCCGCTGATTCTTCAGGCCGTCGCGACGGATTCGGGAAAGGCGATAACCGCGCTGGTCAGAAATGGCCGGCAGGTGTCCGTCGTCCGGATCGACGCGAAGACAGGCGACGTCGATGCCGTGCTGTACCAGCATGTTGCTCCGGACTTCAACGGCCAGGCGGGCCCATTGACAGCGTCCCTGGCGGTCGACGGGACCGGTCAGTACGTGCTCGTGAATGAGGACGGAAATGACCGCGCTGGCTGGATCCACCACGGCCGGTACCACGACTTGCACGCCCGGTACGGGAATGGCAGCGGTGTCGCCTGGTGATGGCTGCAAGCCACAGCTCGACAAGTTAGATTGACGGCCATGCGGCGCCATCGCTTCCGAGCGGCAGTGTGTGCCGCGTTGTGCTCGACGGTGATCACCGGTGCGTGCACCATGGCGATCGGACCAGGTGCGGCTGCGGCTGCACGGGGGCGTCAGCCAGGAAAGACGTCGCGCTTCGAAAGCGTGTCGTGTCCATCGGCTGGTTTCTGCGTCGCCGGCGGCCAGTACCGGGACCGGGCTGGACGACGTCAGGGCTTCGTGGTCACCGAACGGCGCGGCGTGTGGGGCCGCGGGAAGCAGCTCCCCGGCCTGGCCGCGCTGAACGTCCGCGGCAAGGCCCGCGTCTCTGCTGTCTCTTGCGACTCGCCGGGCAGCTGCGCGGCCGTTGGAACATACACGGATCGCCGTCGCCACCGGCAGGCCTTTGTCGCCACCGAGAGGCACGGCACCTGGGGTCGGGCCATCGAGATCCCTGGACTTGGGGCTCTCAATTCCGGCGGGTATGTCTATCCCATCGTGTACGTGTCGTGCGCCTCAGCCGGTAACTGCGCGGCGGGCGGTGCATACGCACCTGATTCCTCGCGGATTGTGGCCTTTGTCGCCGACGAGGTGAGAGGCGCCTGGCACAAGGCGCATCGGGTGCGCGGGATCGACGCGCTCGATAAGCGAGGAACGTCATACGTCGCCGCTATCTCATGCGCTGCGCCCGGCTATTGCAATGCCGTGGGAGATTACTCGCCGCGTGACGGCATTTCGTTGACCTCGAAGGTGTTTGTCGCCGTCGAGGCGCGCGGCACCTGGCACGCCGCCCGGGCACAGCCCGGTCTGGCCGCCCTCCAGGCCAGGCTGCCTTACGCGTCAGGGGTTTCCTGCGGGTCGGCAGGTAACTGTGCCGTCGCCGGTTCGTACCTGAGCCGCTCGGGGAACATCCAGTCCTACGTCTCCGACGAAACCGGCGGGGCGTGGCATGCGGCGCAGCACATCGCCGGGCCGGGGCCGCGCCGGCACGGCGCAAACATAATGCTCAGCTCAGTGTCGTGCGCAACAGCTGGCGACTGCTCCGTCGGCGGCTCCTTCGAGCGCCGCTCGCTGGCTGGCAGCGCGGTGACCGCGGAGGAGCGGAACGGGACCTGGGGCCGGGCCCGGGTACTCGCCGGTCCCGGACGCCTCGGATCGTCTGCCGACGCTGAGATCGTTTCACTTTCGTGCGCATCGGCGGGCAACTGCAGTGCCGGCGGCGACTTCTACGGCAACTCCGGCCGCATTCAGCCGTTCGTGGTCAGTGAGCGGGACGGCGTCTGGGGCAGCGTGAAACAGGTGCCGGGGTCTCAGGCCCTCTACGCCGGCCGGCGAGCCTATATCGTCTCGGTCTCCTGCGGCGCTCCAGGCGATTGCTCCGCTGCCGGCACGTATAGCGATGGCAAACTCGCCCACGCATTCGTCGTCCGTGAGCAAAACGGCATCTGGAGCCGGGCACGGGCCATTCTCGGTCCGTAGCTGGCGACTCGCCCAGCCGTTAGCAGGGCGGATGCCTGCGGCTACCAGATACTGACCCGGGCAGCGGGCTCGAGCCAGAGCTCGTCGGTGGCGCCGACGTCAAAGGCGGCGTAGAACTCGTCTAGGTTCCGGACGATCTGGTTGCAGCGGAACTCGTTCGGGGAATGCGGGTCGATGGCGAGCAGCCGGATGACTTCCTCGTCCCGGGCCTTGCTCTGCCAGGCACGAGCCCACGACATGAAGAAGCGCTGGGCGCCCGTCAGGCCATCGATGACCGGTGCCTCTTCGCCGCGCAACGAGACCACATAGGCCTTCCATGCGATGCCGAGGCCGCCGAGGTCCCCGATGTTCTCCCCGATCGTCAGCGCTCCGTTCACGTGCTGGTCTGGAGTCTGCTTCGGCGCTAGGGCGTTGTACTGCTCGATCAGCGACTGGGTCCGGACTTCGAACGCCTGCCGGTCTTCAGCAGTCCACCAGTCGGTGAGCTTGCCGTCCCCGTCGGACTTGGAACCTTGGTCGTCGAACCCGTGGCCGATCTCGTGGCCGATGACCGCGCCGATTGCACCGTAGTTCGCTGCGTCGTCGCGGCCAGGATCGAAGAACGGATCCTGCAAGATCGCAGCCGGAAACACGATCTCGTTCATCCCCGAGTTGTAGTAGGCGTTGACCGTCTGCGGGGTCATGAGCCACTCATCGCGGTCGACCGGCTTGCCGATCTTGTTCAACTGCCGGCGGAACTCGAAAGTGTGAGCGGCCCGCACGTTGGCCATCAGATCCGCCGGGTCGATATTCAGGCTGGAATAGTCCCGCCATCTGGCCGGGTAGCCGATCTTCGGCGTGAACTTCGCTAGCTTGTCCAGCGCGCGCCGGCGGGTGTCTGGCCCCATCCATTCCAGCTTCTCGATGCTCTGCCGGTAGGCCTCCTGGAGGTTGGCCACCAAGACATCCATCTGCTCCCTGGCCCCGGGCGGGAAGTGCCGGGCGACGTAGGCACGGCCGGCGGCCTCCCCCATCGCCTGCTCGACCAGCGAGACACCCCGCTTCCAGCGCTCGCGCAGCTCGGGGGTGCCGCTCAAGGTGCGGCCATAGAAGTCGAAATTCTCCTGGACGAACGCCTCGGACAGATACGGCGCAGCGCTGTGGATTACCTGCCAGCACAGCCAGTCCCGCCACGCCGGGAGGTGTTCATCGGTGAGCAACGACGCCAGCCCGGAGGCAAAGCTGGGCTGCCGGAGCACGACCTCGTCGAAAGCGCCCGCGGGCGGTTCCATTGCCACCAGCCACCCACGCAGATCCGGCCCCTCAGACAGCGCATCGGACCAGGTGAACAGGTTGTAAGTCTTCTCCTTGTCCCGGCTCGCGACCTTGTCCCAGTGGTGTCCGGCCACCGCCGTCTCCAGCGCGAACACTCGCTTGGCTGCCTGCTCGGCGTCCGGCAAACCGGCGAGCTCGAACATGCGCTGCACATGACCAACGAACGCGTCGCGGACGCGAGCGAACCGGTCCTCGCGGTAATAGCTCTCGTCTGGCAGCGACAGCGCTCCCTGCTGGAAGAACACCAGGTAACGCTGCGGATTGCCGGGGTCAGTGTCAACGAAGAGCCGGTACAGACCCTCGATTCCCAGTCGCTCCAGCCGCCCGAGCGTCTCCAGCAATTCCGGAACGGAGCTGACGGCCCGAGCCGCCGCGAGCGTCTGGCTCACCGGTTGCGCGCCGAGCATCTCTGCCCGGTCCGCGTCCATGAAGCTGGCATACAGGTCGCCGAGCTTCCGCTCCTCGGTGCCTTCTGGTGCCGACGCGGCCTCTTCCACGATCTCGCGGATCGCTTTCTCCGCTTCTTCGGCAAGAATCCGGAACGCGCCGTCGCGCGCCCGGTCTGCGGGGATCTCGGTCCGCGCGATCCACCGCCCGTTGACGTGCCGGAACAGGTCGTCTTGCGGGCGAATGCCGGGCTCGAGCTCGTCGATGGGGATACCGGATGGGAGGGTCATGCGCTCTAGCGTAGGACCAGCGCGAACGGGACCGGTCCGTCGCCAGCGCTTCGGCGGCCACGGCCCGGTCCGCGCACCCCCGTACCTACTGGGTGTGGACGATCAGGTGGAAGGCCCGGTCGGCGTACGCGCCGTCCGAGTCATGGGTGTCCACCCAGACGCCCTTGTTCGTCTCGTGACCGGTCAGGCAGCACCGCAGCGCCACGCCGATCTCGCCAGCCGGCTCGGTCGCGATGCCCGGCCGTCCGATGCTCGCGACGTACACGCCGTCGCTCACGTCGCTCGTGAAGACGATTTCGTACTGACCCTTCGCCAGCCGTGCCACCCTCGCCACGTTGCGCCCCCGCACGAACGTGCCGTCTGTCTCGACCACTGCCCAGAACGTGCGGTAGCAGCAGCCTTCGACACCGTACTTGGCCGGGTCGTCCGGCCGGCCCTTGTGGGCCGCTAGTGCTTCGGTAGCGGCCTGCTCGTGCGGGGCATTGAACCCATCCGTCATCGGACTCTCCTTCGCTGCGGCCTGGCCCCAGGCCGCTCATCGCTTGCCCTTCCGGGCTCTTTATGGATGCGGAGGACGGCTTGGCGCATTTGATGCATAGTCCGACCAAATTTTCTGCGGGGAAGGCAGACCGGGCAGCAATGGCCTAACGACATTTCCGGGCGACCTCAACGCGCATTTCGGCTGGTCGGCCGCAAGTTAAGTGAGGATGGTGTGGAAATGATATGGAGATGGCATGGAAATCGCGAGCATTTAGTTCCGCTCTGTATCACGAGCGCCATACTCCTATTGTTCGATTCTCGCCGCGCCTTTTATGCTTTGTGAAACAGGAAGCGAAGCGGGGGTTGACGGCAATGGCTTACACGTTGCTCCGCGGAAAGTTTGTGATCCGGTATCCGGACCTGCCGCGGCAGGGTCCTGAACCTGATGGCGACACCGTCAAGTTCCTTCCCGACTCGCCCGCCCTAGTCGAGTCCATCCCGCGCCCTTCAGGACGTCCACCTGAAATCAACCCGCACGGCATCTCCGTTCGGCTGGAAGCTATCGACGCCTTGGAGACCCATTTCAGCGAAACCCACCAGGAGCTTTTCGGGGCGGACGCCGCCCGCGATGAGCTACTGCGGCAACTGGGCTTTTCCAACGTCACCTACTTCGATGACCTCCCTAACAAAGTGCAGTCAGCCGATCAGGACGCCTTGCCCGGTCATGTCTTGTCGAACGGGATCGACGCCAACGGCAGGCTCATCGCCTTTGTCTACCCTGGCGACCATCCGGGTCCCGACGGAACCACGGTGTTCCTGGACAATGCCGGGGTCGACCAATCCGTCAACGGCATGCTGCTTGCGGCCGGCCTGGTATATCCGGCGTTCTACGACACCCTGCCGGCCGACCTGCGGACCCACCTGGCGGACAGTTCGCGGGCGGCCCGCGCCGCCCAGTCTCCGGCCGGGTTGTGGCCCCGGTCGACCGCCGACCCAGCCGGGGCTGCGACCGTCGCCGATCTTGACGCCCTGGAAAGATTGTCATCTGGCCCAAACTGTTCCGGCGGATCGTGCCCTACCTAGCCGCCGGATTCACCGACTTCGACGGCTTCGACTCCTGGCTGCGCGCCGACCCGGTTAACCGTGATGACCAGCTCTTCCTGCTGGACCGGATGGAGCGAGGCAACATGCACGATGTGATCAGCGCCGTCGGCCAGCAGATCCGGCTGACCGTCTGGCCCGAAGACTTCATCATCAGCCCGGATCCGCCGCCACCGGGCGGCACCACCGGCCCAGGGCAGGCAGCCGCCGGCGATGTGCTGATCCTCGCAGCGCTGCCCGACCCGCTGGGCACCGACCGCGGCCACGAAGTGATCACCTTGCTCAACACCACAGCAGACTCCATAGACCTGGCCGGCTGGCGGCTGGCAGATGCCGCTGGTGGCCGCCAGGATCTGTCCGGCGCAGTCGCTGGCGGCGCGGTACTCCAGGTCGCCGTGCAGGGCGCCCTGCAGCTCGGCAATAAAGGCGACACCATCACCCTGCTCGACTCCGGCGGCAGCTCCACCGACCAGGTGACCTACCCAGCCGGCAAGGTACGGCCAGGACGAACCATTTGTTTCGGCCGGTGAAATAGACCTGGCCGGCGCACGACGTTAGGGAG
>DATELR010000171.1:0-17075 GCA_035276345.1 Streptosporangiaceae bacterium | reverse complement strand
TGGCGCGTTGGCGATGGCCGTCTGCGGCGCGGCCGGCGCCGAGCGCGCGGGTAGCGCCGGCGCCTCCTCCGGAGACCACAGCACGCCGATACCGCTGTCAGTCAGTGGATCGGGGCGGGTCAGCCCGTCAATTCTGCGTTGCGGGCCGGTACGGTCAGGCCGCTGTGGCCGGCTGCGAGTATCGAAGTCGGCGGACCCGGTGATCTGGCGTTGCTTGCCGGTCCGGCCGCTGGGACGGCCGCTGGCTGGAGCACTCGCCGCCCGGCCGCGCGGATCCGTGTCCCCGAGTGGATCATCGTCAGGCCAGGCTGGCCGCGGCCTGGCGTCGGTGGCCGGGCCAGAATCGTAGGACGGATACAGCGGTCTGGCGTACTCGGAGGTGTCCAGCCGCCCTTGCGGCGACGTGAACGGGTCATCGGCCCGGCTGCCGCCTCGCGGACGGCCCGGGTCCTGCGGTGGCGCGTAAAGTGGCTGGCCGTATTCGTCCGCCGCCGGGTTGAAGAGCAAGTCCGTAGCGCTGCCCGGTCGTACCTTGACCGCACGGCCCTGCCTGGTGCCCTGCGTGCGGCGTCCGCCGGTGTCCTCTCGCGAGGTCTGGCCAGTGCTGGTCCCGCCGCGCTGATCAGCGCCACCGCTCCGGTCCGCGGCAGCCCGGCGACCACGGCCCGCCGACCGCATCGCTCCCGTGCCGTCGCCGTTGCTGCCGCGATCGCCGCGCACTGGCCAATCGTCGGCAGGAGCCGCGGACCTGGCAATTTCCCTGGTCGCTCCTCCCCCGTTGCGCGCACCATCCGGCGCCGGCCCTGCAAGCGCCCGGCGTCCTTGGCGCTGAGCTCTTCCGCCGCGTTCCACGGGAGCGCCGCCCCTGGGATCGGTGTCACCGCCGGACAGCAGACCGGGATCACGCTCATATGGGCGCGATGGCGCGACCGGCCGGGCCGGCGGCAAGGCGGCGGGCGGGGCTTCGGTGCGGAGCGCTACCACGCCCGACGAGGTCGATGGGGATGAAGAAGCTGCCGGGGACCGCCCCTCGCCCAGGTACTTGATCCAGTCGTAATCCTGGTCGCCACCGAAGCCACCTGGATCAGCTCCCAGGGCATCGTCTCGCTCTGTGCGCCGGCCCTTCTTCGGCATCCGGCTAACCTCCAGCATCCCGGCCGTATGCCGACCTGTGTGCGCCGCCGCTGCGGGTGACCCGGGGCGCGTCGCCGCGGCGGGTGCTTCCCATCATGCGGCATGATCCAGTCGCCCGCTACACGATCGCGTTGGCCCGGCTACTCTCGGCGCGTCCCGCCGAGGCATCAATTGCTCGCAGTCAATTAAACAGCAGGTATCCCAGCATCTTGCGACAGAACCCTCCGGTGGTGGACGATCAATCCCAGGTTCAGAGTTGGGGGCAAACCATGCAGGACGGCATGTACATTCCGGTGATCGGCCCTTCGGCCATTCTGCCCCGCGGGTATCTCTGGCTCGCCGCGATCTGGTACCTGGCCATCGCGGCCGCGCTGACCCTGAGCCCATGGCCGCCGATCTGGTTTCGCGCAGCCGCCGCCGTCGGATTGCTCCTCGCGCTCATCATCTTCGTGCTGGCGCTGAATGCGATCACGACGCACGCGTTCGCGGCGAATGCCGAGGGGATCGAGCTTGGACTGCCTGTGTTCACCAAGCGTCGTGGTCAGCGCCGGCGCGACATCAAGCATCTGCAGTGGCGCTACATCGAGCGGATCAGGATCGCACCGCGGCCGTACGGCGCCCGCGTCGAGATGATCCTCAGCCAGGACGCGTCGCTCGCCCTGCGCGGTTACCGGCACGGTCCGGCACGCCGTGCCGCTCGTTTTGTCTTGCTGATGATTCCGTTCTTGTACCTCACCAGGCCTACGGCGCTGACCAGCCCGCTCGCTGGCCCGCCCAGGTACCAGGCACACGTACGCGGCATCACGGTCGACGAGCTCCGCCAGCGGCTCCGCGCCTTCGCGCCGCCCGATGTGGCGATAGCTGTACTGGTCAGGAAGCGGTAATCCGTATCATCGGCCACATCGGCATCGGACCGGAACCAGGCTCGATCAGCGTCGCCGCTGTCCCACTGAAAGGCATGAACGCGATGGCACATGAGGTACAAGGCGTAATCGCCCGCGCCAAGGGCGCGCCCGTCGAGCTGACCACGGTCATCGTCCCTGATCCCGGGCCGGGCGAGGCGCTGGTCAACGTGCAGGCGTGCGGGGTATGCCACACTGACCTGCACTATCGCGAGGGCGGCATTGGCGAGGACTTCCCTTACCTGCTTGGCCATGAGGCCGCCGGGGTTGTCGAGGCGGTCGGCGATGACGTGACCGGGCTCGAGCCCGGTGACTTCGTGATCCTGAACTGGCGGGCCGTATGCGGTCAGTGCCGTGCCTGCAAGCGCGGCCGGCCGTGGTACTGCTTCAACACGCATAACGCGACCCAGAAAATGACCCTTGCCGACGGCACGGTGCTGTCGCCCGCACTAGGCATCGGGGCGTTCGCCGACAAGACGCTGGTCGCTGCCGGCCAGTGCACGAAGGTCAGCCCGCAGGTCAAGCCTGAGGTTGCCGGGCTCCTCGGCTGCGGCGTGATGGCCGGTCTCGGCGCGGCGCTGAACACCGGTCAGGTCGGCCGAGGCGATTCGGTTGCCGTGATCGGCTGCGGCGGCGTCGGCTGCGGCGCGGTTCTCGGGGCACGGCTCGCCGGAGCACGCAAGATCATCGGCGTGGACATCGATGACCGCAAGCTCGCGTGGGCGCGCGAACTCGGCGCCACCGACACCATCAACTCGCGGGAGACCGACCCGGTCGAGCAGATCCGCAACCTGACCGAGGGCAACGGCGCCGACGTGGTGATCGAGGCGGTCGGGCGGCCGGAGACGTACAAGCAGGCGTTCTACGGACGCGACCTGGCCGGCACCGTGGTCCTTGTCGGCGTGCCGACGCCGGACATGCAGCTTGAGCTTCCGCTGCTCGACGTGTTCGGCCGCGGCGGGTCGCTGAAGTCGTCCTGGTACGGCGACTGCCTGCCGGACCGCGACTTTCCGATGCTGATCGACCTGCACCTGAGTGGCCGGCTGCCGCTGGAGAAGTTCGTGTCGGAGACCATCGCGCTCGGCGACGTGGAAGAGGCGTTCGCGAAGATGGGGCGCGGGGAGGTGCTGCGCAGCGTCGTCACGCTCTGACCGGTTCATATGACGCCGGCTAGCGGTGCCGCCCCGCCAGGAAATACGGCAGGGGTCGCGAGGATCGCGATGTGGTCAGGGCCGCGGACGCTGTCCACGGCCCTGATGCGCTCGTTCGAGAACCGGCCGGACACGGTCGTGGTCGACGAGCCGCTGTACGGCTATTACCTGGCCGAGACGGGCATCGAACATCCAGGCAGGGACGAGATCCTCGCGTCCATGCCGACCCGATGGCCCGAGGTGGTCGAGGAGCTCACCTCGGGCCCGCTGCCGGCCGGGCGCACTGTGTATTACCAGAAGCACATGACGCACCACCTACTGCCCGGCATCGACCGGACCCGGCTCGCCGGTCTGCGGCACGCGTTCCTGATCAGGGACCCGCGGCGGCTTCTCGCCTCCTACGCCAAGGTCAGGCACACGCCGACGCTCGCGGACCTGGGCCTGGAGCAGCAGGCCGAGATTTACCGGCTGTTCGGCGGGCCGGTCATCGACGCCGCCGACCTTGCTGCCAGGCCACGCGAGTCATTGCAAGCGCTCTGCGGTGAGCTGCGGATTCCGTTCGACGAGGCGATGCTGTCCTGGCCCGCGGGTCCGCGGGAGACGGACGGGGTGTGGGCCAGGCACTGGTACGCGCGGGTATGGGCGTCCACCGGGTTCACGACCAAGCCGGACGCGGGCGGCGACGCGGGACCGACCGAACTCCCCGCCGGCCTTGAAGAACTCGCGGCTCGCTGTCAGCCGTTCTACGCTCAGCTCGCCGAGCACCGCCTGGCCATCTAACGGCGCGTCTTACCCCGCTGGGGTTCGGAGAGGAGCGCCCTTTTATCCGGATATGCCGTTTTAGCAAGGAACCTAATTCGGGGTAAGTGGCTAAAGCCGCGCCAAGGCCAAGTCCAGCGGCCGACCCGCGTCAGAGGAAAGCGCCGTCGCGTGGCAACGTTTCAGCGGTGCCGTGGAAACTCATTAGGCGGTGACTGGGCCAGCCCGCCGCGGTGAAGGAGAGACGCATGCTGCAGCAGTTCGACGAGCGGAACCGCGACATCATCGTGAACGTCGGCGGGAGGCTGACGCACCGCGACGAGGCGGCGGTCAACCCTTTCGACTCTGCCGTCCAGGGCGGCGACGCCGTGTGGGAGGGGCTGCGCGTTCACAGTGGCCGGATCTTCCGGCTGACCGAGCACCTCGCCAGGTTGCGACGATCGGCACAGGCGCTCGCGTTCGAGTCGGTGCCGACCGACGCGGAAATCACCGAGCAGATCAAGCACACGCTCGCGGCCAACGGAATGACCGACGGCGTGCACGTCAGGCTGACGCTGACCCGCGGCGTGAAGATCACCAGCGGGATGGATCCGAGGCTGAACCAGTCCGGCCCCACGCTGATCGTGCTGGCCGAGTACAAGCCGCCGGTCTACGCGACGACCGGGATCTCACTGATCACAGCGAGCATGCGACGGCCCGCACCGGACGTCCTTGACCCGAAGATCCATCACAACAACCTGCTGCCGTCGATCCTGGCCAAGATCGAGGCGAACGTGGCTGGCGCCGACGACGCGCTGATGCTCGACCAGCGCGGCTTCGTCGCCGAGACCAACGCGACGCACGTGTTCTGCGTGACCGGCGGAGTCCTGGGCACGCCGGCCACCGTGGCCTGCCCGGAAGGAATAACCCGCGAGGCCGTGCTTGAGCTTGCGGCCGAGGCCGGCATCGAGTGCTCGGTGGGCGACCATTCGCTGGTCCAGCTCTACAACGCCGACGAGGTGTTCGTGACGGGAACGATGGGCGGCATCGCGCCGGTCATCAGCATCGACGGGCGGACAATAGGCAATGGCCGGCCTGGCCCGCTGACGGGCAAGCTCACAGCCCTGCTCGCCGACCTGACCGCGTCGACGGGCACGCCTGTCGCCTAGCGGACGGCGGGTCGCTGGACCGCAGGCGGTCAGCTGCCCAGCGCGGCCCTGAGTGCCAGAACGCGCTCGACCGCCGCCTTGAAGGTTGCCTGGCCAGACGCGCTGGCTCCCAGGTACTGGGTGCGAAGAGCCTGCATGGCCGTGACGCCTTGCGCGTTGTTCTCCGCCGCGCAGAGAAGCAGGTCCATGCCCGCCTTGCTGGCCAGCGTCGCGCGACGTGAGGTCGAGCCGAAGTTCTTCAGCGCCCCTGCCTCCAGCGCGTCGGTGATCGTGACCCCTGCGAAACCAAGCCGCTTGCGCAGCTCACCCTGCACGATCGTGGACGACAACCCGGCCGGGAACTTCTTGTCCAGCGCCGGGTAGATCGCCCAGGACACCATTGCGAGCTTGGCCTTGGCCGCGATAGCGGACTTGTACGGCAGCTCGTCGACGGACCTGATCTTGCTGAGCGTCAGGTTCAGCGTGACCGGGCGTTCATCGGTGTTCTGCGATCGGGTGGCAGCGCCAAGACCGGGGAAGTGCTTAACCGTCGCCGCGACGCCCTTGCCCTGCATGGCCGTCGTGAACAGCGATCCGAGCTTGGCTACCTTGGCCGGGTCGTTGCTGAACGAGCGGCCGAACTCGTCAATGAAGTTGCCTGGCGTGCGGAACACGTCGAGCACCGGAGCAAGGTTCACGTTGACGCCGAGGCCGTGCATGAACGAGCCTGCCGCTGCGCCCTGCGTGGTCGCCTCCTGCTGCGGGTGCGCGGACGCCCCGATCTGCTTGGCCGAAGGGACGGGCGGGCCATTGAGGCGGCGAACGGCCCCGCCTTCCTGATCGGTCATCAGCAGCAGCGGCATGCGCACCGGGTTGTGCGAGTCGGCGTTGGCTCGCTGCAATTGCTTCACGACCGCTGTGATGTGCGCGTTGGAACCGACGTTGTCGGAGAAGAAGATGACCCCGGCGACGCGGCCGTGCCTGATCCCCCAGAGCAGATTGGCCGGCGGCGTGAGGCCGCTGTAGCTGTAGATCACCCGCTGGCCAGCCAGCTGGAACGCGTCAAGCTTCGGAAGCGTCGTCTTCGCTGCAGCGAGTCCCGCCGCGTTTGGCGAGACGGCGCCCGGCCGGAGGCCGATGCCGGCCGACACAGCGGCGAAGCCATGCGGGCTCTTCGCGGCGTGACTGTCTGACTGGGTATGCGATGTGGTCGTTGCCGGTTGCCCGTTGTCGGATGCCGAGCGACGAGCGGCCGCGCTTGCCGCGAATGCCACCACGCCTACAACAGCGAGCACTACACCGGTGATGAGGATCAGTAGCCTTTTTGTTGGTCGCACGGGAAAGATGCCTCTCTCAACGCGGGTCCTCGGTGACTCGCGCTCGTATCCATCGGCTTTTCCGGTGTGCCGGATCTGGCCGGCGCCCTGAGATCGATGGGCAGCCGCGGACGCGCGTCCGGTGCGGATCCCTGGCCTCAATGCCCGGTGGCTACCCATACGTGCCATGCTACGGACTGACAACACCTCGCGCAGGACTAACGATTCCCCGGCCACGTAGCCTGGAGAGCGCGGTTGACGTGGCGAAATTAATAACCGGCTGACCGGCGGCTTACCGCTGGATACGCTGCGTAGGCCAATCATCACGGTGTTGGCCGGCCACATCAGCCATTGCGCATTCGCTCTAGCAAGGCCATTCGCACCATCAATGATTTATCCGCCTGGAGGAGACATGGTGCAACGCGACACCCCATGGCCGGCCGGCACGCCGTGCTGGGTCGACCTTGGTTCCGACGACGTGGCCAGGGCCACGACCTTCTACTCGACGCTGTTCGGCTGGAACACCGAGGTCGGACCGCCAGAAGCGGGTGGCTACGTCATGTGCATGCTGCAGGGCAGGCCGGTAGCCGGCATCGGGCCGAAGATGGGACCTGCCGAGGTTCCGACGGCCTGGACGACCTACCTGGCCACTGACGACGCAGATGCGACCACGGCCAAGGTGGCCCCGGCGGGAGGGTCGGTGCTCGCAGAGCCGTTTGACGTCATGGACGTGGGCCGGATGAGCGTCGCGGCTGACCCCGCAGGCGCGGTCTTCGGGATCTGGCAGGCACGCAGTCACAACGGCATGGGCCTGGCCAACGAATCCGGCGCCGTCTGCTGGAACGAGAACATGAGCCGCGACTACGAGGCCAACAAAGCGTTCTACCGTGACGTCTTCGGCTACTCCTTCGACGAGATGGGTAGCGACGACTTCCAGTACGCGACCTTCAAGACCAGCGGCACCGAGCTGGGCGGGATCGGCGATCTGGGCACCATGGCTCCGGCAGAGACTCCGGCGCACTGGATGACCTACTTTGGCGTGGACGACGCGGACGAAGCGGCCGAGGTGGCCACCAAGCTCGGCGGCAACATCATGCGGCCGGCGTGGGACACGCCATACGGCCGGATGGCCGTACTCACCGATGACCAGGGCGCGGTCTTCGCGATCATGGCCATGTCTCAGGCCGCTGCGGAGTAGAAGGGCGGCTCGACCTGCCGTCAGGCGGCGGGTTCGATGGGCGTGTCGGCGTCGGAATCGCCGTGACCGAACTGCGCGGCGACCAGTTCCGCGGTGTGCCTTGCCCACGATCCGGTTGTGACCAGCCCGATCGTCAGGACAGCGAGCCCGCATCCGGCCAGCACCCACCAGCCGGCGTGGCTCGCGGACACGAAACCCGTTTTGATCGGGCCCGACAGCCCGGAGACGACGACCGAGCCGATTACCGCGACGCCCAGCGCTGAGCCAACTTGCCTGCTCGTCGAGGCGACCGCCGCGGCGACGCCGGCCTGGGCGCGTGGCATCCCAGCCATCGCGGTATTCGTAATCGGCGCGTTGACCAGCCCGAAGCCAAGCCCGAAGATCAGATAGCTGGCCACCAGGCTGAGCGTCGAGGTGTCGGCGGCGAGCATCGTGAGGCTGAAGGCGCTGACCGTGATCGCGATTCCGGCGATGATCAACGGCAATCGCGGCCCGCGGGCGCCGACAATCCGGCCGGAGAGCGGGCTGAAGACCGCCGTCATCGCCGCCATCGGCAGCATGAAGAGCCCGGCATGCAGGGCCGAGTAGCCACGGACATCTTGCAGGTAGAGCGTGTTCAGGAGCAGGAATCCGCCCAGTCCGGCGAATGCGGATACCGCGATCACGGTCGCGCCGGCGAACGGCGCGCTGCGGAAGAACCTGACGTCCAAAAGCGCGTCGTGGCGCCGGATCTCGTACCAGGCGAAGGTAGACCCGGTCGTGGCGGCGACGGCGAAACAGGCGATGATCTCGGGAGACGTCCAGCCGCGCTCGGGGCCCTCGATGATGCCGAAGACCAGAGTGCCAAGCGTGATCATCACGAGCAGCTGTCCGATGGGGTCGAACCGGCGCGCTCGCGGCGCCTTCGACTCTGGCACGAAGATGGCGGTGAGGATGATCGCCGCTATCCCGACGGGGATGTTGACCCAGAAGATGCTGCGCCAGCCGATGGCGCTCACCAGCACGCCGCCCACCACAGGGCCGAGCGCCATCGACAGGCCCACGACGCCGCCCCAGATCCCGATGGCCCTGGCGCGCTCCTTGCGCTCGGTGAACGTGTTCGTGATGATCGACATCGCGACCGGGTTGAGCATCGACCCGCCGACGGCCTGGACCGTCCGGAACACGACCAGCGCGCCAAGGCTTGGCGCCAGGCTGCACAGCAGCGAGCCGATCGTGAACAGCCCGAGCCCGGTCTGGAAGGTGCGGCGGCGACCGACCCGGTCTGCGGTCGATCCGGCAAGCATGAGCAAACTGGCGATTACCAGGGAATAAGAGGCGACCACCCACTGCAGGCCGGAGACGCTGGCATGCAGGTCATGCTGGATCGACGGCAATGCGACATTGACGACCGTCACATCGAGCCCGACGATGAACAAGCTCATGCAGCAGGTCGCGAGCACGAGCATTCGCCGGGAGTGACTCAGGTCAGCCGCCACAACGCTGTCACCATGGCTGCCTCGCTATCCCGTCCTGGCCAGAGATCCTTATCCAGGCTAACCAATCGCTATCCAGGATTCTTCCGCGAGAGCACGGTCGTTACCGCAGCCAGCGGGCTTAACCGTGGGCCGCAGTTCAGGCTATGTCGCGGCGGCGAAGGCCGATCAGGCCCGCGACGGCCAGGACGAGCGCGATCGCGCTCAGCCAGATCAGCGGCGCGGCGGTGACCGTACCGCCTGGCAGCTTGGGCAGGTGCTGGAAGGGCGAGATATCGAGGAACCAGTGCGACAGCTTGAGCGACGCACCGAGGAAAAGTATCAGCACAGCCAGGCCGAGGGCTGACCACGCAACGCCGACGCTGACCTCGGGAAACACCCCGAAGAAGGCGGCCGCGATCCCGCCCATCACGAGGGCAGCGGGAAGCTGGCTGAGGCCTGCCACGATCAGCGGGCCGATCTCTCCGGTGCCCCCTGACCGGAGCGCGAAGCCGAGACCGGCGGCGAGCCCCGCAAGCACGAGGATGAGGGTCGTGCCGACCAGGGCGATGACCAGGTGCGACAGGCCCCACCTGACCCGGCTGGCCGTCGTCGCCAGGACCGGATCAGCGTGGCCTGACGTCTCTTCCGAACGCAGGCGAAGTACGGCCGATACCGCGAACCCGCCCGCGATCAACCCGTTGAAGCCCATGATCGCCGCGAGATAGGCGTTGGTGAGGGCCGACTTTCCGCCGAGCTGCACGATAATGTGCCTGATCTGGCTGCTGCCAAGCAGCCCGCCGATCCCCTTGGCCGCCGAGCCGACGATGACTCCCCAGATCAGCGCTCCGATCACCCAGGCGATCAGGCTGCCCATCTGCAGCCGCCAGGCCAGCGCGAACGGGCTGCGCAAAGACGCTCTGGCCGCGGGCCGGCCGGGACGCTGCGGCAGCATGCCGGCGTCGTAGTCCCGGCGAACCGCGAGCAAGGCGGCCGCCGCGGCCACGATGGCCGCGACAACGAGGGGAAGTGCGAGCACCCACCATCGGATAGCGCCAAACGATCTGATCAGCTCTGCCCAGCCAATCGGTGACAGCCAGCTCAGCCAGCGCGGACCGTGCGGGCCCGAAGAGTCACCGATCGCACGCAGCAGGTACGTGACGCCGATCACGGCGAGCGCCAGCCCGCGTGCCGCTCTAGCGGTGGCGGCGACCTGTGCGCACACCGCAGCCACTGCCGTGAAGACCAGGCCAGAGCCCGCGATGGCAAGGGCCAGCGAGATCGCCCCGGCGGCGGGCAGCCCCAGCAGCGTCAAGCCCGCCGTGATCAGCACGGCGAGACCAACGTTGGCGCCGAAAGCGATGAGCAGCGCGGCGGCGAGGGCCGCATTGCGCCCGACCACGGTTGAGCCGACGAGCTCCAGCCGGCCGGTCTCCTCGTCCGCCCTCGTATGCCTGATCACGATGAAGATGCTCATGATTCCGGCGCCTAGCGCAGCGAATCCGCCATAGCGCCACGCGGTCAGCGAGCCGATCGAATTGCCGTACAGCGGCCCGTAGAGCGAGAGCAGCGCGGGATTGTGGCCGGCTGACAGCGCGAATTCGGCGCGCCCTGCAGGGGTCGGGAACAGCTTCTTGAAGCTGTAGGCGGTTCCTGCGACCAGGGCGGTCAGTACGTAGATCCAGGCGACCAGCATGATCCTGTCGCGCCTGGCAGCCAGCTTGGCCAGGGCCCGCGTTCCGGTGAGCGTGCTGGTCCTGCCGTGCGTCTGCGGGCTGTGATGCCCGCTTGGCTTGGTGAGCGTCGGCGTGGTCATGCCCGCGCTCCGCTGGGGTTCGCGGCGTGGTCAGGCGCTGCCTGGTCGCGGTGCGCGCCGCCGTCATCGTCTCCTGAGTAGTGGCGCAGGAAGAGTTCCTCGAGCGTCGGCGGCTGACTGGTCAGGCTGCGGACGCCGACGTCCGTGAGCCGCCGGAGCAAGCCGTCGAGCTGGTCGGTGTCAATCTCGCATGTGATCCGCAGGCCCTCGATATCCAGGTCGTGGATGCCTGGCAGCTGGTCGAGGCCGACCGGCGGAGCCGACAGCTCGGCAGAAATCGACGTCCTGGTCAGGTGGCGCAGGTCAGCGAGGCTTCCGCTCTCGACCGTGCGGCCGCTCCTGATAATCGTGACCCGGTCGCAGAGCGCCTCGACCTCGGACAGGATGTGGCTCGACAGCAGCACAGTGCGCCCGCTCTTGCGCTCCTCCTCTACACAGGAGCGGAACACCGATTCCATCAGCGGGTCGAGCCCAGCCGTCGGCTCATCCAGCATCAGCAACTCAACGTCCGAGGCCAAGGCCGCTATGAGCGCAACCTTCTGCCTGTTGCCCTTGGAATACGCGCGCGCCTTGATGGTGGGGTTGAGCTCGAATCGCTCGAGCAAGCTGGCCCGCCTCTTCTCGTCCAGCCCGCCGCGTAGCCGTCCGAGCAGGTCGATGACCTCTCCGCCGGTGAAGTTCGGCCACAGGTTCACATCGCCTGGCACGTAGGCGAGCCTGCGGTGCAATGTGGTGGCGTCGTTCCACGGGTCGCCGCCCAGCAGGCGAGCCGTTCCCCCGTCGGCCCGAAGCAGGCCGAGCAGGATCCGGATCGTGGTCGTCTTCCCGGCCCCGTTCGGGCCGAGGAAGCCATGCACCTCGCCCGTTGCCACGCCCAGGTCCAGGCCATCCAGCGCGGTGACCTTGCCATATGACTTGCGAAGCCCGGCCACGTCGATTGCATTGCTCATGATTCTGAGACTACACTAGTTTCATAAATCACTGAAAGTTCGGAACAGAAGAAATGTTGAACTCGTTTGAGCGCAGCGGAAGGGGTGGCCTTGGCAGGCGCCGCAGAACACAACCAGAGCGGCCTGACCGAGAACGTCGGGTGGACCGACACGGGCATCGCGACCGACGCATCGCGACCTGACCCAGCCGCGGTCGCGCGGTTCGTCGAGCGGTTCGCTTCGGTCCTTGTCGAGGCCGGCATCCCGCGAATGCCCGCGAGGGTCTTCTCGGCCCTGCTCGCGACGGACTCGGGACGGCTTACCGCCGCCGAGCTGTCCGAGCAGCTCAAGGCCAGTCCTGCGGCGGTCTCCGGCGGTGTCCGCTACCTCATTGGTGTGGGAATGGTGAGCCGGGAAGGCGAGCCTGGCTCCCGGCGGCACCATTACCGGGTGCCCGATCACGTCTGGGACGAGGTGGTCACTGGCCGGGATCGCCTGATGGCACGATGGACTGCGGTCCTTCGCGAGGGCATCGGGCTGGTCGGAGCTGATACACCCGCCGGCGAGCGGCTGGCCGATTCAGTACAGTATTTCGAGTTTGTCAGCGCCGAATTGCCGCGCGTTCTGGCCAGGTGGCAGGAGCATAAGGCCGCTCTCGAGCGGGCCGGCCAGCGCAAAAGAGACGCCAGCGCCTGACGTCGAAAGGCCTGTTTTGGGAGGCGATGACCGCCGTCACGCCCGTCGGAACGCGTTATCGGCGCGGCCGGCATTTGCTGTCGGATGGAAGATCAGCACAGGAACGTTGGTAAGACTGGTAGTGAGTCAATGGCTGAGGAGGCTGCCGCAGTGCCGCGCGACCCCGGAGAGCTCTACCAGCTAAGCCCTGAAGCGCCCGAGCCGGACGCCGACCTCGTGATGCTCTACTACCTCGACGGGTTCGTCGACGCGGGAGCCGCTGGCCGGCAGCTCACGACGCACCTGCTGTCGACGCTCGATCACACCGAGGTGGCCAGGTTCGACGTCGACTCGCTGATTGATTACCGGTCGCGCCGTCCTTCGATGATCTTCACCAAGGACCACTGGGAGAGCATCGAAGAGCCCGAGATCACCGTTCACCTGCTCAAGGACGCTGAAAACACTCCGTTCCTGCTGCTCAACGGACTCGAGCCGGATCGTGATTGGGAGGCTTTCACCAGAGCGGTGCTCGACCTGTCGGCGCGCCTGAAGGTGCGTATGGTCGTCAGCTTCCACGGCATCCCGATGGGAGTGCCGCACACCAGGCCGCTCGGCATCACCGGGCACGCGACCAAGCCCGAGCTGATCGACGGTTACCAGCCGCTGGTTGACCGGCTGCAAGTCCCGGGCAGCGCGTCGGCGCTGATCGAATTCCGGATGGGCCAGGCCGACAGGTCCGCGGTGGGGTTCGCGGTGCACGTTCCCCACTATCTCGCTCACGCGTCATACCCGGCTGCGGCGATCACGCTGCTCGCGGCCGTCGAGCGGGCGACCGGGCTGAACCTGCCAGGCGAGGCGCTCCGCGAGGCGGCGCAACTGACTGATGCTGAGATTGCCAGGCAGGTCGAGGGATCCGACGAGGTCACCGAGGTCGTCAGGTCGCTCGAGGAGCAATACGACGCCTTCAACGCGGGCAAGCAGGACTTGCTGGCCGGACAGCCAGAGAACATGCCGACGGCCGACGAACTCGGCGCCCAATTCGAGCGTTTCCTCGCTGAACAGCAGCAGGGCGGCGAGGGAACGCCGGAGTCCTGAGCGGGTGCGGAAACACCGGTTAGGGCGTCCCGCTACGTCACCGCGGCATCTCGGCGAATTGGCCAGGATTTGACGAATACACGCGCGGACCTTCACCCATGCCCGGGCAACTACCTAAGCACCGGCGCAGCGGCCGACCGCACGGGGCTAGCCGCTGGCCGGGCCACATGTGCGGGGGTCATGTGGCCACGGGAGCAGGGCGGCGATGTATAGTCCGCGAACCGCGACGCTTCGCGGATTGAGCCGCAGCGATGCGGCGCCGCCGCCCTGCCTCCCGGTCTTTTTCGGAGCGTGAGCGCCATTTAATCGCGGGCCATCTCAGTCCGGCTGTGGCACATTACTTGCCGTGGACGAATACGCCGAGGTCAACAGGGCCAACTGGGATGAGCGTGTGCCAGCGCACGCCGCATCGCCTGATTACGGGGTCGATGAGTACCTCACCGATCCCGCATTCCTGAGCCACGTGGTGCGGTTCGACCTGCCGCTGCTCGGCGACATCAGCGGCCAGCGCGGCGTGCACCTGCAGTGTCATATCGGGACGGATACCATCTCGCTGGCAAGGCTCGGCGCGTCGATGACGGGCGTGGACTACTCCGGTCCCGCGGTGCGCCAGGCGCGCGCACTGGCCGAGCAGACCGGCGCCGACGCCACCTTCGTCGAATCCGACGTCTACGAGGCCGCGAACGCGGTCGGGCGCGACGCGTTCGACTTCGTGTTCACCGGCGTTGGCGCGCTGTGCTGGCTGCCCTCGGTAAGCCGGTGGGCGCAGGTTGTCGCGAGCGTGCTCCGTCCAGGCGGGCGGCTGTTCATCAGGGAAGGCCATCCCGTGCTGTGGAGCATGCAAGACGACAGGGACGATGACCTCCTCGTCGTGGAGTACCCCTACTTCGAGCGCGCCGAGCCGACCACCTTTGACCAGCCCGGCACGTATGTGGCCACCGACACTGACTTCGAGCACACCGTGACGCATGAGTGGAACCACGGGCTCGGCGATATTGTCACGTCCCTGCTTGACGCCGGAATGATGATCACCGGGCTGACTGAGCATGACAGCGTGCCGTGGGACGCACAGCCGGGCCAGATGGAGGAGATCGGCGGCGGGGAGTGGCGGCTGAAGGACCGGCCGTGGCGCTTGCCGCACAGCTACACCCTGCAGGCGGTCAAGGGCCGCCGCGACGCCGGCTGACGTCTTCAACCCGACGCGGACGCCGTCACCGCTCTGATGATCCCGCCGTAAAGCCGGTGCCACGTCATCGACCGGAAGCCCGCCGCGGCCAGCAGCTTGGTCGCCCGGAGCGGAGTCCTGGCCCGGTGCCGCCGTGAACCGACCAGCGTCGGCAGCAGCCAGCTGGAACACAGATCCGCAAGCAGGAAGCTGCCCCTCGAGGCCAGCACGCGATGACATTCGGCCAGTCCGGCGTGCTGGTCGGCCCAGTGATCGAACGACGTCGTGCTGATCACGAGATCAAAGCTCGCATCGTCGAACGGCAGCCGCTCGGCAGTGCCGTGCACGAAGGTCAGCCTCGGATCATCCGACTTGGTCCTGGCTTGCCTGATCATGCCTGCCGCCGCGTCGATACCGGTCAGCGAGACAGCGCCCGGCAGGCGCCGCGCAAGCCGGCGTAGCAGCAGCCCGGTCCCGCAGCCGACGTCGAGCACCCGCGCCGGTGACGGACAGTGCGCGAGCGCAAGGTCCACCGCGCGGGTGACGATGTCGGTGTGCAGCTGCCCCCGGTAGCCGGTCTCGTATCGCGAAGCCCGGTCGTCAAAGGCCTGCACGTCGCGCTCGCAGGTCACTATCAGATCTTCTGCTGGAGTCTGCGGCGTTGGCAAGGCGGGCTGGTGCTCCGCCCGGATCCGGGCATGTCAGTGGGCTGCGCTAGGCTCGGCTGTCTGTTCGGCCCATACGGGCAGGTCAGTGCGGGAATGTGACGGGCAGACTAAACCGGACGGGGACCTCGACGCTCATGAAGATGCGGAAAGCATCGGGGCCCTCGCGCTCCCCGCTGCCCCGGCCTATCCGCCGGCTGCTGCTCTTCGTCAGCGCACTGGTCTTCACTGACACCATCTTCTTCACCGCGCTTACTCCGCTGCTGCCGCACTACGTCCACGTGGCGGGCCTGTCCAAAGCGGGCGCCGGCATCCTGGTGGCCGCATACCCCGCAGGCACGCTGATCAGCGCGCTGCCCGCCGGGCTGCTGGTGGCACACCTCGGCGCCAGGCGCGGCGTCCTGATCGGCCTCGTGCTGATGAGCGTGTCCACGCTGGCGTTCGGCTGGACCAACTCGGAAATCGCCCTCGACTCTGCGAGATTCGTTCAAGGTCTCGGCGGCTCATGTACCTGGGGCGCGGGGATGGCGTGGCTCTCCAGCTCGGCGCCCGCCGAACGTCGCGGCGAACTACTCGGCACTGCGCTTGGTGCAGCCGTCGGAGGTGCCCTGTTCGGCCCTGTCGTCGGAGCCATCGCCGACCAGATCGGCACGGGGCCCGCGTTTTCCGCGGCAGCGGTTATCGGGGCAGCCCTGATCGCCGCCAACTTCGTCATGCCCTCGCCCGAACAATCCGAGCCGCAGGGCCTGCTGGCAGCATTCGCGTCAATCAAGGATCCCCAGATCGCGATGGGCCTGTGGCTGACCACCATCGCGGGGATGGCATTCGGCGTCCTCGACGTGCTCGCGCCGCTTCGGCTGAACGCGCTCGGAGCGGCCCCCGTCCTGATCGGCGCGACATTCCTGGCCTCTGCAGCGGTCGAGACGGGGTTGTCGCCGTTGTCTGGCCGACTCTCCGACCGGCGCGGCCGCTACTTTCCGGTCCGGATCTCGCTGCTCTCCGGCATCGCCGTGAGCCTGCTCGCTCCCGTGCTCGCGCCGGTCGCGGTCCTGATCACCATGCTGGTGATCGGGATGCCCGCCTTCGGCACGTTGTTCGCGCCGTCCAGCGCCATGCTGAGCGACGCCGCGCACCGGCTCGAACTCCACCAGGGCCTCGCGTTCGGGCTCGCCAACCTGGCGTGGGCGACCGGCCAGACGATCGCGGCATCGGCCAGTGGCGCGATCGCCCAGGCGACGACGGACTTCGTCCCTTACGCGCTGCTGGCGACCGCGTGCCTGGCCACGTTCCTCGGCACTCTGCGACACCGCAGGAAGCCGCGCTCCCAGGCGACCGGGACAGGCGGGCGCTGAGAGGATGGCAAGGAGCATCGCCGTCCGAAGTTGGTACCACGCGCCAGTGAGAGGTGCATATGTCTGGTCCGCTGTTTCCGACGTCGCTGGTCGGCAGCTACCCGCAGCCTGACTGGCTGATCGACAGGGAGAAGCTGGCTGGCCGGTTCCCGCCGAGGGTCCGGGCTCGCGAGCTCTGGCGAGTCGATCAGGCATATCTGGAGGAGGCTCAGCAGGACGCCGCCCGGCTGGCCATCGCCGATCAGCGCGAGGCGGGGCTCGACATCATCACCGACGGTGAGACCGGCAGGGAAAGCTACTCCAACGCGTTCGCCACTGCGCTCGACGGCGTGGATAT
>DATELR010000170.1:0-5435 GCA_035276345.1 Streptosporangiaceae bacterium | reverse complement strand
GGACGGGTCGATGCGCACGTCCTGGATCTCCATCCCGCCGGTCAGCGTGATGCGACCACGTCAACCCCGAGCGGCCGTGGCCCCAGATCGACGAGCTGGCATCCAGGACGGCCGCAGGCGGTTTCGCGCTGCGGGAGCGGCTGACCATCTATCCCGGTTACCTTCGCGAGCCGTGGCTGGATCCGCGGCTCGCTGCGCACGTGGCAGCGCTTGCCGACCCTGACTCTGGACTCGCCGTTGAAGGTGCGCAGCCCGCTGGCCTGCCGTGGCAGGAGCCGGACGGAGGCTGGGGCGAGTCGGCCGGCCGCACGGACCTGCACGTCAGCATCGACACGCAGGGCAGGAGCGCCGACCGGCGTGGCGACTTCGAGGACGTTTACGGCGACTGGGCAGAGATCGCGGCGCGAATCTCGCCGAGCGCGCGGCAGCCCGAAGGTTCGCGCGGTTCCGGCGGGTCGGCAGCGCCTGCCCGGCTGCGCGGCGAAGTCGCCGCCGCGCTGCGCAGCGCGGAACGCGACCCGGCCGGCCTCACCGACGCTGAGGCGCTCGTTCTGCTTGATGCGGACGGTGCGGAACTCGAGGCCTTGGCTGGGCTCGCCGACGCGATTAGGCGAGATGTCAACGGCGACGCAGTGACGTACGTGGTGAACAGGAACATCAACTTCACGAACGTCTGCTACACGGGCTGCCGGTTCTGCGCCTTCGCGCAGCGGCGCACCGACGCGGACGCGTACACGCTGTCCCTCGAGCAGATCGGCGACCGCGCCGAAGAGGCGTGGGCGGCGGGTGCGACCGAGGTCTGCATGCAGGGCGGCATCCACCCCGACCTTCCCGGTACTGCGTATTTCGACATCGCCGCCGAGGTCAAGCGCCGCTGCCCGGACATCCACATCCACGCGTTCTCGCCGATGGAGGTCATGAACGGGTCGGCGCGGACCGGGCTGCCGGTCCGGGAGTGGCTCCAGCGCGTCACGGCCGCGGGGGTGGACTCGCTGCCCGGCACCGCCGCCGAGATCCTGGACGATGACGTCCGCTGGGTGCTGACCAAGGGCAAGCTGCCGACATCGGCGTGGATTGAGGTGATGACGACCGCTCATGAGCTCGGCATCCCGACGACCGCCACGATGATGTACGGCCATGTGGACACCCCGGCGCACTGGGTCGCGCACCTTCGCGTGATCAGGTCGGTGGCGGAAAGGACCGGCGGCTTCACCGAGTTCGTGCTGCTGCCGTTCGTTCATGCCAGCTCGCCGATCTACCTGGCAGGGCTGGCTCGGCCTGGCCCGACCAGGAGGGAGAACCGGGCAGTCCACGCCCTGTCCCGGCTCATGCTGCACGGCGCGATCGGCTCCATCCAGTGCTCGTGGGTCAAGCTCGGCGACGACGTTTGCCGCGAGGTCCTGGCCGGTGGCGTCAACGACCTCGGCGGCACGCTGATGGAGGAGACCATCAGCAGGATGGCGGGCTCGCAGAACGGTTCGTTCAAGACGATCAGCCAGCTGGCAGATATGGTTGCGCCCATAGGGCGGCCGCTCCGCCAGCGGACGACAACCTACGGGGAGCCTTCGCCTGAACGGCAAACTGCTGCTCAGGCGTCGGACGGCGTCTGCTCCTCCGTACGGGGTCCCGGCCGTTCGCTGCCGCTGATCTCGCTGCCTAGCGCAGGGTCTTGACCCGCCGGATGGCTTCCGCAGGGAGTGGTCACATGCCAACCGCGACTCGCAGGGCGACGCTGACCGGGTGGGGCCGAACCGAGCCGACCGCCGCCGAACTTGCCGAGCCGCAGTCCGCTGACGACGTCACCGGGCTGGTCAAGAGCGTCGCTGGCGGCGGGGTGATCGCCAGGGGCCTTGGGCGCAGCTACAACAACGCCGCGCAGAACGACGGCGGGCTGGTTATCTCGACGTCTGGCATGAGCGAAGTGCTGTCGTTCGACCCGCAGACCGGAGTTGTCAGCTGTGAGGCAGGCGTGAGCCTGGAGCAGCTGATGAGCGACCTGCTGCCGTCCGGCTGGTTCGTGCCCGTCTCGCCAGGTACCAGGAAGGTGACGGTCGGCGGCGCGATCGCTGCCGATGTGCACGGCAAGAACCATCACTCGGCCGGCAGCTTTGCCCGGCATGTGCTGTCGTTCGACCTGCTGACCGCCGACGGCGCGGTCCGGACGGTGACGCCTGACGCGGATCCTGACATGTTCTGGGCCACGGCGGGTGGTATGGGCCTGACGGGGATCATCTTGCGTGCCACGATCCAGATGAAGCATGTGGAGACGTCCAGGCTGATCGTCGACACGGTTCGCACCGGCAACATCGATGACACGATGGCGCACCTGTCCGCGACCGACAAGAAGTACGACTACACCGTCGCGTGGACCGACTGCCTGGCGACTCGCGGCAACCTCGGCCGGTCGGTCATCACCAGCGGTGACTTCGCAGCGGTCGGTGACCTGCGGTCCCGCGATCGGGCCAAGCCGCTGGCGTTCAAGCCTTCCGCGCTGGTCGGCGCGCCCGCGGTGTTCCCGTCCGGCCTGCTCAACGCCCGCACGGTCGCGTTGCTGAACGAGGCGTACTTCCGCAAGGCGCCGCGGCACCGCGACGGCGAGGTCCAGACGATCGGGAAGTTCTTTCATCCGCTGGACGGGATTACGAACTGGAACCGGGTCTACGGCCCTGCCGGGTTCCGGCAGTACCAGTACGTGGTTCCGTTCTCGGCGGCCGAGGTCGTCGTCAGGTCTCTCGAGCGGATCAGCGCGCTGCGGGCTCCCTCGTTCGTCACCGTGCTGAAGCGGTTCGGCGCCGGTGATCCTGGCATGCTGTCGTTCCCGATGCCAGGGTGGACGCTTGCGCTTGATTTCCCCGCCCGGACGCCGTGGCTTAGCCAGCTCTGCGCCGAGCTCGACGAGATGGTGCTCGAGGCCGGCGGGAGGCTCTACCTGGCGAAAGACTCTCGGATCCCGGCCGAGCTGATGCAGAGGATGTATCCGAGGCTCGAAGATTTCCGCCGCGTGCGCGCTGACGTCGACCCGTCGGGTGTCTTCAGCTCAGATCTTTCTCGTCGTCTGGAGCTGTAATCGAGTCCCACGGGTAGCTCAGCTCGGGCCCTCTGGCCCGGCGCAGCAGCCAGATGCCGACCGCGGCCTGGACGACGACGAGGACTGCCAGCGTCAGCCAGAACAGCGCATTCGGCCGGTAAGTCGCCAGCGACATCGACACTCGCGGGACGAGCGCCGGAAAGACGGCATGGGTCAGACGGAACGTGCGAGCCATGCTCGACTTGATCGCCAGCAGCCAGAAGCCTGTCAGGCCACCCGGCCAGAGCAGCGTGCCGATCAGCCGCTCCGAGAGCCGCCAGCGCGGCGACGCCCACAGCAGGACCGCTCCGCCAACCCAGCCCGGCGGAAACGCTATGCCACCGATAACGAGCAACAGAACGGCCAGGTAGTCCGCCCACCGCGCCTCGTCGCCCGGAATGTGGCCGTCCACCGACTGAACGAACTGCTGCGGCTCGCCGAGCCGCGTGAGAACGACCATCACGCCAGGCGTGTCATCGTCATCGGCGTCAAGCGCCATCGCGATCCGGTCACCGGCCCGCCCGATTACCCATTCGCGCCGAGCGCGCGGCAGCCGCCGAGCAGCCCTGCGGACGCGAATGAGGTAGTCCGCGAGCAGCGCGTCCTCCGCGGCCCGCCCTCCAGCACCAGAGTCCACATCCCGGACAATAGCCGCAGCCTCGCGCCTGGGTCATTCCTTGATCGCACTGGGCAGCCGGGAGAGCATCGCCGCGGTGAGCCTGCCCAGCCGCGGAGTGTCATGAGTCGGCGACCTGGGCGGCGACGAGGCACGGCCTCCGTGTCAGGTCGATGTAGCCGTAGCGCAAGGTGATGAGTCCAGTTGCGGCTGCCGCGTTGTCCCGCGAAATGTCGAGCCAGCGCCGATCATCGGGATGGGCTACGCGCCCGTCAAGCTCGACGACGAGCCCGAAGTCCTCGTACAGGACGTCTCGGTATGCCCGCCGACTTCCATTGACGGCTAGGGCCTGTCGTTTGCCCTTGGGCAGAGCGTGTGGACGCTCCACGTCGTGGACGTAGCGGTATTCGAGCGCAGAGTGAATCCCTGCCAGGTCAGGACTAAGAACGAGAGCCAGGTCATCGCGCCAGCGAACTCGCGCTCGCTGGCGCAAGGTCGCATGTAGCCGATCCTGCGTCGTCAACCGGCGGCCAAGGGCTGAGGTTACCCAGGTGATCGCGTCGACTGCGTTGTCGCACGTGTCGGCCAGGTCGAAGACTGTCTCCTCAAGCCTTAGCCGGGGCGGCAGCCGGGACGGATGCGTTGCTCGCTCGGCATCCACCCTGAGGTGGAGCATGATCCCTCGAACTGGCGTGACTCGCCTTGAGGTTGGAATCGTCACATGGACCAGCGCCGATTGCCCGTCAGCGAGGCGATCAAGTTCCGCGGCAGTGTGGTGGCTGAGCACGGCTCCTGACCCCGAGCGCAAGACTGCCGCCCACAAGGTTGCCTGCCTGTCGACCCTGCCCGAGTAGAGGGCGTAGACGCCGGTATGGAGGCGCTGCCAGCGTCCTTGGTCTAACCGGGCCGCGATCAGGTCCTTGCCCACGCCGGACGACAAGGCCTGCTGTCGGGAGATCACACCGCTCTGGCGCTCCGCTAAGTCGCGCAGCTCAACAGGTAGCTCGAAGGACATGCGGTCACGGTCGCCTGGCGCTGAATGCAGCGCAACGTTCCTCAGGCAGCCGCTGTGCACATGGTGGTCTTCATCCACAGGGCGGTAATCGCTGCTGGCGTTCCGGCCGATAGGCGCGTTAGCGGTCGATGATGAAGGCTTCGGGGTTGCGGTCGGGGCGAGGGGCTGGCGGGGTGGCGGCGTGGCCGACCCCGACCGCTCCCATCGGTTCCCAGCCTGCCGGCAGGTCGAGCGCCGCTGCCGCAACCGGGCCGCAGAACAGCGTGCTGGAAATCCAGCACGAGCCGAGTCCCTCGACGGCGAGCGCGACCAGCAGGTTCTGCACGCCAGCGCCCATGGCGACCAGGAACATCGCGCGCTCGGAGGCGTTGCGGCGCGCGTCGGGGTAAGTGTGGGCGGCCTCGGCCAGCAGGCAGGGGACGATCAGCAGCGGGGCCCGGCGTAGCGGCTCGCCGCGGCGTGTGCGGCGGGCGATCTGTTCTTCGGTGAATCCGTCGCCGCGCAGGTCGGTCACCCAGGCGGCCAGCATGGCATCGAGGAGCCCGGTCCTGGCCTGCTCCGACTCGACGACCGCAAAGCGCCATGGCTGGCTGTGGTGCGGCGCCGGAGCGGTCACCGCAGCCGCGATCGCGCGGCGCACCGCGGCCTGGTCGACGGGCTCGGTGGTGAAGTCGCGTACGGTCCGTCGCTCCCCGAGCACGTCGGCCGCCCCGAGCCGGAACATGTCCTCGGCGGCG
>DATELR010000169.1:0-11951 GCA_035276345.1 Streptosporangiaceae bacterium | reverse complement strand
CGGTGCCGAGCAGGAAACGAACTGGCGCACGGGTGACCTGACGCATTTCCGCCGGGTCATCGAGGCCGGGTTGTCATCCAGGCGGGGCGCGCTCGCGATTGCCGGCGACGGGCTCACCTCCTTGCGCGGCCGCATGCGCTCAGTGCGTTCGGGCGGCGAGGAGTCTGACCTTGATGACCTGCTGCACCGGAACGCCGATCGGCAGCTTCAGACTGCGACCGTGACGGGCACGGCCGCGAGCGAGGCCGAGCTGACGCTGCCGTACCGCGGTGAACGGCTGCGCGGCGGCGACCTGGCGCGCCGGCTCGACGCGTGGGTGGCTGCCGGCATCATTGAGCCCTCGTGCGCTGACGCGGTTCGTGAGGTGGCGGCGCACCCGGAGTGGCTGAGCATGCCGGGCCGTACCGTGGCGGTGCTCGGCGCCGGCTCGGAGGTTGGCCCGATGCCGGTTCTGCTGCGGTGGGGTGCGACGGTCGCCGGAATTGACTTGCCGCAGCCCAGGATCTGGGAGCGCGTGCTCGCGACGGCGAAGTCGAGTGCGGGAACGCTGCTCGTTCCGGTTGCCGCGACTACCGGCGAGATGACGGCCACGGCTGGCGCGGACCTGACGAACGAGGTGCCAGACATCGCCGACTGGCTCAATGGCCTCCCCGGCCCGCTCGTGCTCGGCAATTACGTCTACGCGGACGGCGCCGCCAACGTTCGGGTCTGCGCGGCGGCCGACACGCTCACGCTGCGACTGCAGGCTGCGCGAGACGACGTCACCCTCGCCTTCCTGGCCACCCCGACCGACGTCTTCGCGGTGCCCGGCGAGGCTGTGGCGCACTCCGCGCGGGCATACCAGGACCGGCCCGCCGCGCTCAAGCTGGCAGGCCGGCCGCTGCGCACACTGTCCGGCGGCAGGCTGATGAGGCGCGCCTACCGGCCGGGCTCGGATCCTGGGATCAGCGACAACCTGGTCGCGCAGCAGGGCCCGAATTACGCGCTCGCCAAGCGCCTGCAGCGTTGGCGGGTCAGCCTGGCACGCGATGCTGGTGCCGCCGTCTCCATGAACGTCGCACCGCCGACGAGGACCAAGTCGGTCGTGAAGAATCGCGCGCTCGCCGCTGCCTATGCGGGCGCGCACCGGTTCGGAGCAGAGGTCTTCGAGCCGGACACGACCCGCGTCCTGATGGCGGCTCTGCTCGTGCACGACCTGCACGCTGACCGGCCGGCCCACGAACATCCGTGGCAGGACGAGGCCTATGCTGCCGCACATGGCGGCCTATGGCGGATCGGATACGCGCCACGGAGCGTCCTCGGACTGGCGGCGCTGCTCGGGTACGGCGCTTCCCGCAGCTAACTCGGCAACCCGTTTAGGACGCATTGACTCGGGTATCTCCGCGCTCCTGGCGCGGGCCGGGTGCCTGTGTGGCTACGTGCGGAGGACCGCACACCTCTTTCTCGTCCGCAGGCGGCCCAGCCCGGCCCGCGCCGCCAGGCGCAGTTAGGCGCGGTTGGTTACCTGAGGCTGCGGGTCCGTCCGCAAAAGGCTGTAGAGCACTCCATCTCGCCAAGCGCCGTTGCGCCAGCCGGTCTCGCGCATGACGCCCTCGCGGCTGAATCCCGCCTTCTCGAGAGCGCGCTGCTCGGCGATGTTGTCCACCTCTGTTCCGGCTTCGATCCGGTGTGCCGTTGTGTGGGCGAACAGGTACTGCGCAAGGAGCTGGTGCGCCTGCGTGCCGTAGCCACGGCCGCGCGCGTGAGGCAGCATGATGACCCCGATCTCCCAGCAGGAAGCTGCGGGCGTGATCGGCCGGCGCCGCCAGTTCACCAGGCCAAGGCTCTCGTCATCGCGGACCACCATCAGCGTGCCGCCGTCCGGGCTGATCAGTCCGTTCTCCGCCCAGCCGCGCCGCCAGCGGCGCAGGTCATACCAGCCGAACCACTGAAACACACCGGTGGTGTCCGGATCCTGGGTCAGCGCCTCCAGCGTGCCGATGTCGCTGTCCCGCACAGGCCGCAGTTCCACCTGACCACTCACCCGCACATGGTGCCACGCGGCCTGAGGATGCGATGGATCCCGGGATCCATCCGAATTGGTCGGATCGATCCCGGGATCCATCTGAGCCGCCGCGGGCGGTTCAGCGAGCCGCCACGGTCTCCAGGCGCTCGGTTGCTGCGGCGAGCTCGGGCCGTGCCCGGCCGCCTGGAACCCAGTTGAGCCAGCGCGGCAGGTACCAGCTGCGGTCGCCGAGCAGTGCGAGCGCGGCGGGCAGCAGGATTCCTCTGACGACGGTCGCGTCAATCAGGACCGCGGCGGCGAGGCCGATGCCGACCATCTTGAGCTGGACGATCGACAGGGACGCCAGGATGGAGAACACCGCGACCATGATCACTGCCGCGCTAGTCACCACGCCGGCGCTGTTCGCGATTCCGCCCTCGATGGCTCTGGGAGTTGTCGCGCCGCGCAGCCGGAGCTCTCTGATCCGGCTGAGGATGAACACGTGGTAGTCCATGCTCAGCCCGAAGAGGAACACGAAGATGAACAAGGGCACCCACGGCACGATCGCGCCATAGCCCGAGTAGCCAAGCACGCCCTCGAACCTGCCGTCCTGGAACACCAGTGTGAGCAGGCCGTAGGCGCCAGCCACCGACAGCAGGTTCAGCGCGATCGAGACGAGCGGAATGGCGACCGACCGGAACGCCACGAGTAGCAAGCCGAAGGCAAGTAGCGCCACCACCCCGAAGACGAGTGGCGTGCTGTCGTGCAGCGCCTTGATGTCGTCGTGATCGGACGCGGTCCAGCCGGTGACCGAATAAGAGAGACCTTGGACCTTGCCGAGCGTGGCTGGCAGGTACCGCCCGCGCAACAGGCCCAGGGCGTGATTCGAAGCCGGACCCGACCCGGTACCCGCCAACGGCACTTGGACGATGAGCCCACGGCCGTGGGCGATCGACGTCGCCGTGACGGGCTGCCTGATCGGCCCTGTCTTGGTCGTGTCAGAGCGGAGTTCGGCAATCGCGTGCGTGACGGCCGGCGCCGCAAGGTCATGACCGCTCACGACGACAATCGCGGGCGATGGTGTCTGCGGGAAGGCCGCTTGGATGTTGTTCAGCGTGCGCAACACCGGAGCGTTGGGCGGGAATCCGCCGTTGGGCGGGCTGCCGAGCCGCAGGCCAAGTGCGGGCGCTGCGAGCGCGAGCAGCGCGACGACGCCGAGGGTGCCCCACGCCAGCGGATGCTTGATCACGCGCCTGGCCAGCGCTCCCCACAGCCTGGATGGGCGGGCCGCGGTACGGCGGCGGCCAAGGAACGGGATCTTGCCGCGGTCGGCCCAGCGTCCAAGCCAGGCCAGGAGCGCAGGCAGTACCGTCAGTGACCCGATCACCGCGACGCCGACCACCGTGATCGTGCCGATCGCGACGCCGCTGAACACCGAGTAGCCAGTGAGGAAGAGTCCCGCCATCGCGATCATGACGGTCAGACCAGACACCACGATCGCGCGGCCAGAGGTAGCTGCGGCGATCCGCAACGCCTGCGCGTGCGATACGCCCCTCGCCCTCTCTTCTCGTTCGCGACGCAGGTAGAACAGGCTGTAGTCGATCCCGACGGCCATTCCGAGAATGAGTACGACCTCCGATGTGCTCTGACCGACAGGCAGCCAGTGGCTCGGAATCGCAAGCAGTGAGATCGCCGACATGACCGCGGTCGCGGCGAGCAGCAGCGGTATGCCCGCGGCGATCAGCGCGCCGAACACGACGACCAGCAGGACCAGCGAGACCGGAACCGAGGTCTCCTCAGCCTTGCGGAAGTCATGGGAGACCAACGCCGTTGCTGCTCTATCAGTGCTCGCGTCACCCGCCTCCGCGACTCGCAGATCCGGGTGCTTGGCCTGTACGGCGGCCACCGCGCGAAGGGCGGGAACCACCGCGGCGTCCGCGTTCCCGACCTTGCCGGGCACCTTGAAAGTCACCAGAACCGCTCGTCCGTTCGCCGAGATCAGGCCGGCGCCGCCATGCCCGCCAGGGGAGTGGATGCTGGCGGCCGAATGCGGCAGGCCACGCAGCGCCGCGGTCACTTCGCCGACTGCGTGCCGCATATCGCCGCTGGCTTGGTATGTCACCCCGGGCCGTTTGGCCTGAATCAGTACGCTCTCGGCAGGTGGAATGGTGAATCCGAGCCGGTCGAGGACGCGTTCGGCGCGGCCAGACTGCCCTGGGTCATACGCCGGCAGATCTTTGGTGCCGATCATCTGCCCGCCGACGAAGACGACTGCGACGAGAGCAAGCCAGCCAAGGACGGCGGTCTTGCGATGCCGGGCGCTCCATCCTGCGATTCGTTCCACGAGCGGGGCACGGGTTCGCGGCCTGCCCCGCCGATGGCGGTTCTGATCTGATTCAGGCAATACTGAACTCTGCATCTGGCGCATGGCTTTCCTTTCGCGGGTCGTGCTGTGCGCAGTCAGTTGCTGGTCCCTCGCTCATGAGCTAGACCCTCATGAGCGAGGGCGTTACTTTGCTGGGTTCGAACTGGTCAGGTAGCGGCGGTGGACCGGCCCGAGTTGCCGTTGCGGCGAGCCGCGCGCAACGGGCCAAGCGGTCCTGGCTGGCTGAGGACGCTCTTGGCCTCGGCCAGCGGGTCCCCGGGTGCGCCCACCAGGGAGTAGGCGACCCTGGCGTGCATGCGTGCGGTCAGTACGACCACGTAAGAGAAGAGGAGGCTGAGAACAAGGAAGATCAGGGCGACGCCGATCGCCTTGGCGGGCGTGTCGACGAAGATTCCTACGGCGCCTTTCCCGTGCGGGCCGTGCGGAAAGTAGCCGAACTGAGCGCCCTTGAAGGTCCCAGTCGAAAACTTCTGCGCAGGCACCGCCCAGTACCAGGCCGGTAGCGCGACGCAGCCGATGAACGTCACCCAGATCGTGAGCACCGTCAGGTCCAGGGCCCAGAGGAAGGGGAACAGGCCGACCAGGTAGGCAATGTTCCGCCAGATAGCCGGGTCCGTCCAGGCGGCCCGGATTGAGGCGAGCAATCCCCGCCCTGACGGTTCGCGATAGCCGCCGGACGGCGCTTCATGAACCAGCGAGCCTAGCCGCAGCCTCTCCGCGGCCGCGGACCATCGCACGGCAGCCGCCGTGACGATCAGCAACGGCAGCCCGAGGAGCGTGATCGCCAGCGCGAGCGTCGCCGTGGCGGCCGTGAAGACCACCGCGAACAGCACCCAGGACATGACGAGGTACGCGAGCAGGAACCAGGTCGCCCGCCAGGTGCTCGCCGAGAATAGCTGCCGGATTGGATTGGCATAGAGCGGGAGGCTGTGCCGGATGGGTCGATTGGTCGCGGCTGCCTGGCCGCTGTGCGCGCTCATCCCACGTCCCGCATCAACTGCTCGACCGCGGCGACCTTGCCGGTCAGCTCGGCCAGCTGGGCGCGCAGTTCGCGCTGGTTCTCTACGGCTTCCTCGGCCAGCTTGCGGTAATTCGCCATTGCCACCGCGTCGGCGCGGTGGCTCTGCAGCCTGAAGTACGACCACGCGACGACCGCGATCGCAGCGCCAATGATGAACAGGATCCCGAGCGTGATGCTGATCGCCGTGAAGTTCGTTGCTCCGGTGGCCAGGGCTGTCGTGCCGGTCATCGGGTTACCTTTCCTCGCTGTCGTTTGCTGAGCTGTCTGTGGTTCCGGCCTCTCCGGCCAGGCCCGTCTCGAGCGCCGTGGCGATTTCGTCCGCGGTCAGGCGGAGCTCGAAAGGGGCGAGCTCGTAGTACTTCATCGCCTTGCCGTCCTCCGAGAGCTCAAGCTGACCGACCACGAACCCGGCCTTCTCGAGCTTGTCCAGGTGCATGTAGAGCAGCGGCCTGGACATCTCGAGGCGCCTGGCCAGCTCGCTGACGTGCACCCGGCCTCGCCTGAGCTCCGCGATGATACGCAGCCGGTGCGGATTCGCCATCGCAGTCAGCCTCGCCAGGAGTTCGTTGCCGGTCAGTTCTAGCTCCACAAAGTCGCCTCTGACATCTGTAAGAGAAAACTTACATGTGAAGCCTACGGTCGTCAACTGTAAGCGTTGGGGTGTGCGGCAGTCGGCTTGCCGAAGCCCGATCGCCCCTGACATCGTCTGACAATCGGCGGAACGGCATGCGCCTGGCGGTGCGGCATGAACGAGCTGGTCTGCGTTCTCGAAAGCAGGGGGGTTGTTGGTGGTCTTCGAGCTCATATCTGGCCGGAGTCGTGCGGCTGTCGGCAAGGCGGCTGATCGCGGCGGGTCTGCCAGCCGGCCTAGCAAGCTGCGGTCGTTCGATCCGAACCGGATCGCCGACCTCGAGTACCAGGCGTGGGTTGGGTACTACTTGCGCCGCTGGCCGCAGGTGCTGGTCGCGTCCGTGCGGCTGGTGCGGTCCGGATTCGGGATGGACTGGGTCAGGACGCTGCACGGCGCATGGCTGGTGCTGCGTGCGAACCAGTTGTGGGCGCCGGTGCCCGAGAACGATCCTGATGGCGCGCGCAGGTGCATGCGGAGGTTCTACGCGCTGGTCAAGCTCAGCTACGGTCATCCGGCCGACCCGGCAGAAGCCGCGAGGCTGGAGGTTGACTGGTGGCGCGCGCACCGCGAGAACCAGTACTCGACCGAGCCGCGGGGCGCCGGGGACGAGCTCGTCGAATCCGTAACCAGGTTGTACGGCCACCTGTACCGCGAGCCCGAAGAAGTTGTCAGGGCTGCCGCCGTGCACCGGGTCAGGGCGATGGACCTGTCCGATCAGTGGGTCGCTGAGGGCTGCGACCCCGAGAGCCCGCTGCTGCCGCTCGAGCACGCGGCGCTCGTCCGCTCGTACGCGGCGCTGCTGGCCGCTGTCCACCACTAGGGCGGCCATTGCGTGAATTGGTGCTTGACTTAAAGCGCGGTTGAACTACTAACGTCCTGAGCAGCTTCAATCCGCACTGTAGTGGAGGCTGGCATGAGCACGTGGGTGCGCGCCGCGGCCGTAGACGACATCACTGAGGGCGGCGCTAAGTCGTTCGCCTATCTCGACAAGCGGATCGCGCTGTTCCGCACTCCGCGCGGCGTGTACGCGTCCGACAACCGCTGCCCGCACCAGGGCTATGCCCTCGTCCGGGGCGACGTCAAAGACGGTGTCCTCACCTGCGCCTGGCACAACTGGAAGTTCGAGCTTGGTTCGGGCACCTGCACGTTCGGCGGCGAGAACATCAGGACCTATCCGGTTGAGATCCGGCAGGGCCAGGTGTTCGTCGACATCACCGATCCGGCTGCCGAGGTGATCAGGCCTGAGTTGTTCGCCAGCCTCAACGCCGCGATGGAGGACCTCGACGTCGGGCGGATGGCGCGGGATGCGATGCGGCTGCAGCGGATCGGCACGCCGCTGAGCGACGTGATCCGCGAGGGCGTCAGGTACGCGGCGCCGCGGGCCGAGTACGGCTGGGACCATTCGCTCGCGACAATGACCGACTGCCTGCGGATGAGCCAGTTCTTCACCGAGTCGCTGCGCGCGCTGCCGGTGATCCAGGGCCTGGCGGTCGCCGCCGACAATCAGGTCAGGCGGCCCGACCGGGCGAGGCCTGATCCGGTCGACCCCGTTCTCGCATACGGCTCGATCGCCGATGCGATGGCCGCCTACCCGGTACTGGTCGATCAGGAGCGAGCCGACGATGCCGAAGCGCTGCTGCGCGGGCTGATCGCCGCTGGCGTCGGGGCACGGGATCTGCGCCACATGCTGCTGACGGCGGTGACCGACCACTTCCTCGCGTACGGCCATTCGATGATCTTCGTTCAGAAGGCGTTCGAGATGCTCGACCAGATCGGCTGGCAGGAGGCTGACACCGTGCTGTCGCCGCTGGTGCCCGAGATGGTGCTCGGGACGCGGTACGACAAGCTCCCTTACATGCGCAAGTTCCTGCGGGCGTGGGAAGGCGCCGAGCCTGACCTGTCTTCGCTGGCTGGCAAGCTAGGCGGTTCGGGCTCGTTGGATCAGGCCGGATACCGGAAGGCGCTGACCGACGGTTCGCCAGAGGACGCGGCTGCTGGCTTGCTCGGGGCGCTGGAGGCTGGCGTTCCGGTGGCATCGCTGATCGACGCGACCGGACGTGCTGCCGCCGAGCGGCTGGCTCGGTTCGACATCGAGCTCGACCTGGACGACACCAACGAGTGGGGCTGGCTGGACGTCACGCACACGCTGACGTATCTCAACGCCCTGCGGTGGGCCTGGTCCGCGGATCCGTCTCCGCAGGTGTTGCGCGGCCTGTTCCACGCTGCGTGGTTCGTCCAGTGGACCGGGCAGTTCGACGAGCGGAATCCCGGCGCGAACGGCGGCCGCCCGGCGGCGCATTCAACTGAAGATGCCGGCGACGTGCACAAGGCGATCGTCGGCCGTGATCCCGAGGCTGCTGTCGCGCTGGTGGATGGATTCACTGGGCCGCGGGAGGACCTGGAGCGTTCGCTGATCCAGGCCGCCGCCGAGGATCACTCGGTCGCGCCGATCATGGTCGCGCACGTCGTGAAGACCGCGCGGGCTGCGGTCGATGAGTCCCGGGCGCTCGGCGACTGCCCGGAGGCCACCGAGCCGATCGCGGCGGCCGCACGGTTCCTGGCCAGTCCTAAGCGGGAGAGGTTCGTCTATCAGTCGACCCTTGAGGCGATCACGGTGCTCCGCGGCGTCCCGAAGCTCGAATCTGATCAGGTGAGGCCGAGGTAACCGCGACGCGCGGACCGGCGCTGGTGGCGGGAGGCCAGGGAAAGGATCACAATTAGCCGGCATGGAGCAACGCAAGCCAAACAAGTTCGTGATCGCGGCCTTCGCGATTCTCCATGTCGCAGTGGTCGCGCTGACCTGGCGAGACATCTCCGCCCGCCCTGCCGACGAGATCCGAGGGAACAAGAGGTTCTGGCGGGTTTTCAGCGCGCTGAACACTGCAAACGCCGGGGTCTACTGGCTGATCGGCCGCCGCCGCGGGTAGCGATCATGGGTTGCTCATGTGCTCGTCGCTCGGGGCGGGTGCGGTGAGCAGGGCAAGGCCGAGTTCGGAGGTCTGGTAGAGCACGGCGCGGCCGGAGCGCTGGCGGCTCAGCAGGCCGCCGCGGTGCAGGAACCTCAGGTGCTGGGAGATCGCGCTGGGGGTGACGGCGAGCTGGCGTGCCAGCACCGTGGTGGTCGCGGGGGAGCGCAGCGCGCTGAGCAGCCGTGCCCGTGACAGGCCCAGCAAGTGCTCGGCCGGAGTGCCGCCGATCACCAGATGGTCAGCGATCGGATGCCATACGGTTGCCGCACCGCGCGCGGGATACATCATTGTCGTCTGGCTGCTTGTCGCCTTTCTCACCGAGACGTCGGGCCACCCGAACACGGTCGGCATGAGCACCAGCCCGTCCGGTCCCTTCTCCACCTGAAACTGGGTCTGGCCGGTGTCGGCGTCAGCCAGTGTGAGGGTGCCAGCGGTCCAGGTCAGGTCGGGGTGCATCTCGCGGAACAATTGTCTGGCGCCGCCTCTGGCCAGCTGCGCGGTGCGGTACGCGATGTCGGCGTCGAGCACAGCCCGGATCCGCTCCCAGTGCGGGGCGATCAGCCGGGCGTGGCAGTCCGCCATCTCGGCTGTGATCTCCCCGAACTCTGGCCGCTCGAACAGCTCGCGAGCGCTGGGCGGCCACGGGCCATCGGCGAACACCCGGCGCAGACTGGCGCGGACCGCGGGAGCGGGCGTTGCCGCCAGCCGGGAAAGCTCGTCGGCGAAGGCTGGCCACTGGCCCGCGGGTGCCGGGACGAGGAACTCCGGGTAGTGCGGCAGGCCGGTGACGACCAGCGGCCACAGCCGCGGAACCCGCAACGGATGTTCGTCCAGCCGGGCTCGCGCCCAGCGGAGCCAAGGCAGGTTCACCGCGGGCGGGTCGGGCTTGGCGAGCAAGTGAAGTGCTCTGATCGTCTCGCTCAGCGGGGATGCCGCGAACCTCGTCGCGGCCAGTTCTGCCACGTCAAGCGAAATCACCAGGGGCATGCTCACTATGTAGCAAATCCCTTAAACATTTTCACCTCAGCGGCCGCGCGGGACTGTGGCTCGCATGGCGCAGACGACCGCGAAGCCGACCCATCGGGCGGTGCTCGGGACGGCCTACCGGCGGGTGTGGTGGGCCAATACGGTCAGCAGCGTGGGCGACGGCGCGTTCGTGGCGGCGCTGCCGCTGCTGGCTGTGACGGTGACCAGGGACCCGCGGCTCATCGCGGTGGTGTCCGCCGCGTTCTTCGTCCCCTGGCTGCTGCTGTCGCTGCCCGCCGGGGCGCTGGTCGACCGCTATGACCGCGTCGCGCTGATGTGGCGGGCCCAGGCGGTGCAAGCCATCATCGTCGCGCTGATCGCGGTGCTGACAGCCACCGGCGTGGTCGACATCGGCATGCTGATCGCCGCGGGATTCTGCCTCGGCGCCGCCGAGGTGGTGTTCAGCAATGCCGCGCAGGCGGCACTGCCCCAGTTCGTACCGGCCGAACTGCTGCCCAAGGCCAACGGCAACCTGCAGGTCAGTCTGACTGTCGGCGAGACCTTCGCCGGCCCGCCACTGGGCAGCCTGCTGTTCGCAGCGGGGCAGGCCTTGCCGTTCGGCCTCGATGCCGGGTCGTTCGCCGGCTCCGCGCTCCTGCTGTCCGGCCTGCCGCGCCGGCCTCCCGCCGCGCCGGCGGGCGGTCTCGGCGTGTCCATCAGCGAAGGCCTGCGCTGGTTGTTGCGGCACCGCCTGCTACGGGTGGTCGCCGTGCTGCTTGGCGTGATGGGTCTCTGCAGCCAGATGGGCCAGGCTGTACTGGTCCTGCTGGCAACCCAGACGCTGCACATCGGCACGCGCGGCTACGGGCTGCTCTGGACCGCGTCGGCCTTGGGCAGCATCCTCGGCGGCCTGGCCAATCCGCCCCTCACCCGTCGCTTCGGCCTGCTGCCTTCGCTGATCATCGCCATGGCCGCAGAGGCCGCCGTATTCGCGGGCATCGGGCTGTCCCCGAACGCGTATGTGGCGGGCCTGATGATGGCCTGCAACGGGTTCTTCGTGACCATGTGGAACGTTGTCACGGTCAGCCTCCGGCAGCGGATCGTGCCGGCGGGCCTGCTCGGCCGCGTGAACAGCGTCTACCGCATGCTCGGCTGGGGCCTGATGCCGCTGGGCGCGGTTGCGGGTGGCTTCGTGGCGCATGTAGGTGGCCTGCGGGCCCCCTACACGATCGGCGGCATCGTCTGTGCCCTCGCGCTCGCCGCGGCCCTGCCGGTCCTGATCCGGGCTGGCAGGCGCTAATCCAGCGCCAGCGCTACCGGCGCCCTGCTTCCTCGCGGCCGCGCGTCGCGGTGATGGGCTCCTCGGCGCTCGCGGGGAGCACGTACCGGCCGCCGCGCAGAGCCGACGCGACGGCCGCGATCAGCGACAGGGCGGTGGCGACGATGAGCACGACCATCAGCCCGTGCTGGAACGGCACCGCGATCAGGTGCGGGAAGAACGTGCGGCCGGTGAGCGCATGCCTGCTCGCGGCCGGCAGCCTGGCGAGCGTGCCGGTCGACGCCAGGACGTGCTGGACCGGGTTCACGCCGAGGACGGCGGCGAAGAGGGAAGACACCGGCGGCAGCGAACCGATCTGGTGGGCGATCGCGTGCGGCACGCCGTGCTGTTGCAGGCCATGGGTCAGCGTGCGCGGCAATGTGCTGGCCAGTCCGGCGATCATCAGCGAGAAGAACACCCCGATCGACAGCGCCGTACCGGAGTTCTGATAAGTCGAGCGCATCCCCGATGCGACGCCGCGGTACCTCGCGGGGACGCTGCTCATGATCGATGCCGAGTTCGGTGCCGCGAACAAGCCGCCGCCGATTCCGTTCGCGGCGGTGAGCAGGGCAAAGGCCCAGTACGGGAAGTCCGCGGGGATCAGCATCAGCCCCACGAAACTAGCGCCGAACACGACCATCCCCGCGGTCGCGAACACGCGCGCGCCGAACCTGTC
>DATELR010000168.1:0-7750 GCA_035276345.1 Streptosporangiaceae bacterium | reverse complement strand
GGGTTCGCTGACGTCGCGATGCTGTCGCCGGTTCCCGGGCTCGGGATCAGGACGCCGATGCTCGCCTCCGGCCCCGCCGCGCCGCAATTCGCGGCCACCCTTGCCGCACTGGGTGCGACGGTCGAGGTACTCGCCGGCCCGCCCGGCACGGCCGCGGTCCGCAAGCTTGTCAGGAGCGTCTTCTACAAGGGACTCGCGGCCTCAGTCACCGAGGCTCTGCGCGCGGCCAGGTCCGCCGGATGCGAGGACTGGCTCAGGTCGGTGATCGCCGCGGAACTCACCGGCTTCTCCGCCGCTACGCTCGACCGGCTGGAGGACGGCAGCATCCGGCACGCGCGCAGGCGAGCTGATGAGATGGCCGCCGCAGCCGATCTGCTCCGCGAGCTGGGCGTCCCGGCCAGGGTCGCCGGGGCCAGCGAGCAATGGCTGCGCGACCTGATGGCGGCCTCGGCCGGCGCCGGTAAACCGCACGTACCCGGGACCCCGTCCGGCGTCCAGGAGCTTGATATACCGGGTTCATGACTGAAAGCGTCGCCGGGCAGATGCGATCGGCCGCGAATCTGCTACTGCGGGAAATGGACGACGATCAGCTCCGGCTGGCCTCGCTGCCGTTTGCCGATGAGCCCGCGCGGCGGTGGCTGGAGTACCGCCCCCATGAGCGCCCGGGTGCGTGCCTCGCCCTGATCAGTCCTGCCGGACGTAAGGCGGCGCACCGATTGCTGTCGACCGCGCTCAGCGATCGCGCCTACGCGCAGGCCATGGCCATCATCGCCCTGGAGGAGGTGCTCGACCGTAAGGAAGGATGGCTGCGAGGCCGGCACAGCGGCGACTACTGGGTCACCGCCTTCGGTCAACCAGGCAGGGACGAGCCCTGGGCCTGGCGGTTCGAAGGACACCACCTCTCCGTCAGCATGACCCTGAATGGCGAGGACGTGTCGCCAGCGCCGGTGTTCTTCGGCGCGAACCCGGCCAGGGTCGGTTACGCAGGCCAGGTCGTGTCCAGGCCGCTCGCGCCCGAAGAGGACGTGGCACTTGCTCTGCTTGACGAGCTCGGGCCAGCCGGCCGGCAGATCGCCGTGGTGGCCGACCAGGCGCCACCCGACATCAGGACCAGCACCAAGGGCCGGGCCGGCGCGGAGCTAGCGCCGCGTGGCATCGCCGCCGGCCAGCTCGGATCTACCGCACGAGCGCTGCTTGACCAGCTTGTCGCCGTGTACCTGGACCGTCTCGCCGGCGAGCTCGCCGCTGGCCAGGCGGATCGGATCCGCTCGGGCGACCTGCATTTCGCCTGGGAAGGGGCGCCCCGTCGCGGCACCCGGCATTACTACCGGGTCCAGGGCGATGACCTGCTGATCGAGTACGACAACACCCAAGACGACGGCAATCACGCGCACACGGTGCTGCGCCGCCCCCGCGGCGACTTCGGTGAGGACATACTCGCCGCCCATTACGCGCAGTCACACACGCCTGCCTGAGCAGCCCAGCCGGAGGCGGGTCATTTCGGGGCTGGAGGTCAGGCGGCGCGGACGGTCAGGACGGTCCAGACGCCTAGGCAGATGCGGTCGCCGTCGCGCAGCGGGACGGAACCCCTGAAGCGACCTGGCTGCCGTTCACCTGCGTCCCGTTGGAAGAGCCCTGATCCAGCAGCAGCCATGTCCCGTCCTGCTGAGCGATGAGGACGGCGTGCAGGTGCGACACCAGCGGCCATTCAGTCCCTGCATGAGCGGCCGGCACCTGGATGAGAGGTACGTCCGATTTCCGCCCCCGCTACCAGGGCGTCAGTCTCGCTTACGGGCGACCGCGCAGTAGAGCCATCGCGAGCCTTCCGAGTCAGCAGCTTCCGGGTCCTCACATCCCCACAGCCCGACCCACGTCACGTCCGGCGAGGCACCCTCGTACGGCGGCACGATCTCCAGCGAGCCGAAGAGCTGCCGCACCTGATCGCGGCTGCGCAGGTAGTTGCCACCAGCTGACCTGCGGCCGGCCTCGTTCATGGCTTCGACCGCCTGCGGCGGCTTCTGGTCGCCAGTCGTGTGCGACAAAGCGAGATAGCTCCCTGCCGAGAGCCGCGAGACATACCGGCCGACGATGCCGACCGGGTCATCGGCGTCGGAGACGAAATGCAGCACCGCGGTCATCATCACGGCGGCCGGCTGGCTGAAGTCGATCAGCGCGCGCACGACGTCACTGTTCAGCACCGTCTCCGGTTGCTTCAGGTCGGCGACAATCACCGCCACACCGTCGTCTCCGGCCAGCAGACGCTGGCTGTGCAGCCGGACCATGGGGTCGATGTCGACGTACACAACGCGCGCGTCCTGATGCACCTTGCGGACGACCTCGTGCGTGTTCCCGACCGTCGGCAACCCAGAGCCCAGGTCGATGAACTGCCGCACACCTTGCTCGGCGATCCATTTCGCCGCCCGCTGATGGAAGCCGCGATTGGCGAATGCGGCGTCGACCAGCTCAGGTGCCCTTGACCGCATCAGGTCGGCTGCAGCCCGGTCCGCGTCGAAATTGTTCACGCCACCAAGCAGGTTGTCGTAAATGCGAGCGACAGACGGCTTCGACGCGTCGATGCCGGGTGGAACCTGCTGAGTCTCGGCCATTCAATTGCCTCCGCCTGAATTCTTTTGACGGACATTCTGGCACAGACCGATCAGCCTTACCGGCCACCCGTCAGCCGGCGGTGAGCGGAACAACAGCCTCCTGCGTATGCACCATGAAGGTCAGCGCCTGGATGAAGTAAAGGTGCACGCTCTCGGCGTCGTGCGACTGGTAGCCGATCGACAGGTCCTGCGCCAGGTACATCTCGAAGTCCCCGCCGCGGGTTGACAGCACGAACGCGCCGTCGATCGCGGGCGCCCAGATGATCTGCCCGCCGATGAGCCTGCTGAGGTGTTCCTTGACCGGATAGCCGTGATCGGAGGTCTCGCTCACCGCGGTGTACGCATCCGCGCTCAGCAGCAGAGCGTACGGGCCGCCCACGCCCGCGAGCCGAAGCCCGGTCAACGCCTCGCTGATCGTGTCCGGGTACTGCCTGGCGTCCGAGGGAAGCGTCAGCGCGGGGTTGGAAGCGGCCTGGCGGATCCCGGCGATGCCGCCGGCCTGATAGCCCTCGAACACTGCCCGGTCTTCGGCGAACGCCATCGCGCGGGCGGCGTCCTTGACCGGCTGCCAGTCAGGGTCCTGAGCGCCGCGCTCGACGTCATCGACGTCGCGCCGCTTAACGGCGAACGGGACGCGAAGCTCGATCACGGGCTGAGCCGTCCGCGACCACGCGAGAACTCCGGGCGCCGGTGAGGCGATGTCGCTGAGGTGACCGGTCCCCACCGCCGCCAGCGCGTCGTCATCGGGACCCTGCACCTCCGCTACCCTGCGCCCGGCCAGGTGCAAGGTGAAGGTGCGCTTGGCCTCCTCCTCGATGCTGGCCCAAGCGGCCGCCGAGACCGGGGCGAGCTCACGATGCAGGTTGTTCATAGCTGAGCGCTCCTTTGCAGGCTGCCAATGCCCAGTGAGCCGTCCTGCTGGCTGGCCGCCTGCTGGTTGCCAGCCGCACCGGGCGGATCGGGCAGATCGTCGAGGAATCCAGCCGACGGCACGAAGAACAGGCCTCCGGTCACGGCCGTGGAGAAGTCCAGGATCCGGTCGTAGTTGCCCGGCGGCTTGCCAATAAACATGTTGACGAGCATCTGCTCGGTCACCGACGGCGTGGCAGCGTAGGCGATGTAGTAGGTGCCGAACTCGGCACGGCCAGGCGCGCCGAACGGCATGTTGGCCCGCAGGATCTGCCGCTGGGTTCCGTCCGCCTCGATGATCGTATTCAGCGCCACGTGCGAGTTCGCTGGCTTGACGTCGTCCGGCATCTCGATGTCCGACAGCTTGCTGCGGCCGATGACCTTCTCCTGCTCCTCGACCGGCAGCGCGTTCCAAGCCGGAATATCGTGCAGGAACTTCTGCACGATGACGTAACTGCCGCCGGCGAAGTCCCCGTCTTCGCCGCCAATGACCGCTGCGTCCGCAGCGGCGTTCCCTGACGGGTTCTCCGTCCCGTCGACAAAGCCGATCAGGTCACGCTCGTCGAAGTACCGAAATCCCTGGACCTCATCGCAAACCGTGACCGAGCCAGCCAGCCTTGCCATGACCTGAGCCGCGAACTCGAAGCAGAGATCCAGCCGGCTGGCCCTGATGTGGAACAACAGATCGCCAGGCGTTGCGACGGCGCTGTGCGGGTTACCTGACAGGGCGCGGAACGGGTGCAGCTCGGCCGGCCTCGGGCCGGAGAACAGCCGGTCCCATGCCAGCGAGCCGATCCCGACGACGCAGGCCAGCTGGCCTTCCGGAATCCGGAATCCCACCGACCGCTGCAGCGCGGTGAAGTCATCGAGCAAGTCGTAAACAGCCGGCTCGCCGCCATGGTTCACGGTCACCACAAGGAACATGGCCGCCGCGGTGAGCGGGGAAAGCACGGGCTGAGGCGTGTCGTCGCGGGCCGGCCTGGCATCAGTCAGGCCGGTGATGTCGGGCGAAGCTGACACGTCAGCGGGCGCGGCTGTACCAGACGACGCCGGCACGTCCGGCGGTCCTGCCACCGTCATCGTCTGGCGTCCTCCCCTCCGCCGGATGTACCGCCCACGACGCTTCGGCCAAGTTTTCCATAGCACCCATGCACCGGGATGCAGCAGCACGGCCGCACCGCTCGAGTAACAAGTTGCGGCGCCGAGCGGGACGGCGAAGATGAACCTCATGACGGCAGAAACTGGGTCCTCGGCCGGCGGCCTGCTCGCAGCGGTCAGGTCCGGTCAGTCGTCAGTTACCGACGTCGTGAGCGCCGGCCTCGCGGCGCTGCACGCGGTACACGAGCAAACCCGGGCGATCGCGGCGTTCGGTGACGAAAGGGCGTTGGCCGACGCGCACCGCCTGGATGAGGCGTTTGCCGCAGGCGGCGTGACCGGCCCGCTGCATGGATTGCCCGTGACGATCAAGGACTGGATCGACGTCGAGGGCTTTCCTTGTGCCGGCGACACCGGCGAGATCGATCGATGGCCCAAGCAGGACGCAACGGTCGTGGCCAGGCTGCGCCGCGCCGGAGCCGTCGTGCTCGCCAAGACACATGCCTGGGGACCCTCCTCAGCGCAGGCACGAGTCCTGCACCCTGCAGATCCTGGCCGGACGCCGGGCGGCTCAAGTACCGGAGAGGCAGTGGTGGTGGCCGCGGGAGCGTGCTGAAGCCAACTGCGGGGCGGGTCCCAGGAACTGGCCATTTCCCGCGGGTCGGGCCGCTTAATGACGGCCGCACCCAGATCGGCCCGCTTGCCCGCAATGTCGCAGACCTCGAGCGCGTGCTCGCCGTCATCGCTGGCCCTGACTGGCGCGACGCTGGCGTTCCACCGGTGCCGTTGCAGAGCTCGGCCGATGCCGTACTCGACGGCGCCAGCTTCGCGGTGCTGACCGGCGAGGAGCCTTGGTGGCCGGACGCCGACCAGACCGCGGCGCACGAAAGCGCGGCCGCCGCGCTCGCCGATGCCGGCATGACCAGGACCGACTGGCAGATTCCATGGCTAACCGATGGCAACGACATAACCAGGCGATACTGGGCTCGCACCGAGCTGTCCGGCGAGGAGGCGGATCGCCAGCTATGGGACTGGGACCGGTACCGGCACCGGTACCTGCGCGCGGCGGAGACCATCGACTTCCTGCTGACGCCGACCTGCCTGGAACCGGCGCCAGAACACCGTGACGTGCGCGGAAGGGACTTTATCTTCACCCTGCCGGCCAGCCTGACCGGATCGCCAGCTATCACCATTCCGGCTGGCCTTGACGCCCGCGGCCTGCCACTCGCAGTTCAGCTGATCGGCCGGCCGTGGGAAGACCACCGGGTCCTCGCCGCGGCGAAACTGCTGGCAACCTGAAGCTTGCTGGCCAGCTGAGCAGCCGGCGCAATCGCTTCCTGAAGCCGGCGGGTCGCGTCCAGGTGATCACCGGTCCAGACGATGCGGACCGCGGTCGCGGCCGCCTCGCTGTCACCGGCGTCGAGGTCGTTGCGGACGGCCTCGACCAGCCTCACATCGGCCGCCTGATCGTAGGTCAGCGGTTCGTCTGGTCGCTGGCCATCTGTCAGGCTGGCGGCGAGATCGTCGTACCAGTTCCGCACCCTGGACAGGGACTGCAGTATCTCGCCGCGCGCAGCTGACCTGTCAGCTGCCTCGCCCGGGTCGCCGCGCCAGAGGTCGACCACCGCACCGGCCGCGAGCCTGACCCCGGACGCGCCCATGACCAGGCTGGTCACGTCTGCCAGCGTCATCGGCTTCGGCCCATGCTCAGCCAGGTACGCGCGGAAGGCATCGTCCAGCCGCCGGTCGGCCGCCGCGGCCCTGCTGGCCTGCCCGGTCGGCGCCGCAGGCCGCGGTCCCTGGCTCGTGCAGCGCAAGATCCCGTACTCCACTGCCCCGGCCAGGTACGCGGCACTTCCGGCATAGGCGTCCGCAAGCGCACGCCTGAGCACCGCGCTAGCGCCACGCGGCCAGAACAGCAGTCCGACGACGATGCTCACCGCGCAGCCCAGGCCGATGTCCTCGAGGCGCACCAGCCCCACCTGCCAGCCGGCCGGTTGAATCAGGTTGAACAAGATCACCAGCGTGAGCGTGAAGGCGGCCTGGCCAGCCGCGAACGAGATGGCCGCAGGCGCGACGCCGGCCAGCAGGATGGCGACCGGAAGCAAGATCCACAGCGCGACGTCGTTGGTGCCGATCCCTTCGATAATCCCCGCGCCGATCAGCAGGCCGACGACCGTTCCGGCGAGCGCGCGGAGCGAGTCCTGCCCGGTGCTGAGCGCGTTCGACCGCAGCACCGACAGTGTGCCGAGGACGACCCAGAACGAATGCTGTACACCGGTAAGCCTGGCCACCAGCACTGCCAGGCCCAGCCCGGCCGCCCCCCGGATGCTGTTACGCAGCCACACCGAATGCGGCTCAACGTGCGCAGCCGCTCTCTCCTCGGCCGCAGATAGCGACCCCGACAGGCCCTCAGGCTGACGGCCCAGCATGCGCTGCGGCCAGCTCCGGCGCTCAGCCGCCGCGGTCAAGGCGATGGTTCGCCCGATCATCGTGACCGCGTAACCGAGCTCCTGAGCACGGAATGCCGGGTCCAGAGCGCTGACGAGCATGCTCACGTGGGCGCCAGGCTCGGCGGCCTGGTTTGCCATGCTGACCGCCGGCTCGGATGTCCCGGCCGCGGACCGGGCAGGCAGTTCGGCGGCCGCATGGTCCTCGAGGTCGGTCAGCGCACCATTCAGCGAAGACATCGCGGCCTGCAACTCGTCTCCGCGACCTCCGGTGAGCTTGAGCAGTTCGGCGCCGCGATCGAGCACGGCGGCGGCGGCGACCTTGACTGCGTGCAAGGGCCGGCTGCCGCCTCCCGGCTTCGCGAGCACCGGTGCATGACGTGACTTCTTCATGATCAAGTTCAGCCAGTCGAGCTCCGCCACGAGCCGGGTTACGGTTCGCCCGGATGTCCGTAGCCCGCCCGGCCGGTACGGCGTGGCCAGAAACGTACGCTGGAGCGCGTCGATGGCCTCCCGTGCGTGGTCGACGGCGTGGTCGCGGTCGGCGCCGAAGTCCTTGCTCCCGCCGCTGAGCACGAATGCGAGGTCTGCTCTGATCTGCGCGGCCAGCGCCTCGCACGCGGTGATGGCCGCCGGACGCAGCCGGTCCCTTGCCGGAGCCGGCCAGAGGACCGCGACAGCGACCAGGCC